>JAKSVH010000029.1 GCA_024408085.1 Bacilli bacterium | reverse complement strand
GTCTCTATCTCTAGATACTCTTTCAAGTTTAAGTAATAATTCGTTATTCATAACTTTTATTTTAACACATTAATCTTATAGATTTACTTTATTTTAATTTGTGACACCATTTGTGCCACAATCGTACTTGTTTCAAAAAAGACGTGATTACACGTCTTTTTTTTAATGAATGGAACTGTTATCTATCTTAATAACTGTTTTATACTTTGAATCTTTATTAGAAATTGCTTCTTTAAGTGCTTCCACTACTTCGTCTTGATTCATGTTACTTCCGAGTGGGATCACAACATCAAATAAGACATTCGTATGTGTTGGTCCTTTGACCATTCTTAAGTCATGGAAAGTGAGTTCTTTATTGAATTTTCCTAGCGTTTTCGCGATTATTTCTTTCAAAACCACTAGTTCTGGGTTCTTTGTATCGATAGGGTCCATATGGATTGTAAGTTCGATTCCGTACTTATTTCCAACTTCACTTTCAATGTTATCAATTAAGTCATGGGATAACATTACATCAACATATGCATCAACCTCAACATGAAGGGTGATAAAGATTTTAGTCTCGCCATAGGAATGAACGACCAAGTCGTGAATTCCAAGAACACCTTTGTATGACTTAACATCTTTAAGAATTGATTTAACAAAGTCACTATCAGGAGTTAACCCAATAAGTGGAGAAGTTGTCTCCATAACAAGTTTGATACCAGAGTAAAGGATGAAAAGTGCCACTGCAATAGAAACTGCAGGATCAAGCCACCACAAATCTGGGAAATAGTAAATAATGATTGCAGTGACTAAAACTGCTCCATTTGAAACGGCATCGTTAATTGAATCTTGCATATTAGCCTTCAAGCTAACTGAATCAATCGCCTTTCCCATACCTCTATAGAATAAACCAAGAAGTATCTTTCCGATGATTGCCACTCCAAGGACTATAAAGGATGCAATTGTGAATGTTACATTAACATCATGGTTGATTAAAGCCATGATAGATGTGTAACCAAGCACAATTGCGACCGCAATAATGATAAAAGAAACAATCATGCCTGTAACGTACTCTACACGTTCATGTCCATAAGGATGTTTCTTGTCTGCAGGTTTGGATGCAATCTTAAAACCAAATAAAGAAACAATGTTACTAACTAAATCAGTTAAGTTATTGATTGCATCTGAAATAATAGCTCTTGATCCAGCGAGTAAACCAATCAAGAACTTAACTCCAAATAAAATAATGTTAACGATAATGCCGCCAATAGAGGCAACAAGTCCATGTTTTTCACGAACTTTTTTGTCTTTAACATTTTTATAATCTTTAATAAAGATTTTTCTTATTAAATTTACCATGCTAACATTCTAACACTTTAATAGAAAATAGTTCATATAAAATTTTTACAATTTTAATAAGGAAAATCTAATATGTCATAGAAGCTAGTCTTCGTATGACCCGATTTTTGTATCATTTAGGTCTTTTTCAGCAATTTCAGAAAATTCAGAGTCCATATTTTGTTTTTAAATCATTCAAAACATCGTTACCGTTTCTTACTTTGCCTTCTTCAATATCTTTCATTCCTTTTTTAAGTTCTCTTGCCTCATATGCTTGATCAAGTATTCTTTCAAAGCATTCGATATCCATGACCACAAGTTTTCCATAACCATTTTTAGTTACAAAAACAGGTGCTTTTGTCATTGCACATAATTTTTCAATATTGACAGTATTTTTAAGATCTCTCATTGGAATTATATTCATAAGTTAATCCTCTTGTGGCTAAATTATAACCTAAATTAAGACACAGCACAATATTTAAATGTTTCCTTTCTTTTGTTTGTAATAATTACTCAGACCGCCCGAAATCGGTGGGTCTAAACCGGTCGAAATTGACTAGTTTAAAATTGGTCGAATTAATCTTTAAATTTCAAAAAAATATTTTCAAAAATAAGATTGCTTTTTAAAAATAAAATGTAATAATATTACTAGTCAGTAGGACCGATCACGGCCGGACTATTTGCTCCTGAAAAGGAGCTTTTTTATATCAAATTTTGCTCTTTTTGCAGTTCTGCGATCTTTTGAGCGAATTCTTGTTCCTTCGCGAGGATCTCTTGCTGTAACTCTCAAAAGAATATCTAAGTCATTAATTGAAAAATGCATATCACTGAGTTCGGTTCTGGCAAAATCTTTTCTTCTTCCCAAAAAAGGTCTTTTATTCACAAAAGAATGTTCGACTCCGCTTTCTGTTCTAATTGTTAGCTTTTCGAAATGATCATCATTATACTCAGAACTACCTGTTGTAATGGCTAAATATAAATTGTGTTCATCATCAGTCCAATAAATCATTCCTGGATGGCCACTTTCACTCCCTTCAAAAGTTGTATGAAAAGAACCAAGTCTTAAATTTTTCTTTTCTGTATTATTGTTCATAGAATTTTAGTCCTCCTATATACAATATGCAGGGCAAATTCGCAAAACCGCTGAAAATATTTTTAAGTCACTAGTGACTTGTTTTTTTATCTAATTCTATTGGTTATCACAGATTTATAAAGATTTCACTTGTAATAAATATAAAAATTAGTAATATATACTCAGCAGATTCCAAAAGTGAATCGCAGGTGCTAGCAATATTGAAATAACATATTGTGACCGACACCATTTTTTTATTTTTATAATTAAAAAGAGCCATGTGAGATTTCTTTCTCATATGGCTCATTCATAGTCATAGAAGCTAATCTTCGTATGACCCGATTTTTGTTTACTTTTCGTTAAAA
>JAKSVH010000028.1 GCA_024408085.1 Bacilli bacterium | reverse complement strand
TGCTAAGCGACTACCATATCTAACAGGGGGCAACCCCCAACTACATCAGGCGTGCTAGGGCTTAACTTCTGTGTTCGGCATGGGAACAGGTGTATCTCCTAGGCTATCGTCACTTAACTATGATTGATTATCCAATCAAAATTGAATACCTATATATTCTAACAAGAAACCGACTCGCTGTCAATATTGACTCGTTTCTTTTTTGGATAAGTCCTCGAGCTATTAGTATTAGTCCGCTACATGTGTCACCACACTTACACTTCTAACCTATCTACCTGATCATCTCTCAGGGCTCTTACTGATATAAAATCATGGGAAATCTCATCTTGAGGTGGGCTTCACACTTAGATGCTTTCAGCGTTTATCCCTTCCCTACATAGCTACCCAGCGATGCCTTTGGCAAGACAACTGGTACACCAGCGGTAAGTCCACTCTGGTCCTCTCGTACTAGGAGCAGATCCTCTCAAATTTCCTACGCCCGCGACGGATAGGGACCGAACTGTCTCACGACGTTCTGAACCCAGCTCGCGTGCCGCTTTAATGGGCGAACAGCCCAACCCTTGGGACCGACTACAGCCCCAGGATGCGACGAGCCGACATCGAGGTGCCAAACCTCCCCGTCGATGTGAACTCTTGGGGGAGATAAGCCTGTTATCCCCAGGGTAGCTTTTATCCGTTGAGCGATGGCCCTTCCATGCGGAACCACCGGATCACTAAGCCCGACTTTCGTCCCTGCTCGACTTGTAGGTCTCGCAGTCAAGCTCCCTTCTGCCTTTACACTCTGCGAATGATTTCCAACCATTCTGAGGGAACCTTTGGGCGCCTCCGTTACCTTTTAGGAGGCGACCGCCCCAGTCAAACTGCCCGTCAGACACTGTCTCCGATAGGGATAACCTATCTGGGTTAGAGTAGCCATAACACAAGGGTAGTATCCCAACAACGCCTCCACCGAAACTAGCGTCCCGATTTCATAGGCTCCTACCTATCCTGTACATGTGGTACAGATACTCAATATCAAACTGCAGTAAAGCTCCATGGGGTCTTTCCGTCCTGTCGCGGGTAACCTGCATCTTCACAGGTACTAAAATTTCACCGAGTCTCTCGTTGAGACAGTGCCCAAATCATTACGCCTTTCGTGCGGGTCGGAACTTACCCGACAAGGAATTTCGCTACCTTAGGACCGTTATAGTTACGGCCGCCGTTTACTGGGGCTTCAATTCACACCTTCGCTAATGCTAAGCGCTCCTCTTAACCTTCCAGCACCGGGCAGGCGTCACCCCCTATACATCATCTTACGATTTAGCAGAGAGCTGTGTTTTTGATAAACAGTTGCTTGGGCCTATTCACTGCGGCTGACTTAAAGCCAGCGCCCCTTCTCCCGAAGTTACGGGGCCATTTTGCCGAGTTCCTTAACGAGAGTTCTCTCGCTCACCTGAGGCTACTCGCCTCGACTACCTGTGTCGGTTTGCGGTACGGGTAGAGTATAATTAACGCTAGAAGCTTTTCTTGGCAGTGTGACATCACTAACTTCGCTACTTAACTTCGCTCCCCATCACAGCTCAATGTTATAGATATAAGCATTTGACTCATATCACACCTCACTGCTTAGACGTGCACTTCCAATCGCACGCTTTAGTTAGCCTACTGCGTCCCTCCATCACTATATACTCTAGTACAGGAATATCAACCTGTTGTCCATCGGATACACCTTTCGGTCTCTCCTTAGGTCCCGACTAACCCAGGGAGGACGAGCCTTCCCCTGGAAACCTTAGTCATACGGTGGACAGGATTCTCACCTGTCTTTCGCTACTCATACCGGCATTCTCACTTCTATGCGTTCCAGCGCTCCTCACGGTACACCTTCATCACACATAGAACGCTCTCCTACCATACCTAAAAGGTATCCACAGCTTCGGTAATATGTTTTAGCCCCGGTACATTTTCGGCGCAGGGTCACTCGACTAGTGAGCTATTACGCACTCTTTGAATGAATAGCTGCTTCTAAGCTAACATCCTAGTTGTCTGTGCAACCCCACATCCTTTTCCACTTAACATATATTTTGGGACCTTAGCTGGTGGTCTGGGCTGTTTCCCTTTCGACTACGGATCTTAGCACTCGCAGTCTGACTGCCGATTATATCTCGTTGGCATTCGGAGTTTATCTGATATTGGTAATCCGGGATGGACCCCTCAATCAAACAGTGCTCTACCTCCAAGAGACTTAACATCGACGCTAGCCCTAAAGCTATTTCGGAGAGAACCAGCTATCTCCAAGTTCGTTTGGAATTTCTCCGCTACCCACAAGTCATCCAAGCACTTTTCAACGTGCCCTGGTTCGGGCCTCCAGTGAGTTTTACCTCACCTTCACCCTGCTCATGGGTAGGTCACATGGTTTCGGGTCTACGACATGATACTAAGTCGCCCTATTAAGACTCGGTTTCCCTACGGCTCCGTCTCTTCAACTTAACCTCGCATCATATCGTAACTCGCCGGTTCATTCTACAAAAGGCACGCTCTCACCCATTAACGGGCTCGAACTTGTTGTAGGCACACGGTTTCAGGTTCTATTTCACTCCCCTCCCGGGGTGCTTTTCACCTTTCCCTCACGGTACTGGTTCACTATCGGTCACTAGAGAGTATTTAGGGTTAGGAGATGGTCCTCCCAGATTCCGACGAGATTTCTCGTGTCTCGCCGTACTCAGGATACTGCTAGGGTTAAAGACTATTTCGAATACGAGGCTGTTACTCTCTTTGGCTTACCTTCCCAGGTAATTCTTCTATAATCTTGTCGTCCCACAACGCAGTCCTACAACCCCGATGTGTAAACACATCGGTTTGCCCTCTTACCTTTTCGCTCGCCGCTACTAAGGTAATCGCGTTTGCTTTCTCTTCCTGCAGCTACTTAGATGTTTCAGTTCACTGCGTCTTCCTCTACATTACCTTAACAGTAATGAGTGACATGCATTACATGCCGGGTTCCCCCATTCGGACATCTCTGGATCAATGTTTACTTACAACTCCCCAAAGCATTTCGTCGTTAGTCACGTCCTTCATCGGCTTCTAGTGCCAAGGCATCCACCGTGCGCCCTTATTAACTTAACCTTATTTTGGTCTGTTGACCTTAAACTCATTAAATCACAGCGTTTCGGTTTATTTCTTGTTACTATCTACAATTCAATTTCTTGAATCGTGGAATTTGATATAGATATTCAATTTTCAATGGACAATCTTTGAATCTTTCGATTCAATGGAGCCTAGCGGGATCGAACCGCTGACCTCCTGCGTGCAAAGCAGGCGCTCTCCCAGCTGAGCTAAGGCCCCACAAGACCTCTCAAAACTAAACAATACTCCAAACGTGCTTCCGTTTATCCTTAGAAAGGAGGTGATCCAGCCGCACCTTCCGATACGGCTACCTTGTTACGA
>JAKSVH010000027.1 GCA_024408085.1 Bacilli bacterium | reverse complement strand
AAGAGAGTGCAGTACTTCAAACTTACCTGAGAATAGTAATGAAATTCTCTTATAAGTAAGTTAAAAGCAATTAAAGGGACGTTGATACCCAGTTCGGGACATTAAAGCTGTCTATGTTAGAATTGCTGGAGTGAACTTCATTAGTTCGTGGTTGAATTATCCTCCCTGATATCACTTGTGATATTAACCGGTAGCAGAGTTAGAGCTTGTATGCGTAATCCCGGAGCCAGACATGAGCAAATAGGAAACCGGTAGCTAATGACTACAGGACGCGCAGCTGATACAATTAAAATTCAACTATGTATCAGTGTCAGTGTTAACCTTAGTACACTAAGGACAGAACGTTAATGTCGCTGAAGGAGCTCAAACACCTAGTTCTCCACGAGAACATGTTTCCTAAGTTGGTCTCTTTGTACTTAGGAAAAAGTTAGATGTGCTTTAATAGAGCTAAGACCTGGTTCGACATCTAACTACGCGGGCTCCAACTTAAACAACTTATGAGGAGCACATCGGTCGGTTTATCTGACGGAATTCTGAAACTTAAAGCTATTGAATTCCAATAGGCAAGGAAGAGAAATAATTCCTTGTTTTTTTATTAGCAAAATTAAAAGTGTATTAAATATAATAAACTTTGTTTTTTTATATTTAATACCTACGATTTTAAATTATATTTTATATAATTTATTTTCTTTATTTTCATCTTCATTTTCAGTCTTAATTTTGATATAATATTACCAAGGAACGAAGAGAGAAGGATTGAGTGCATGATGCACTAAATTCTTTTTTTCTCTCATACCTTAGGAGGTTCTTCTATGAAACAAGAATTATTACCAATTAATTCTGAAATTGTTCAAAAGGATAACGCTATTGACAACAAAGATATTATACAAGTGTTATCTATTATTCAGAATCATAGGGATAATGCATATCGAAAAGCTAACGAAGAACAAATATTAGCATATTTTGAGTTAGGAAAATTCTTGTCAAATAAAATTAAAGAAAAACAATGGGGCACTAAGGTTATAGAAATGTTGGCTCAAAAAATTTCTAAAGTCTATCCTGAATTAATTGGATTTACAAGATCTGGTTTATATAGAATGATACAGTTTTATGAGACATATAGAGACAATATAATTGTCTCACCACTGGTGCGACAAATTAGTTGGACAAATAATATCCTTATTTTTTCTCACAAATCATCGATGGAAGAAAAAGAATTTTACATACGTTTGTGTATCAAAAATAATTATTCAAAAAGAGAACTCGAAAGACAAATAGCCAGTCATTATTATGAGAGATACATGTTATCTGGCGATACAACAGAAAATAAATTACCAATTGTAGGGGAAGAAGATTGTCCAAATACACGTATACTTGATACTTATTGTTTGGAATTTCTTGATTTACCAAATAAATATTCTGAAAAGGATTTACAAACAGCTATTGTAGAGAATCTTAAGGACTTCATTCTTGAAATCGGCAAGGACTTTACTTTTATCGCAAAAGAGTTCAGGGTTTCGGTTGGCAACACTGATAATTATATAGATTTGTTATTCTATAACAGAGCTTTTCAATGTTTGGTAGCTTTTGAACTTAAGATAGACAAATTCATACCTGAATATATTTCAAAAATGAATTTCTATCTTGAGGCACTAGATCGAGAATATAAAAGACCTAACGAAAATCCTAGCATTGGCATTATTTTGTGTACGGATGTAAATAAAACTGTTGTTGAGTATGCAACAGCAAGGAGTACTTCTCCTGCGTATGTTTCTAGTTATTCAACTAAATTAATTGATGAAAAGTTGCTTAAACAAAAATTAACTGAATATCAAAAAATATTTAACAAATAAAATTTGCATATTAGTCATATAAAGTCATTTGAACAAAAGTTCTAAAGACTAAATAAACTACAATAAATGCTGACCAAATAGGGGTAAAGACTGAACAAACAAGGAAGAATGTTTCAAGAATTAAACCACCTTTGTTTTTCCAAACCTGTAAAGATAGGAAAGCGTAAATGATTACAGGTATTCTTGCTAATAATGAATACCAGTATGGCACATTTAATAGCCAAACGATGCAATCTGTACCTGCAGAAAGCACAAATAAGACAATGTTCATGAAGAAGAGAGAAATAAATAAAGGAAGCTTTTCTTTGAAAGATTCAATAAATACATTCTTATAGCTGTATTCATCCTTAGTAAATCTTAAGAAGTTAGATTTTAACTGCTTTTTAATTAGCTGGCTCATTTTGTATTTCTCCTTTAGTTACATGAACTTTATCTTTACCATGCTTTTTAAGGTAATAAGCAAACAAAATAACTGCTACTATACAGCAGACAATATCTGCTATAGGTGTAGCCATAACAATTCCTGTTCCTTTTCCGTTATTATAAATAACAGGAATGATGAACATTAATGGAATATCAAGTATTCCTTTTCTAAGTAAAGCTAAAATTAAGCTTCTCCAAGCTTTGCCAACAGCCTGGAAGAACGAAATAACTGAATAGGCAACAGCAGAGAATGGTGCGCCTATTGAGAAAATGATCAAGTATAAACCCGAGAATTCAAGAGCACTTTGTTCATGTAAGAAGATTGATGAAAGTGGTTGAGCAAGGAAAATATTAACGAGCATACAAATAACTGCAACGCCTGTGGTAATTCCCATAGATGTAAAAACAATCTTTTTCATGCGTTGACGTTTACCAGAGCTCTTATTGTAACCAATAAGTGGTAGGACACCCTGTGTCATGCCTCTTGCTATGCTATGAGCGAACATATTAACTTTCTTTGCAGCGCTTACGCCTGCTAAAGCAGCACGTCTAGTAGCTTCTTCGGCAGCAAAGCTACCAATTAAGAAGTCTAAAACCATATATGAAATGTTTTCACATAGTGTCATTAAGCATGCTGGAAGACCAATACGTAAAACTTCCCCAGGAATACCTTCTTTGAAGTAATCTTTTGAGAATTTAATTGGAATGTATATCTCTTTCTTTTGCTTAATGTAGTAAATGACATAGTAAAGAAGTGCAATAATGTTTGAAACGCCTGTTGCAAGTGCAGCAGCTAATGCTGCATCCTTGATATCACAAATAACAAACATGAATAAAGGATCTAGTGCAACATTTAAAATTCCACCTAGGGCAATACCAATTGAAGCATTAAATGATTTGCCTTCTGCACGTAGTAAATGCGAGAATAACGTATTAAGTCCAGTAGGGATGCCACATATAACAACTGTAACAATGATATATGTTCTTGCATAACCCATGATTGCTTCGTCTCCGCTAGCAAGGAATGATGTTATTGGATTAACAAGTGCAAGCGAGAGTAATGAATAGATAATTAACGAGAATAAGCACCCATATATAGCAAATCCTGCAGCATTATCATGTCTTGCGTAGTTTTTCTTTCCGCTACTACGAGACATGACAGATCCAGCTCCAATACCAAATAAATTTGATATGGCGCTAATAATCATAAATACAGGCGTACAAATGCCTACACCTGATACGAGTGCGTTAGTTAAACCACTTGAAACGAAATATTCTGAATTTGATGCTAATCCAATAAAGAAAGTATCTGCTAAATTGTAGATAACTAAAATTAACTGGCCAATTACTGAAGGAATAGCCAGTTTTAAAACAGCCTTAAGAACAGGCATATCTTCAAAAATATAGCGTTTACTCGTTTTCCCCATGAGCAAAATTATATAGATTGTAAATATAAGAAAAATTAATTTATTCTTTCATTCCTATAAAAATTGCTTATAATAGTGAATATGAACTTATTAGATAACAAACTAGAAACATTACTTGCAGTCTCTGAATTCAAGAGTTTTACTACTGCATCCAAGATTTTAAATCTTACACAACCTGCTGTATCTCAGCATATTTCCCAATTAGAAAAGGAATTTAACATTAAAATTTTTAATAAAACTTCTGCTGGATTAATACCAACAAAAGAAGG
>JAKSVH010000026.1 GCA_024408085.1 Bacilli bacterium | reverse complement strand
GGTTCTTTAAGAAAATTGAAAGAATTAAAACAACTAAGATAGGGCCAATAGATGAAAAAGCAACTAAACCGAACGAATCAGCATCCGTTTTCTTACCAGAACGTGACGTGGCAAGACCAATACCAATACTAAGAATAAATGGAACTGTCATTGGTCCGGTTGTAACACCACCACTATCTAAAGAGAGTGGAACATATGAGTAATCAACCAAACAACATAAAGCAAACATTAACCCATAGAACGCTAAAATCCATAAGGTTAATGATTTTTCAAACAATATTCTAATGGCACCAATAACTAAGAAAATACCAACGCCAACACCGATGCAAACCGTTAAGATTGTGCTATCAATAGGAACTTGATCTGCAAGAACAGATAAGTCTGGTTCAGCCATTGTTATCAAAGCACCAAACAAGAAGAAAATGATGACAAGCATCAACATGCTTCTCTTTTTGGTAATAGAGGAACCAATAAGTTCGCCCATTCGAGACATTGATGATTCTGCGCCCATGTTAAAGAGCCACATACCAATAATAACCAAAACTACACTAATGGCGAAAACCCAGAGTTGATTTGGTTCAAAAAGTGTAACTTTTGTGATGTATAAAACTAAAACAACTATCAAAACAGGTAATGTTGATAGTAATGAATCTTTTAGTTTTAATAACGACTGTCTCATTGCCTTATTATTATAAGCTTGAACCACCCCCACTTAAACACTAAATGTTTTGAAGATGGGGGATTCCTACTCAAGAATCCGTTAGGATTCAGTATCAATAGGCTAACCCCGTAGTTCCTACGGTTTAATAGTATATCACTATTGTTTTTGGAGTACTAATCTTATTCCTTCTTTTTTGATGTTTATTGCTGCATTAACATCTCTATCATGCTTTTTGCCACAAATTGGACAAACCCAATCTCTATCATTTAACTCAAGATTGTTATTAATATAGCCACAATCGCTACAAGTTTTACTAGATGGAAAGTATCTGTCAACTCTTATAAGTTCTTTTCCTAACCATCTCAATTTGTAATCTAGGAAATTAACAAAAGTTCCAAACGCTCGATCAGAAACATTTCTTCCCAACTTCATTTTAGTATCTTTGGATTGCATTGAGCTTAAATCAAGATTTTCTACAAAAACATAATCATATTTGTTTGCAATTTTTCTAGATTCTTTGTGCAAAAAATCTTTTCTAGAATTAGAAATATGAAGTTGAAGTTTTCTAACCTTTTGCCAAGATTTAATCGAGTTTTTGCTACCTTTTTGGCATTTTGAAGCTTTTCTAGTTAATTTAGCAAGCTTCTCCAACTCGTTTTGAAGATACTTTGGCATATCAGCATGATTTCCGTCGCTATCAACATAGAGATGAGCTAAAGAAAAATCTAATCCAATTGATTTGTTGACATCTAGTTTTTCTAATGTGTCAAATAATTCACTATTTGGATTGTCTTCTTCTCCAGTAAGAGTTACATAATATTGATTTGCTACTCTAGAGACGGTGACTGTGGTAAAAGAAAATGATTCAGGCATCAAACGAGATACTACAACCTTAACTCTGCCTAATTTAGGAATTTGGATTTCATTGCCATCAAAGCGGATGTTATTGTTGATTTTCATAGTTGTGTAGCTATGATCATTTCTTTTAGATTTGAATTTTGGAAAAGAACCCTTATGTTCAAAAAAATTAATATATGCAGAATGCAAATGAATTACGGCTTGTTGCAAAGCAACACTATCAACTTCTTTTAAGTATTCATATCCTTCTTTGTAATCAGGAAGAATCTTAATTAAATCAAATTTCCTTAATTTAAAAGAAGGGTCTTCTGCATATTTTTCAATGCACATTTCGAGAAATTCATTATAAACTTGGCGAACGCAGCCTAAAGTTTTCTCAATTTGTTGTTTTTGAGAAGTATTAGGATAGATGCGAAATTTGTAAGCTTTCTTTATTCTCTTTACCATACTAATATTATACTATCATTTCATATGAAATGATAGTGTTATTTTGTTTTTTTGCTAGCAATTCATCCCACCGCTTAGCGAGCTTGAAGCGGGGGTCTTCTTGCTAAATTAGATAAAAAGCGCTCGCAGTAGCGAACGCACTTTTTAAACCAAAACTAATAGTAATTAATGGAACAAATTTTCAAATTCAACAGGCATTTTAGATTCAAACTCATAAATTTTCTTTGTTACAGGATGAACAAATTTCAATTTGTAAGCATGAAGCCCTAAACGTTTGATTGGATCTGCCGGTTCTCCATATTTATCATCACCAATAACGTGATGTCCTCTATGACCAAGTTGAACACGGATTTGGTTTTTTCTTCCTGTGTCAATTTTGACATCTAATAATGAATAGAGTTTATTTGATTTCAATACTTTGTATTGAGTAACACATTTTTTACCGTGAACTCTATCATTTGAAACATACATCAAATTAAGAGCATTTTCTTTCAAATAATCAACGTATTTATCTTCTGGTTTTTCCATTACCCCTTCAACAACAGCATAGTAGCCTCTTTCCAAAACAATTTCGCCCCACTCTTTTTGGAGAATGTCTTTAATTTTTGGATTCTTTGCAAACATCAAAACTCCAGATGTATCTTCATCCAAACGATGCACCACGAACACACGATTGTGTTTGTCTTTTTGTTGAACATAATCATTAACCATACGATAGGCGGTTCTGCCTTTTTCGTTATCACTTGGAACAGTCAATAATCCACTTGGTTTATCAATTACAATGAACTCGTCATTTTCAAAAATAATCGGTAAATCACGGCGATTTTTGCGGGAAATTCGCTGTTTTGAGACAATTACAACATCGTCATTTGAGAGCTTCAAATTGTATTGAGAGACCGGTGCACCATTCACTCCAACATAGTGTCCTGAGAGAATAGATTTAACTGCGTTTCTTGATAAGTTTGGAAATTTTTCAAACAAAAAAGAGAGGAGTTCGCACTCTTCTTTAACCTTGAATTCTTTAATCGAATTTGGGTTAACTTTTCCTTTGTGGATTTCTCTCTTTTTGTCGTTCTTATTCATCTAAATTTTTTGAGTAACCAACTAATTCCTTGTAGCACTCAGGTCTACGATCTCTGAAGACGCCCCAAGAAACTCTTTCTTTGTCAATGGATTCAAGATCAAATTCATGAATCTTAAATCCTTCTTCTTTTCTATCCATTTCTTCAACAACATTTCCGTATTGATCTGCAATAAATGAGAACCCTTGAAAAGTCATTGATGATTTTCCTGCTGTTTCAACACCAACTCTGTTTGAAGCACAGACAGGAATAATATTTGCGGCAGCGTGACCGCACATTGTGTTACGCCAATGCGGCATAGAATCACGAACCAAAACTGGTTCTGAGCCGATTGCAGTTGGATAAAGTAAAATTTCTGCATCTTTAAGAGCTAAAATTCTAGCTGTTTCTGGGAACCATTGATCCCAACAAATTCCAACACCAACACGACCAAATTTTGTATTGAAAACTTTAAATCCTGTGTCTCCTGGGGAGAAATAGAATTTTTCTTCATAGCATTCACCTGTTGGAATGTGTGTTTTACGATACATTCCTAAATCTTTGCCGTCCGCATCAATCATAACAAGTGAATTGAAGTAGTTTGCGCCTGACTTTTCAAAGAATGAAATTGGGAGAACAACATTGTATTTCTTTGCAACTTTTTTGAAGTGTTCAACAAGGTTTGATTTTTCTCTTTTTTCAGCTAATGCAAACTTGTCATAATCTTCAACTTGGCAGAAATAAAGATTGGAAAAAAGTTCCTGTAAAAGAACAACATTTGCGCCTGCTTTTGCACAATTTTCCACCATTTTCTCGGCTTTTTTGATGTTTTCCTCGTAGTTTGAGGAGCAGCTCATTTGAGTAATTGCAACTTTAATTTTCATTTCGGTTTTTGAACTCCTTATTGTATGGGATTTGCATTGTTATACAGTGAACGTTTCCGCCGCCTAACAAGATTTCTTTTGTATTAAATTGAATGATTTCCTTCTCTGGATAAAGTTTCTGCAAAGTTTGTTTTGCTAACTTATCTTCTGGAACTCCAAATGCTGGAAGAATGACAAATTTTTCACCTTGATAGAAGTTAATATAACTTGCTGCAAGTCTATTTCCTTCCACACGTGATTTTGCATTGTATTTTCCAACAGTAATTCCTTTAGATTCTTTCTTCGACATATAAATTGGAGAAGGAACTTTTATTTTTACAATTTCAAGCGGTCTTCCTTGAGCATCTGTTGAGTTCTTTAGAACTTTGTATGCATCAGAAGAGAATTTGTATTGTGGATCATTTTTGTCATTAGTCCATGCAAGCGCGACAACACCTGGTTTAATGAAGCAAGCGACATTGTCGACATGCTCATTAGTTTCATCTTCATAAATTCCGTGTTCTAACCAGATCACTTTCTTAACACCAAGATAAATCTTGAGTGTTTCTTCAATTTCTAGTTGAGTTAAATGTGGATTTCTTCCTTCAGAAAGTAAGCAAGCCTTTGTAACAAGGCATGTTCCTTCGCCGTCAACATGGATTGATCCGCCTTCAAGAATAAAGTCATCTAATCTATAAGATTCGACACCAAATTTTTTAGCCAGATTCTTTGTTAAGGCATCATCTTGTTTATAATTTGAATACAAACCATCAACTT
>JAKSVH010000025.1 GCA_024408085.1 Bacilli bacterium | reverse complement strand
CCCAATAAGGCAATTTGTTAAAACCTGTTTTGTTTAAAAAGAAAAAAATAATTGCTGCAGCGACAGGTAATAAAGCTGCAATTGCTAAGAATAAATAACTAGTAAACATATTGTCTAAAATTATACGTAAATCGATAGTTGCAAGCAATAATTTTTAATTATTAAGAAAAATAGTGCTAACTTTTTCTTTTTAAAGAAAGTATAATATTTCCATATGTTTAAAAAGTTTCTTTCATATTACAAACCATACAAAGGTTTATTTGTGTTAGACATGATAGCGTCATTTATTATCGCTATCATTGGAATGGGTTATCCAGTCATCACAAAGTACATGCTTTCTGATTGGGTTCCAAACAAAAATCTTAACATGGTAATCATTGGTGGATGTTCACTTGTTGGTATTTATGTTGTGAGAGCACTTTTACGTTTCTTTGTCCAATATTATGGACACGTTATGGGTGTTAAGATGCAAGCTGATATGAGAAGAGAACTCTTTGAAAAACTTCAAAAACTCCCATATTCTTACTACGACAATCATGAAACTGGAACAGTTCTTTCAAATATGACAAACGATCTCTTTGAGATCTCAGAACTTGCACACCATGGACCAGAAAATATTTTGATTGCTGGTTTTACAATTATTGGTGGTATTGTTTATCTTCTTCTAATTAACTGGATTTTAGGTTTAATTTTACTTGGTGTTGTGCCTCTTTTGTTCTTCGTAACTTTCTATTTCAGAATGCAATTTAGAGACTCAATGAGAAAGACAAGAATCGCTACTGCAAAGATTAATGTTAGACTCGAAAATTCTATTTCTGGAATCAAAGTTACAAAGGCATTTACTAACGACGAATTAGAGCGCGAAAAGTTTGAAAAATGCAACCAAGAATACACCGATGTTAGAACTCAAGTTTTTGGTTCAATGGGACGTTATTTTTCAATTTCTCAGTTCATAACTGACTTCTTCAATGTTGTCATCATTTTAGTTGGTGGATTATTGCTCTATTTTGAGGTCAATTCATTCGCTGTTGCAGAGTACTCAACATTCATTGTTTCTGTCTCACTTTTTATCTCTCCAATTAACCAAGTAATTATGTTTATGGAGCAACTCGAAAGTGGCTCTTCTGGCTTTGAAAGATTTGTTAAAGTTTTAGAGGAAGAAGAGGAAACAAAATACAACGGAACAAAGGTTCTTGATCACGTTGATGGAGACCTTGAATTTAGACACGTAAATTTCGCATACAACAAGAGCGGTGAAGTTCTCAATGATGTTAACTTTAAATTAGAAAAAGGAAAAACGCTCGCACTCGTAGGCCCGTCAGGTGGTGGTAAAACATCAATTTGTCACTTAATTCCAAGATTCTATTTCTTAGATGAAAATGGTGGTTCCATCTTCTTAGATGGAGTTGATACTTCTGAATATACATTAGATTCACTTAGACAAAACATTGGAATTGTTCAACAAGATGTCTTCTTATTCGGCGGAACAATTAGGGAAAACGTTTTATATGGAAAACCAGATGCAACTGATGAAGAACTTAACGAAGCTGCAAAGAATGCTAACTTGTTAGACTTCATTAATTCACTTCCAGAAGGTTGGGATACAAACATTGGTGAAAGAGGAGCAAAGCTCTCTGGTGGCCAAAAACAAAGAATTTCGATTGCTAGAATCTTCTTAAAAAATCCTCCATTACTCATTCTTGATGAAGCAACTTCCGCACTTGATAACGCAACAGAATATTTGATTCAAGATGCTCTCAATGTTCTTGCCAAAGGCAGAACATGCATCATTGTTGCTCATAGACTTTCAACAATTAAGAATGCTGATACAATTGCAGTTGTAGAAGCTGGTAAGATTGTTGAAATGGGAACTCATAAAGAGTTACTTAAAAATAAAGGACCTTATTCAGTCCTCTATGAATTACAATTTAAATTATCGGACGAAAAAAGATAAACAAAAAACCTCAGGTTTAATGCCTGAGGTTTATTTGTTATTAATCTAAATTAATATTTGTGGGATCTTTCTTCAACTTCTTCGTTGATTTCAGCTCTTCTTTCTTTTGCGAGTTTCATTAAATCAGAAAGAGCTTTTCTTGTTCTGACTGCGCCAGCTTTAAATCCTTTGTCTTCAAATCTTTCGTTTTCTTCTAAATAGGTTTCGAAAGCTTCAACAATCTTGTCATGTGTACTCATAGTATTTTATTCCTTTCGTGAGTTGCTTATACAATACATTAATTTTTTGTATTTGAAAATATTTTTTTACTTATGATCTGCTAAGAACTTAAGGTATTCTTCTTCAGTTAAACATTGAGCAAAGTAATAACCTTGGATATATTCAAAATCTAATTTCTTAGCAAAATCATATTGTTCTTTAGTTTCAACACCCTCGATAACAATTGGGTAATCAAGAGCCTTGAATAAGTTACGCATAGACTCAACAAAGAGTCTTGCTTTCTTGTTGTCTTCAAGAAGGGTTTTATCGAGTTTAATAATATTAAATGGTTGATTTAAGAGTTGGTTAACATTTGAATAACCAGTTCCAAAATCATCAATGGCGAATCTAATTCCTTCTTTTCTAAGTGTGTTCATAAATTCTGAAATGTGTTCGGAGTGCTTCACTGTTGCGGTTTCAGTAATTTCAAAACAAATCTTGGATGGATCAACTTTTGATTTTTTAATAATATCAATGAATTTCTTGGCTGGGTTTGTAAAGAATTCAGCACCCGAAACGTTGATTTCCATCATATTTATTTCAGGATGTTTATTTAAGAAATCACACACTGTACGTGTAACAAATTCATCTAATAAATTAGCAAGACCAGCCTTTTCTGCGAGTGGAACAAATTCTGCAGGAGGGATGTTTCCAAACTCTTCGCAAGTGAAACGAAGCAAAGCTTCAGCATTATCAAACTTACCAGTTCTATTGTTTAGGATTGGTTGATATCTCATTGAGAAACCAGAGCAATCGCCATTAAGTCTTTCACTTAAAATCTTTTGGATTTTGATTTCTCTTGTAATCTTTTCAACGTGTGATGAATCAACATAGAGAAGTTCATCTTTCTTGCTATTTAAAGTTTCAGAGAGAAGGTTTGCATAGTTTAAGAATTGGTTACAAGTTTCATTCTTACCATTGTCGGTGAATTCAACAAGTTTGCATGAGAGTTTAACTTCAACATTCTTGATTTCCCATGTTTTTTCAAATCTATGTCTAATAGCACCGATTGCGTTTTCTGCATCGCTTTTCTTCTTAAAAAGAAGAACAAACTTTGATGAGAAAACACGGAAAGCATAAATGTTCTTTTGGAGTGAGTTAAAGAAGCTACCAACTTCTCCATAAAGTTCGTTTCCTGTAACGATACCAAGTGTTTCGTTAATTTCTTCAATTCCTTTAACGTCAATTGAGACAATAAAGTTTTCTCTTGCTTCTTTAGTTGTCTTTTCCATGTAAAGCATTAAAGCATTGAAGTTGAAAACACCTGTAATTTTATCAACTAAGTCATCTGGATTTGAGATGTTATCTTCGATAAAGTAAAGAGCAAATGCAATTGTAATACCAGTAAGAAGAATGGTTGGATATGCAATTTGAATTCCAATGCCAATTAAAATAACAGCAATTGAAATATAGATAGCAATAAGTTGTCTATTTTCTAACTCTTTGTGTTTAATTCCAGCGAACACTGCAACAAGTAAAAAGTCAAAGATTGCAGTGCCGTAATAACATAAGAACAATGGTCCATGTGTGTACATTAAATTGCCTTCTGCATTTTCTGCAATATAGCAAACCCAATGTGTTGCTGGATCCACAAACATAAGTAATGTAAAGACAAGACCTGGAATTAAGAATAAATATAAATATTTATTTCTGTAATACTTTGGACCAAGAATTGCAAGAAGATAAACAAACATTAAACTTGGTAATGCAACTTGCAAAATATAGAATGCACGATTAAAGAATTCGTTAATCCAAATTGGGCATTGATACATGTAAGTTTCAACAAGAACAGAAGCAGTGATATCAACTGCAATATCAACGATTGCAACAATGACAGCAGAAATGAATAATTTGGTTAAGATTGTTGGGAAACGTTTGTGATAGAAGTATTTAATTAAAAGAATAAATAGGAACAATAAAGCTCCAATTTCAAAAAAGTAGTTGTAACCAGGGACATTCCATCTGTCCACAATTCCTGCGAGTGTCATAATAATCACCTCTTGTTAATTTAATTTTATATTAAACTAACATTATAATAAACATAAACAAAAACCCTTATTTATAAGGGGATTTTATTTTTCTCTTCATTTTTTAGCATTTGATTGTATAATAATTATGTTTTCGAAAGGTGAAAAATATGAAGAAATCTATTTTACAAAAAATCATGATTGCGTTCGCAGCTTTTGCAGGTGTTTTCGCAATGGCTTCATGCCAATCTGCAAATCAATCAGATGCTAAAATTCCAACTCAAGAATCTTCAGTTAGAATCGTTGAAGAAAAGGTTGATGGAAAAACTGAAAAGTACGCAGATGTAATCTTATGTATTGATAACAATACAATCTATAACATTGATCAAGCAAGTTTTTCATATGTCATCCATTTTAATGATGGAACACCAGATGAAGTTGTAGAGAATGAATTAACCGAAAAAGGCGCAACAGTTTTAAAACATGGTGTTAGAGGTTATCTTGGCTATCGTTTAAGATTAACAAATACCGATTATGCAAACGCTGAAAAGATCACAATTACAAAAGTTGATATCGTCGGTTTCCAATCACT
>JAKSVH010000024.1 GCA_024408085.1 Bacilli bacterium | reverse complement strand
TAGTCATAGAAGCTAATCTTCGTATGACCCGATTTTTGTTTACTTTTCGTTAAAAATTGCCAGAATTATACCTTATAATGAAACTAGAAAAATTGTTTTCAATCATTGTTGTCTTTTTTGCGCTTCCACCATTTCTTTAATGGACGCAAATGATTTTTATAAGACTCCAAATAGTATTTCATTCTTTCTGAGGTTGGAATTTTTCTAAAGAATAATTTTTCTCCAACGCCTTTTTCTGTATCCCTAACAGAAACTTTAAATTCTTCAAACTTAATAACCATATCATTTGATAATTGTTTAACTTTAATCCCAAGATGTAATGAATAAGCAAAATCAACAAGCATCATTCCAATTACTAAGCCAATGAAATAATCATAAATGGGATTCTCTGCAATTGATTGTATAATCTTAATAATTATTGGATTTAAGAAAAAGAAATACAAACTACCAGCACCAAACCAAATAAGCGAGAATAATGGACAAATTACACCCTTAAAGTTTCCCCATCTATTTGAGTAATCCCAAAGTTTAATATGCATGCCTCTAATGAAAATTAAACCTGCAAAGAGTTCAATTAAAGTCATTAAAACTCCAATTATCCCTAAAATAATAAGGGTTTTTGCCCATTCTGGAAGATTGGTATTTGCAATTCCAAAATTAGACACTGCGAACAAAAGCATTACTCCAAATCCATAAAGAGGAATATATGGTCCAACCATAAACCCTGGATTAACCCAACGTTTTTGGGATACAAATCTACGGTAGAATAGTTCAATAACATACCCTGCTAATGAACCAATAACAAACAAAGTAGAAATGATGACGAACGTTTCCATAATTACAACTTGAAGTAATCTTCTTCTCCGTTTTCCTTACCAGCTTTTCTTAAAAGTCTGTAACCGATAAAATAAATTACAGAAGCTCCAATAACCATAATGGTTTCAATAATAACTGCAGTTATTTCCATATCAACAAAATGACCTTGGCTCAGAGAATAAATTACAGCAGCAGCTACAAGAACATCGAAAATTAAATAAATATAGGCAATGACAGGAACAGCATTTTGGAATTTTCCAGATTCGCAATATAACGAATAAGCGCCAAGACCACCAATAATACCAATGATGCCTGCAATAATACGTGGTACTGCTGATATTAGAAATGAGTTCCATTGCACATTTGCCGAAAAACATTCAGCGAAAATCGACAAAAGAACCATAATACCAACAGTAAATGAAATTGCACCAGCAATAAGAACAAGGTTTTTACCATTCTTTTCTTTTCTTGATATATTAACCCAATTTTTCTTAATATCTTCCTGACTCATCATTGATAAACATTTATCTTCTTTATCATAAAGCCCAAAAGATTTAAGGTGATCAATAACATTAAATGAAACATTTCTATATTCATCACTTCTAAGGAATATAGTGGAAACGCCTTCCCATAAGAAAACCCATGCAGTAATATCAAGCATTTCCGTTAGCAAAATGGAATCATCCAATACTTTTAAATTAAGTAAGAATTGTCTAGTAAAAAGAATAGCCACAGAAACAAGTGCCAAAATAACAGCAGTTAGCATTCTGCCAGATTTTACTTTGTAAATTTGAAAATTAAACATTTCAAGTTGATCTTTAAATGATTCAGATATATTGTCAACTTTGACGCCTTCATAATCATCAACTTTAATTGCAAAATCCACTTTAAAAGTAGAAGGAACCGATTCAATAAGTTCACTTATACGTGCTAATATTTCACTTTTAAATTTAGGTGTTTGTTTAGTAACGACATCTAGTTCAAATAATTCACTAGCTTTTGCATAATGTAATTTTATTATAATTACATTATTTTGAGTATCAATTTCATAATATTTGGATAATAAATCCAATTGACGTTGAACTTTTTTTGTAATTTTCTTTTCTTTTTTAGACATTTTCTACCCTTCTTAAGTATAACATATTATTTATGAGTCAAAGAACCCTTTAAATTAAGAGCGGAAGCATTTGCCATTGAGTAGGCTCTATAAACATATACAACAAAGAATATTTCGACACCAATAGAAATAAACATTGAGCAAAGAGAAAAGGCTTTAATAACCGCATCATTTGATTTGAAGAACAAGCTTTCTAATATAATGAATAAAATTGCGATAAATTTACCTACAAAGTTAACAATACTCATAACATTAGCAAATTTAGTATTTGCTTTTCCTAAAGCGGCTTTTGAGCAGCCACGAATAATACCAAATGTAAATGCCATAGAAAGTATTTTTGAAATAATTTCAATTATCGAGTCAAAAGTTGAAATTATATCATTACCAGAGCCCGCAAATCTTAATGCTGCCGAACCTATTCCAGCAGCTAAAGAAAAGCAAATGCAACAAAAAGAAATTAAAAAGAACTTGTTAAATCGGAAAAGTTTAACAATACCAATTAAATTTATAACAATACCAATTACTGCTGATAAACTAATAAAAGATAATGGTAAGTAAAAAATTCTTAGTTCGCAAAGAAAACCAAAAGCAGTAAAAAGTTCTCCTATAAATAAAAGATGAAGACCTTTTGCTATTTTTATTTTTTTATTCTTACTCTTAGTCATATTTAACCTTTATTTAATTCCAAAATTTAGCGCGCAATTCTACTTCAGAATCAGTTAAATACCAAGGATTTTTGAAGTAAACAGCTTGTGAATTTTTAATATTAATCCAAGAAAGAAAATCTACATCCTTCTTAGTTACTGTAACATTTAATTCTTGCCAATAATAATATTCTTCCTCAATAATTTGATCAGTTGGAGTGACTGCCAAATTTCCGTTTCTATATCTCCATGTACTAATGTGAATATAGAATTCAGCACTTTCAACTGATTCAGTTAGTGAATGTGCACGATGTTCAATTTCAAAATATAAGGCATCAGATACATCAATATCAAACACCGCTTCCTCTTCTTCACTTACATCAGAGCTAGTGTAAAGAACTTGTTCACGAGAATTATCCTTTTTAACAAGATAAACCCATACAGTTTGAGTAGTTTTTGTAGAAGCATATAAAAGGGTATTAATATTTACCACTGTTATATTATGAGGGATTGCATAGTAATGTTTTTCTATAGGAGGATCTTCAGGATTAACTTTTACTTTAAAATCAGGATTTGCAGGTATTACACCCATATCGTTTGCATCTTCCCATTTTGCATATATAGTTGAGCCAACTTTAACCGTATTAAGATTTATCTCATCAACAGGTTCAGTATAGGAAGAATCGAAATAATACCCTGCGAAAACCTTTCCTTCTTGAGTTGGATTAAAAAATCCATTTCCGTCATATATATTTACACTATTTCCACTTGCCTCTGTAGGAACTGAAAATCTTCTTGGAGCATTTCCGTCACATAAATCAATAAAAATAAAAGGATCATTTGGCATAAGTAATCCACCATTTGGATCAAGTTTAACTTTTGTTGTTGTTACTTCACTTTCAAATGTAATTACTTTATTTCCAGTTGTTCCTAAAGATACGCCTGTAACAACATTATCGCCTTCTTTTAATGTAATTTTAGTAAAACCAGGATATTCATTAAATGAATCTAAATCATAAGTAAAACTATCAAATTTGGTATAACTTGTAGGATTATCATTGTCTACATCTTTTGGCCAATTTTTATATTCAATACTATATTTTTCTGCTCTTTTAGCATAAACATCTATATCTTGATGCATGTCACTTGAAATAGTTGTTATTTGATTCATGCACTCCTCTTCAAAAAACCAACCATAAAATTTATCTTTATTCGTTATATCTGTTGCTTGATTATTGAAGTTTTTAATACCCACTCCATATACGTATTCAGATGGATTATCAAAAGATAAGTTTTCTGCATTATGATAAGTAATCTTATAATGATGTGGGGTAAAATTTAAATATAAATTTAAATTAGCTTCAAGAGGGCGACCAAATTCAAATCTAGTTGTTCTTTCTTTGTCTACAAACCAACCACTAAAATCATAATAGTCTTTGCTTGGGTCACTTGGACGATTAAATGGAGCGTTCTCTGGTACTAATAAGGTATTGAAAAGTTCATCATTATTATCAAATAAAGTGGCACTATGAGCATATCGAGAATATAAAGTTATATTTGATTCTAAAGTATTTCCAAACGTAAACTCACCACCCTGATAATTTTTATTCAAATACCATGCGTAAAAGCTAAATCCTTCACGAGTTGGATCATTTGGCTTTGTGGTTTTTTCTTCTAATTTAAGTATTGAAGATGAATATTCAGTTCCATCAAAATCAACATAAGAGATGCTATGTCCCCATAATGCATATAAAGTTAAATTTGAAGATATAGGTTTACTAAAATCAAATTCATTACCTTCAAGTGATTTATTATCGTACCAACCAATAAAAGCATAATTTTCTCTAGTTGGATCATTTGGCCTACTTAATTTCGCGCCTTCAATCACTACTTGAGGTTCGGTATAACTTCCATAATTTGTATCAAAAGATACAACATACTTTTCTTTTATTATTTCGAATTCATAAAGACAAACATCGCAAATATTATCGCCATCTAAATCAATGTGTGAGCTAAGACCTTCATTTAAATCAGTATGTTCACAAGTGGATTGATGCCAGTGAGAACTTTCATCGTTACTCCAAGCTTCACTAAAAGTGTGGACATGAGGAATTTCTTTATGGTAACCACAAATTTCGCAAATATTATCGTTATTATATTTATGATTTTCTAAATCTTTAGTTATATCTGTATGTTCACAAGTTGCTTGATGCCAGTGCATTTCACAATCATGAGACCATTCTTCAGAAAATGTGTGCTCATGAGTTGGTTGTGAATTATCGCCACAGCCTACTAATAAGGCCATAGCAAGCGGCAATACTATTAGCGATAGTAATTTGTTTTTCTTCATAATCAACCTCTTTTTAAAAACTGGAGCAAGTATATCACTATTTTACCTATAGTAAATATAAAAATTAGTAATTTATACTCAGCAGATTCCAAAAGTGAATCGCAGGTGCTAGCAATATTGAAATAACA
>JAKSVH010000023.1 GCA_024408085.1 Bacilli bacterium | reverse complement strand
TTATTTTTATAATTAAAAAGAGCCATGTGAGATTTCTTTCTCATATGGCTCATTCTTAGTCATAGAAGCTAGTCTTCGTATGACCCGATTTTTATGTTTCTAATGGCTACTAGAACCAGCCTTTTTAAGTTTACCTTGAGGTGCTTCGCCATATTCTGGTTTAGCAGAGAATGCCATTTTAGCAGATTGTTTAACTGAAGATTCAACAACTTTGTTCTTATTTTTTATAGCTGTTTCATTTGGTTTTAAGCAAGTAGCTTCAATAGGTTTTTGTGTGCTCACTGATTCAACAGCTTTCTTCGTAGATGAAGATGCAACAATATTTCCTCTAAATTTAGTAGTATTTCTCATATTGCTTACCTGTTAATCAATTTAATCCTTCTAAATACTTCATTAATAATTTCGTCTCTATATGCTCGTGTTTTCTCTAACATAGGAACTAATACTTCTTTGGAATATTTCTCTTTTTCTTCATTGTTTTTAATTGCAAGAAATTCTTTACGTTTATCAAAATATTCATCAATGAATGCACCCATTTGGTTAGGATCAGTTCCATTCAATATAGAATTTAAAAAATTAAATAATTCTTTGTCTCCTAAAGAAAGGGCTTTTGATTTTGCAGCACACAAAGACAAGATAACTTCTTTATTAAGTGCATCAGAGGTAAATTCTTCGTCAACAAAACCTTGATCTAGCAAAACAATATCTGCTTCAATTTTGTTATAACCCAAAATGATTTTATCTAAAAGATAATCGTTATATGTTTTATTGTCACTTTTTCTTTGTGCATTTAACGAAAACACTAACGATATTAGTGAAACAATAAAAGCAACACCTGCAATAATTAAATTAGCGTATTCCATATATCCCTCCCAATAATTTATCACACTTATATAATGAAATTTTTAAAATAATCCAATAAAAAACATTACAACACCAAACACTAAGAAAATACCGCTTATAATTATAAAAGCAATTGGGAGTAGTTTTTCTCTTTTTGAATATGTTTTTATGTTTTGGTTTTTATTAAATTTATATTCGACATCAAACATATTTGCTGGAAGCTTCTCCTCAATAGCATTAATTACTTCATATTTTCCGTAATTGTTTTGGTTATAAGATGCTAGTTGAACTAACCATGTTGCTGAAATAATCGTTAAAACTAAACCAACACAAAAGAATATAATTCCAATAACTAAATTATCTTTTAAGGCAAATGAGGTACCAACTAAAGAAATTAATGCGGTACCAATTCCAGTATATAAATTACTCATTGCTTGTCTTCTATTAATCAAAGACTCTGATGTTTCAATCATTATTTTGTATTGCTCTAGTAAAAGATTGTAATATAACGCCTTATCTTGTCTTTTCAAATCAGACTCATCATCAATTAATATGCTGTCCCTTACTCTGAATTTAGCGTTGTTAAGAATTTGAGATTCACTTATTGTTTCTCTTTTATCAATTGCTTGACCATAGTTTTCGTCTTTGAAAAATTGTTCTATGGCTTCATGAGTTAATGGTTTGTCATCTGATTTAATTGTAATAATTTTTTTGTTGTTCTTAGAAGCGTATTCATATTCATATTTGACATTAGAATAATCTTTTTCGTTATTCAAAGAATCCATATAGAAACAGATTAAATCTGCATCATCAAGTTTTTTCTTTGCTTTATCCTTCCAAGATTCATCATTAAGTATATATGTGTATCCATCCGAAGATATAACTTTTTCATTTTCTTTTTTGAAATAGAAAATAGAAATATCCCTGTCATTTGCTTGCTTTTGTTCATTGTAATCGTTAACAGCTTTTAATAGATTCTCGATACACTTAAAATTTGCAAAACTATAAATTACATAAATCTTGTAAGACATATTATTACCTCTTTCTATACAATACATTATACAAAAAATGAAAGCCATGTGACATTTATATCTCATATGGCTCATTCTTAATCATAGAAGCTAGTCTTTGTATGACCCGATTTTTGTTTACTTTTATATAAGGGAATGCAATAATAATTTTAGCGAGTGGTATTGACGAATATCACATTAATCGCAAAGAGGCTGACGCGTGTATCGACGGACTCACTTGCTCAGGGGCCTCTTTTATTTTTGCTTAGTCTTAAGAAATTCAACATTAATTTCATAAAGAAAAGCCATAAGAGATTTATTTCTCATATGGCTCATCTATACCCATAGACTGAATAAGTCGTATGGGCCGAATTTTTATTAAAAAAGCGGGATGATCCCGCGTTGGTGGACCAGTTCTTTTAAACAGCCCATTAATTCAATGTCAGGCAGGCCAGCCTAATTAAGGAAACTACTTAATCGCTCCAGGTGTTAAGTGGATTCGTTTCACCCCTGCATCGCATGTAATACCCATTCTTACGAATGCGCCGTGGTCGACCGCTGAATTTCCACCTCTGACAATATTCTTTAAGATTCTTTGTCAATATTTGCTAATGATTTATTCCCAAAAATTTCTGAGTGAGTGCCCAATCTAATGAGTTTCAATATTAAATATTGTTTTCTAATTTCATATACTAGAAGAAAGTTTGGTTCTATATGGCATTCTCGAAAATTTGAGTGATAATTCGTTAAAGCGTGATCTGAATATTCTTGAGGAAGTTTTTCTCCTTTACTCAATAATTCGATTACGTTAATCAATCTATCAATATTTTTGCCTTGCTTTTGGGCTTTTTTGAAATCCTTCTTAAATTGACTAGTTCTTTTAATTTCGTAAATCATGAATTCAAATCTGCAAGTAGTTCATCCATTGAATTGAACGACTTCTTGCTGTCTTTTTCATACATTGCCCTAAGCGTTGTCTCATTAGGGACATCTTTGCTCCTAACTTCTAGTGTTAAACCTAAAGGAGATAAGTAATTGAGAATGGTTGATAATTGAACGTCGCCTTCTCCTTTTTCAAGTCTAGCGATAGAACTTTGTGGGACACCAATCATATCTGCCATTTGCTTTTGAGTGATTTTTTGTCTCTTTCTGCATTCCTTGCCATAATCATAAATCATCTTAATTAATTTCTTGTTTTCTTTTTGGACATCGTAAACACGGCTATATTTGATCGCATCTTCAACAGATAATGATAACTTTTCAGTAAACACAATATTCTTTTGAAAACGATCAACGGATGCATACCAAAAGACTTCGTTTTTATTTAATGCTTTAAATTCAGGTCTATCAGCAATGAGCTTATTGCAATCAAGTTCCCTTCTTGAATCGTCGCTAAAATGCAAAAGGTAGGTTAAGCCCATGCTTGGAATAACATATTTAATTTTTAAATCTTTTTTACTCATAATAGAAGCCTCGACAATAATATAACAAAAAATACATTTTTAGTCAATATCAAATTTGCTATATTTTTTTACCTTAATATTAATATTAGTAAATCACTAGAGTATAAAGTAAATCTATAGTATTTATATTAATATAAGGTAACTTTTTTGGGCTATTGACACGTGAATATACGATTTGAAATAATACACTCGCCAATTGAAAAATTGGATAGTTTAGAAGGAGGCAGGTATGGCTAAGATCCAAAGAGCTCTAAGGGTGCTTAGTCAGAAGGGAGGCTTCATGCTATACCTTACCTGGTACTACTAGTTGTTATACTGGTGTTGGTAGCAATATTAGTTAACAACTAGTAATCTAAGTACCTACTGAGCTCTAAACGAAGAAAAGAAGTCAGGCGGCAACCTGACTTCTTTTTAACAACTAGCAGCTAAGTACCTGCTACAAATAATATAGCACAAGTTGATTAAATGTAAAATTAAATGTTATACAACACCAAAAAAAGCCATGTGAGATATTTTCCTCATATGGCTCATCTATACCCATAGACTGAGGAAGTCGTATGGGCCGAATTTTCATAAAAAAAGCGGGTCTCCCCGCGGCCAGTATCTCTCTGGTCATCTACATATATTATAATTTCAATCTTTAAAAAATCAATTGAATTTTTGACAAAGTTGTACCCGATAATTTTTGACAAAGTTGTACCCGATAAACTATGTTTTCCATTGTATTTCTCTAGCAACTCCTTATGCAAAACCAAAAGCT
Organism: Bacilli bacterium; assembly: GCA_024408085.1. Classification (GTDB taxonomy): domain Bacteria; phylum Bacillota_I; class Bacilli_A; order RFN20; family CAG-826; genus Fiminaster. The sequence continues at coordinate 1,837 of JAKSVH010000023.1, read as the reverse complement.
TTTCAATTTTATTCTTAAATTCTATTCCGCAATTAAGTTGAATACCCATAGACTGAATAAGTCGTATGGGCCGATTTTTCATCAAAATCTAGGGGTTTTTCTTAATATTTTGTTTGCTCATAATAGAGAAAGGCGTTTTTTAATGGTTTTAATATAATACTTTTTTCGATTTTCACTAACTATTTCAATACCACCAAAAATATTAGGAATTGAATTAACAAAATTTTCTATTTCGTCCATGTGATTTTGAACTAAATTTTTTACTTTTATTTTGGCGAGTTTTAAATCATCATTCGGCAATTTTAAAAATTGTATTGCCGTAAGTCTATTAGCTTCATCATCTTCGTATGCTGTAATTCCATTTATTGAACTGGAATTGAGTTTCTTAACATCGTTTAATATTTCAACTATTTTTGTTTCACTAGCTTTTGAATAAAACGAATTACCGCAATCATACACTGGAGCAAGTTTATATTTATTGGCTGTTTTGTTTTTTATTACACCCCAATTATCTTCGTTTCGATCGTTGTTATTAATTAGAATGTCTATAATTGCTGTTTCCCAAAAACGGTCTTTTGCGTCCAATAAATTTTTCAAAACGCTATTGTGATCAAGCTGAAAAATTATTTCATTAATGTTGGAAGCTGATTTAAATGATTCGCCTGATTCTATCATGACATCTGGATCTGAATCATTTCGTAAAGCAGTATAAGGAATTAATAATTCATTTTTATCATCCTTAATGAAATCCTTACAAGCACAAACAACTTTGTATCTTTTTCCGTCAAAGCAAATACCCAATCTTGTTTTGTGAACATCATAACCAAGAATCTCAAAGATATGACTTCCAATAAATTCGCTCAAAGGAGATGTAACATATGACATCTCTTTAATATTACTCATCCCTACTGTGTTCTTTGGAAATTTTAGAAACCAAAATTCGCCATCAATTAAAATTCCTCTTTTTTCCCCGGCTCTTCCAGCATATTGAAGATTTCGTGAACTTAACTCAAAATTAGAAAAATCATAAAGTTCTATCATAGACAATATCTCAAAAGAAGTTTGTTCCATTGACCTTCAGTTAATATATGATCTTTAACTTCTTTCTTTGCTTGAGAGTCTATAGCATCCACCACATTCATGTATAAACCATAATCGTTTTGTTCATCAGCTTTTTCAGCTTTCTTTAATAGGTTTTTCATTGTGGCAGACAAATTAAAGTTAATTTTGATATTGTTATTGATAAATCGGAAAACTTTTTCTTTTAATGATGGCTCTTTGCTCTTCTTTGCAATCTTTGCTAATTTGGTGAAGTATTGTAATTCGTCTTTTAGTTTAATAATTTGCTTTTTAATTTTTCTTGCTTCTAAAAATTGCAATTCTGCTTGGATTGCAGAATCTTTATCTGATGGTCCAAGATATTCAGAAATAACTTTGTTTCCTTCTCTATATTTTCGATACACAAAATATCTATTGTGCATCTTTCTTACAAATACAGTGCCTTTTGGGTAACTTTGTAGTTTTTCTTCAAGCTTAAAAAGTTTCGATTGAAGATTATTAACTTCGTCATTTAATACCTTTTCAATGTCAACCATTTTCCTGACCTCACTAGTATTATAAAACGTTGCACAACAAAATCAATATTTTTTATATAATGTGTGCAATAATTTTATATAATAAAAGCCACTGGGTCGTTAGACTTGGTGGCTGGTTGGATTAGATCGCAAAAGGATGAATAATCCGTATTGCACCTCTAAGGGAAACTAGTAACTAACACACCCTAGTACCCGTCACCAATAATATAAACAAGTAAAATAAATGATGTGCAATTACTAAA
>JAKSVH010000022.1 GCA_024408085.1 Bacilli bacterium | reverse complement strand
AAATATTTCTTGATAACTTTGTTTTTAACAAATAATATATAACCACTATGAAGAAGAAACTAACCACTGAACAAAAATCTTACCTAGCATACTCAATTGAATTAATTATTTTTTCAATTGTGTTTCTTGTTCTCGGTATTTTAAAGATGACCAATGTCATCGGATACAATGAACAAAGAAGATTGATTTTTAACTACATCACTCTTGCAGGCTGTGCATTTGGAATCGGAGACTTCATCTGGTTCTGCTTCTCAAAGAGAAGAAGAGCAAGAAACTTTCTACCAGATAAGATTGCAGTTCTTGTCTTAGCCTTCTACATGATCACATACGATTTAATTTGTTTATTAACTAATCCAGATGGCGCTACAACAAACATGATGTTAGGCGCTGCACTTGTCTATGTTGCTTGTGTCTACATGTTCCAAGGAATTTATCACTACTATAAACCAGTGCCAGGATACGTTGAAGATATCAAAAAAGCAATCGCAGAAGATGAAGCTAACGAAGCTAAAAAGAAAGCTGAATTAGAAGCAAAGAAAGCTAGTGAAGAAAATAAAAAAGACGATAAATAATCGTCTTTTTTTAATCTTTGATTAAAGTCTATAATTTATAGACGTCTTCTTCACCATTTTCTTTGCCTGCTTTTCTAAGCATTAAATAAGAGACAAAGTAAAGGATTGAAGCGCCTAAAGAAATTATAACTGCAAACAAAGCTGCTATTTTTTCTTTGACCGTTGTTGGTTCTGAGAAAATTGCGTATCCAATAACACCAACAACCAAAATATCAACAATTAAATAAATGTAAGAAACGACTGGAACAGCTTTTTGGAATTTTCCTGATTCACAATAAAGTGAGCAAGCGCCAATACCGCCAATAATTCCAACAACGCTCATAACAATTTGAGCAATTGCAGACATCAAGAATGTTGTGTAGTTAGATTGATCACGGAAAAATTCTGGAATTAAATTAACAACTGTTATGACACCAGTTGCAAATGAAATAGCACCTGCGATAAGAAGTGTTTTTCTTGCAGTCTTTTCTCTACGAGAAACATTAACCCATTCTTTCTTAATTTGTTCACTTTCCATCTTTGCAACTTCTTTATTTGATTTATCAAGTAAAGCAAAGGATTTGATGTGATCAATAATTCTAAATGAAACGTCTCTATATTCATCACTTCTAAGGAACAATGTTGAAACACCTTCCCAAAGGAAAACCCATGCTGTAATATCAAGCATTTCAGTGAGCAAAATAGAGTCATCAATGATTTGTTGATTAAGCAAGAATTGTCTTACGAAAAGAATTGCAACTGAGACAAGAGTTAAAATAACTGCAGTAAACATTCTTCCAGATTTTACTCTGTAAATTTGGAAATTAAACATCTCAAGTTGATCTTTAAAAGAATCAAGAATGTTATCGACTTTAATGCCTTCATAATCATCGACTTTAATTGAGAAATCTACTTTATAGTTTTCTGGAACTGATTCTAGAAGTTCAGAGATTCTCGCTAAGATTTCTCTTTTAAATTTTGGCGTACCTTTAGTGACTACATCCATTTCGAAAAGATCGCTAGCTTTTTCATAATGAAGTTCAATGTTAATTAAATGATTTTCGCTGTCGATTTCGTAATATTTAGACAATAGGTCTAATTGACGTTGAACTTTCTTCGTAATTTTCTTTTCTTTTGCCATATTTATCTCCTATTAGGCTTTATGAGTTAATTTGATGTGAGTTAAGAAATTTTTACCTAAGTTATCAGCGAAAAGTGATTCATATGCAACATAGAAATGTTTTGGTTCTTCAAGTTCTGAATATGATTCATAAGAAGCTTGATTTACATGATAAGTTGCATCTGAGGCAAATACATCAAGAACTTGATCAAGATAAACTGATTCATAATCTGCGACTGGTTCAAGATAATCTTGAATGTGGTCATAAGTAAGAACCATTGCTGACATACCTTCTGTATCAATTTCAATGGAGCTTGCTCCATTTAAAGTAATCTTAAAGTCTTTTGCTCTCATACCAGCATCAACATAAGTTGGACGTTTTGATTTGTCATCAGTTATAAACGTGTCTGCTTTTGCATAGACTCTTGTTCTGCCTTCATTAATTTTAATTGTTGAGACAAAGTCTCCTGGATCCATTAAGATACCTTCATTGTTAGTTCCAACTTCATCAATTTTTGAAGTTAATGGATTTGCATAATCAAAATAATCATTTCCATAGCACTTACCGATGTAAGCTTCTTCTAAATTAACTGCTTGTTTTGTTCTTTTTAAGACAGCGTTAATACCGCTAACAAAGAATGAACCATGAGCATGGACATCAACATCACTGTTAAAGAGATTGATGACGATACCATAGATACCACAAACTTGATTAAATGCTGGTGAATCAATGTAAACATTGATATTTGAATTATCTAAGATTTGAATGTTTGGAGCAGAGATGCCTTCTGCACAAGCAACAAGTGGGAATATGTCACCTTCAGAAGGAACATTTTGACAAATAACATTAATATTAACATTTGAGTTTGTAATCTTAATTAAATGTTCTTGAGAATACATTCCAATGATTGGCGACATAGCATGGCCTGTAAAATCAAAATATTTATAATCTGGTGCAATTGTCATATTAACTTCTGCGCCGTCGATAATTAAATCATTAATAGCAAGCATTCCAAATAATTGGGTATCACCTTCACTAACGTGGCCTGGGTTAATAATTGCATCAACTCTGGCACCTTTTTCAATTTTGATATCACCCCATTCATTTGCTTCTGCGTGAGTTGTGTATAAAATTGAACCGCCAATGTTTCCGGTAACTGATGCACCTGATTTTACGACTATGTCGTATGCGTAAATTCCATGAGTTAATCTATGTGTAATTCCGACACAGTTAATTTCATTTTCAATTGCTAAATGAGCGTTGACTGAGATTGCTCTAGTGCCACCAATAATTGTGACTGGATCACCAGTAAATGTAACTGTTGGAATTACTGATTCTCCACCATAGTGCATAAAGATTCCAAAACCACCTTGGTTATGGTCTTCTTCCCAATAAACGTTATTAATGATGTTTGTGCCAATAAATTTAATATTTACGTTTTTAACAATGTTATGCCATGAAGTTAAATCAAATGCGATATTTTCAAGGGCTGATTCAATATTTGCGTTATTAAAATGTACATTATCAAATGCAATTTCACTTCCGCTTCCACTGTATCTGATAACACCAGTTCCATATGGAGTGTCTTCTAAGTCTAAGAATGATCCTGGTCTAACAGCGTAATCAAGAACCATGAATGCTGGAACTTCATCTAATGCATCAATAATATTTAAAACACCAACTTCTGAGAAGAATTGGGAGTCATCAGTTGTAATCAAGCATTTATATGCTTGTCTACCAGTTTTGGAACCTGTAGCTGGAACCTCAAAGACAGGTTTCTTTGCTGCAGTACCAATAATTGGAGAGAATGAAGCTGGTTCGCCTGCTTCATTAAATCCACCACCGTACCATTGATATCCTCTAACGAGTTCTGGATGATCAACTTCTACTTCAAATTTAAATCCCTCTGGTGCACAAATTTCTACATTTTTTGGTTGTTTAGTAATAGTGACTTCTTGCTTTGCTTCGCTTGCAAGATACATATTAAATGATGCTTTATAAACTACATCTTCAAGAGTAAGTTGAATAACAAAGTTAATTTTAACTTCGTTATTTACTAATGTGAATCCATCATCATAAACTGTTGCGTTTTTGGTGTGTCCTGAAAGGAAGTCTTTATCAACAAGTTTAAAGATTTCAACTTCTCCTGGTTTTTCAAGGTTTTCGCTATAGAAGTGATAAACATCTTCTTTATCTGGATCAAAACCAAATTCACAAAGTTTATATTCTTCTTTAACGTTAACTCCATAAGTTTTAATTTCTTTACCACTATAGAGTCTAACCTTTTCAGTTTCTTTATCTTCAAACTTTGTTTGGTCATCATATAAAGTTTTAAATTCATTCTTGCTTACTTTGTAAGAAGAAAGAATATCTGCAACACTAAGTTTAACTTGAGTGAATGATTGATAGAATTGTCCAAAGACATTATTGAAATCAAGTTCAGTCGTGCCCTTATCAAAGATAAGTTCGCTGCTTTTACCGTTGTAATTGTAAAGTTTGCCAATTAGAGTAACATCTTTTTCTTTTGGTGCTGTGTATTCAAATCCACAAACATCACAAATCTTACCATGTGTGTAAGTTGCTTCTCCGCCTGTGTGAACTGCTTCATTTCCTTTTAAATCAGTGTGTTCACAGGTTGCAGGATGCCAGTGTGATGTAGCGTTGTGATCCCATGCATCTGAAAAAGTATGTTCGTGAGGTTTCTCTCCACATCCTCCTAAAGAAAGGATAAGAGGAACACTAAGTAATGCTATTAATCTTTTGTTCATAATATAGCTTCTCCTTATTTTATAAACACCAACTATATAAATTATAAAACTATTATTTATGAAATAAAAGAGCAATTAAATGCTCTTATTTATACTCTTTTTTTAAAAACAAGCAATGCTTGTATTAATCAGAATATTTAGCTTTTGCCTTCAAATATGTTCTATATAAGAAAACACAGAAATAAAGCTCAACAATAACAGAAATAACAGTTGAAATTATTGATAAAACTCCACTCGCGACTGGATAATCAGTGAGGAAAATACCACTAATAATACTGATTGTGATGGAAAGAAATTTGCCGCCACCATTAACAAGAATCATATGTGTTCCGAATTTTGACTTAGATTTTCCTGTTGCAGCTAAAGCACAACCTCTAACCAAACCAAAAATATAAACAAACGAAATTACTTTAGAGACAATTGTTTGAATTGTTGATAAAGTTCCGTTGTAATTTGTAACATTATTAGCTTGTAAAATTGCATCAATGGTTCCAAAAGCTATAGAAACAACTAAAGTTGTTAATATAGCAATAAAAGAAACGACAAAGAATTTATTAACTTTACGGAGTTTAATAACTCCGACAAGCATCATAATCATTCCAACTAGTGCAATAAGTGCAGCAAAATTAAGCCATTCAGTTAAGAATGACAATTCAACAAGCAAGCCAAAACAAGCAAGAATCTCTCCGATAGAGAGAATATGAAGAGCCTTTATACCTTTTCTTTGTTTTTCCTTCATAATTTTATTTTAGTTCTTTCTTTTTAAAAAGAATGCAAAATCAATAATCGAGTAAATTAAATATGTAATTAACGTTCCAAAGCAGACATCACTTAAAAAGTGATTTCCCATATGCATACGATTGTAGCCATACAAAATTACAAATAATAAGCCAACACAATATCCAATAATTGCAATGTAATTCTTTTTCCATTTAAGACTATTTAACAAAAGTGGAAGAGACATCATCATTGTTGCAATTGTCATATTTCCGCTAGGCCAGCTTTTAAAATTGTCATTGCTGCCTGCTAAATATGGTCTCATTTCCCACCAATTTCTAAATGAATCACGTGGATTTTCTAAGGTGATTAAATATTTAAAACGTGGTCTTGATGCGACTTGTTTTAACCAAAGGTTAACACAATCACTAACCACACCAGCAAGTAAGATAATAATTCCAACTGAAATTAATGTTTTTGGATCAGAATCATCAAGAACAAAATAGAAAACAGCTGGAACCCAAGCATATAAAACAACCCAGAAAAGATAAGCAGCTAAAGAAATAAAGAAGTTTGGATTTTCTACATCATAATGAAATAGTTCCCTTACTTTAGCGCCGTTATAACTATTTGAATAATAAACAGCAAGGAAATACGAAACAATTAATAAAGTCCAAGCAAGGAAACTTTGATTTTTCTTTTTAAGACCTTTAAAAATGCACATTCCTGCAGCAGGATAAAGGCAATAAGAAAAATAAGAACCATATGTTGCAAAAAATGCGCCAAAATCAGTTTTATTATAAATTGCACTATTTATTTGGAAATCGCAAATTGATCCTACAATAATGCCTACAAGGCATAATCCCACTACAATAATGAATCCATATAATGGCATTCCTAATATCGTTCTCTTTTTCATAAGTGTTCCTACTTTCTAATTTTATTTTTAATAAAACTTTTAACTTTATCAAGATCTGAGCAAGTCAATATTGGAATTAATGAATTGATTTCATCAACTGTTTTATCCCACCACTTAAACGTTTCTAAAAGCTCAATAAGTTCGTCATCAAATCTTTTTCTAATTACTCTTGCAGGATTGCCACCAACAATTGTGTATGGTTCAACATCCTTTGCTACAACTGAACAAGCTCCAATGATTGCGCCATCACCAATATGAACTCCTGGAAGAATGGTGACTTTTTCTCCAATCCAAACATCATTGCCTACAACTGTATCGCCTTTATATGGACAATCTTTGTCATTTGGACGCTTAGCGTCCCATCCAGGAATTGTAAAGAAGGGATAGGTTGAAACAGCATTCAATTGGTGATTACATTCATTCATCATAAATTCAACTCC
>JAKSVH010000021.1 GCA_024408085.1 Bacilli bacterium | reverse complement strand
GAAAATTTTACAATCTTAAAGAGGGGAATTTATTTCCTCTCTTTTCTTTTTGTTGTAAATTGTTGTCATTTATCATAAGATAATGACGTGCGATTTTTATAACGCATTAGGATTCGTAAGTCCATTTCGGTAAAAATAGTACCGAGATAGAAAGGAAGTAATTATGAATAATTACACAGCAGCAATTGCAAGCTTCATCCGTTTCGATGTCATTGTTTTTAACACACTTGAATACGCAATGAAGAAAGACAAATATGATGTTGAAGCTTACAAAGCACGTAAAGAAATCATTACAAACGAAGTTAATCAAAATACTCCACTTAAGAATTGCTTAGCAAACTCAGGTGATGCAGGCAAAGCCTTAAATGATAAGATTAATGATTTACTCAAACTCGTCTATTCAGACGATTCAACAATTGTAAAACTTTCACAAGATGGTTCTGAATTAAGAGTTGACTATTCACAAGCTATTGCAGTTTTTGAAGCAGTTCTCCCAATTCATGAAGAAATGAAGAAAATTGTTGAAGCACACGTTGTTGCAGCAAAGAAGGCAGAACAATATGATGAACCAACTTATCCAGATGTAATCGAAAAAGAAGAGTACTTCTACCGTGGATTAGTAAACATGTTAATGCTTGATCAATTTGATCATCAATTTGCTGAATACAACAAAGCAAGACAAGAAGCAAAAGGCGGAATTACTGCACAATCTAACTTTATCCAAAACGATATTAATCGTTTAGTTAAGTTATTCCATTTTGTCAGAGACAACGCATTTGCAAGAAATGCAGAATATTATTCTGTCATCGATCCATTATTTGCATTAATTGAGATGACTGGTGGTCGTAGAGATCTTCCAGAAGGCAAGAACTTTGGTCAAATCTTTACTGAAGTTAAAACTTTAGCAAGAGAAAAGACACAAAAATGGGAACTTGCTTGGAAACCTGTTTATGAAGAATTCATTAAACACTTCACCGAAGAAGTTCAAAAAATGCAAGCTGGAGTCAAGGCTTAATAGAAACTAGGTAACAGCTATGAAAAAGATTTCCACAAAAGAATTTATTTGGTATGCCGCATGCGGTTTAGTTATCGTTTTCGGTATCATTTGTATGGTCTTTGGTATCATTGGATACCATATGCCAGCATCAAACAACTTCATTAAAGATTTTGAAGCTAAGATTCCACTTGATTTAAGAATTTGGGGAATCATCTTCATGGCAGCTGGAGTTGTTGTGGCTGTTATTGCATTAGTTGTTAATGCTAAAAAGGCTGATCGTGAAGTCGAAAAGAAGAATCGTAGAGAACAAAGACTTGCAGCTCAAAGCAATATGAATATCGAAGTTAAATCCGCTGTTCAAATTGTTGAAGAAAAACCAGCTGAAGAACCAGCTCCAGAAAGCAAATAAAATTTTGCAAAAAATAGGCGTCGGAAACGGCGCTTTTTTTGTACAAAATTTCTAAAAATATGAAAGTGTCAATTTGGCACTTTTTCTTTTATATATCAAAATATATGATATAATGTAGTCATGAATTTGAAAGAATTGAGGATTTCAAAGGGATTTTCCCAGCAAAACGCTGCTAATTTACTTCATATGCCTTTAAGAACATATAAAAGGTATGAGCTAGAAAAAGTATATGAAAATTCATACAAATATAAGGCAATTTTTAACGAACTAAAACAGCATGATAAATTACATAAAAAAGTGACAGAAAATATTTTCGAAAAAGTATGTATTATTGGTGGTGGTCATGTTGGTTTAAATGTTGGGAAAGTTTTGTCAAAAAAATGTAATGTTCAAATTGTTGATATTGATGCAAAGAAAGTCAAAACAATTAACGAATTAAAGAATAAAAATATTACAGCTGTAGAAACAGTTTCTGAAACAAGCAAGTTCGAAGTTGTAATTATTTGTCTTCCAACTAATTTGAACGAATCTACAAAAACTTACGATACAAAAGCATTAGAAAAAGCTGTTGTAGAAATAAGTGAGAAAAATCCTGCAGCGTTAATTGTTCTTAAATCAACAGTTAACATCGGCTTCACTGAAACTTTAAACGTTAAAAACGAAATCATTTATTCTCCAGAATTTTTGAGAGAAAAAATGGCCTATGAAGATGCTTTAAAACCAGATAGAATCGTTGTCGGCTGCAGAGCAGTTTCTCCAAAAACATACAAATACGCTTCAACAATTGAAAGTGTAATTTCCGTTCCAAGAAAAACTATTTTCATGAGTCTAAAAGAAGCCGAAGCTGTAAAGCTTTATTCAAATGCTTATCTCGCAATGAGAATAGCTTTCTTTAACGAATTAGATACCGTTGCTATGCAAGAAGATATAAATTCAAAGAAAGTAATAAAAGCAATGGGTTTAGATCCTAGAATTGGTGATTATTACAATAATCCAAGCTTCTTTTATTCTGGCTATTGTCTTCCAAAAGATACTCGCGCTTTATCAAAAGAAGTTAATACAGACTTAATTAATGCAATCGATGTGTCAAATGAAAAGAGAAAAGATTTTATTGTGGAATTCATCATTAAGGAAGCAAACAAAAGAAGCAAAAATCCAACCATTGGAATTTATAATTTAGAGACTGAAAATAATGGTGAAAAATCTCACCAATCAAGCTCACTCGAAATTTTAGAAATATTAAGAAAATATCCGGTAAAAGTGGTGGTTTTTGATAAAAATCATACGGAATCCCTGGATAATTTTGAAGAGTTTTGCAAGGTATCAGATTTAATAATTTGCAACGCATACGATGATAAAATAGAATCTGTAAAATCTAAAGTTTTTACAAGAGACCTATTATCAAAAAGATAATAATGTGCTAATCTATAAGCACACATTATATAAATAAATGTGAAGGAGAATTTAATTTTATGTACCAACCTAAAATGAAACTAACTCCGGAGCAGAGAGACATTCTCGAAGGCAAACAAGGACCTACTAAGGCCAAAATCTTGGAAACCCTTGTTCGTTATGGAGATATTTTTGATGCACCAGAATTAGTCCCAGTAACCCATGGATGTGGACACTTAGTTACCTCATTCGGTATGGGGTTACTCAAACCTGTTTTCCGCATTTGTGATGAAATGATTGAAGCAGGACTCAAAGTAGAAGGCGGATTCACAATGGATCCACGTCCAGTTGACTACAAAAACGTCAAATGTAATTTACTTGAAAAAACAGTCTTCAATCTCATTATGTATGGAAAACAAAAAGACTATGAGGAAAGATTGCTCAAGTTAGGAATGGTTCCAAACGATCCATTCTCATGTGCTTGCTATTTCAAAGAAATAGGAAACATTCCAAAGAAAGGCGATGTTCTTTCTTGGGCAGAATCATCCGCAGTTAACTACGCAAACTCCGTTCTTGGAGCAAGATGTAATAGAAACTCCGGTATGATTGATATCTTTGGATCAATTATTGGTTATGTTCCAAAATTCGGTTTATTAACCGATGAAGGTCGTAAAGCAACTTGGAAAGTCACATTAAAACTTACAAAAATGCCAGAAGCTCAAGTACTTGGCTCTGCTATTGGCATGAAAGTTATGGAAGAAGTTCCTTATGTTGTTGGCTTAGATCAATGGATTGGAACTGAACTCAATGATGAAGCAACAGGATTCTTAAAAGATTTCGGTGCAGCAACAGCCTCAAACGGTGCAGTTGGTTTATATCATATTGATAAGATTACACCAGAAGCAAAAGAACAAGGTGAAAAGCTTCTTGCTCCTGGCTACAAAGAATACGTCATTGATGACGCAGAACTCGAAAGAGTTTATAAGAACTATCCAGTCATGTGGAAGAACAAAGAAAAAGAAGGAAATCTTGCCTTCATTGGCTGTCCACACTTATCACTCAAACAACTTAATGAGTGGACTGATAGATTAGAAAATGCTCTCAAAGAGAGCGGACGTAAAAAAGTGGCAGTTCGTACAATCCTTTGTACTGCTCCAGCAGTCAAAGAAGTCTTCATTAAGACTGAAGCATATCAAAGATTAATGAAGACCGGAGCAAAGCTCACATGCATCTGCCCACTCATGTATGCAAACAACCCACTTACAAAGAAACGTCGCATTATGACAGCTTCTAATAAGTTAAGAACATACACACTCGCAAGATACTACAAGACAGATGAACTTGTAGCAAAGATTTGCGGTAAATAAGGAGGATACGAAGAATGAAAGAATTTAAAGGTCGTGTCTTAGCAGCAGGAAATTACAAAGGTGAATGCATCGTTTCACACGGTGGATTAAATACCCTTGCAACATTCCAAAGCTCAGCAATTAAACATGCTAAGAAAGTTATTGCCTCTGATCAAAATAACCCAGATTTATATGGTAAAAACATCACAGGTATTGCATTAATCCTCCCACAAACAATTGGTTCTACAACAGGCGGAATGGTTCTTCAAGTTATTTGCTCAATGAAGATCAATCCAGCATGTTTACTCTTCTCTGAGTCTATTGACTCACTTGCAGCAGCAGGCGCAGTTCTCTCAACAGTTTGGGAAGGCTCTGACATCATTGTCATTGATAGACTTGGAAAAGAAATTTTAGAAGCCGCTAAGAGTGGTGGACAAGTAGAAGTTAAAGAAGACGGTACTGTTATCGTCTACTAATTAAGGAGGCTCAAAATGGATAAGAAATTTGAACCATTATTTACCCCTTGGAAGATTCGTGATGTAGAAATTCGTAATAGAATTGTCATGACTTCAATGGGCGGAACATCCCTTTTCGGTTGGATGGAACCAGCACACTTCGATAAAGAAGCTGCAAAGTTCATCTTAAAAAGATGTGAGAACAATGTTGGATTAATTCTCCCTGGCATTGCTCCAATCAAAAACCCAATGATGGGTGGTTGGTTATACTCCAACAAGGGAATGTATAAAGAACTCAAAAAATTCATGGATGAAGTTCACAAAACAGGTGCCAAGTTATTCGTTCAATTAACTGGTGGTTTTGGTAGATCCATGGCTATTAACTCATTAATGGAAAAGTGCTGCACTAACAAAGTTATGGGCGCACTTATGAAACCAATCTTCAACATGGCTTGGATTAACGCTGCTCCATCAGTTACACCAAACAGATGGTCAGAAAAAGTTATGACAAGAGCATTAACAGAAAAGCAAATCTTGAAGTTTATCGATGCATTCGCAAGAACTGCAAAACTTTGTAAAGATGCTGGTGTTGATGGTGTTGAAGTACACGCTGTTCATGAAGGTTATTTACTTGACCAATTCACCATGAAATACAGCAACTTAAGAACTGATAAATGGGGCGGTTCCTTCGAAAATCGCTATAGATTCCCAGTCGAAATCGTCAAAGCAATCAAAAATGCTTGTGGTGAAGACTTCCCAGTTTCTCTCCGTTATTCCGTCGTTTCTAAGACAAAAGGATTCGGCAAAGGCGCAATGCCAGGCGAAGACTATGTCGAAGTCGGACGTGATATGGAAGAATCCGAAAAGGCAGCAAAATACTTACAAGACGCAGGTTACGATATGCTTAACTGTGATAACGGTACCTACGATGCTTGGTATTGGGCTCACCCTCCAGGATACATGGGCAGAAACTGTAACTTAAAAGAAGTTGAACACATCAAAAACTTTGTTTCTATTCCAGTTGTTTGTGCAGGTAATATGGATGCAGATGTTGCTGCAGAATCCATCAAAGCAGGCAAACTTGATGGTATGGGTGTTGCAAGACAATTCCTTGTTGATCCAGAATGGGTAACAAAGTTAATGGAAGACAGAATTCCAGATATCAAACCATGTATTCAATGTCATAACGGCTGTTTCAATATGTGTCACTATAAAGGTGTCGCAAATGATCAAGCCTTAGGTGATGCAATTCACATGGCAAGATGTGCTTTAAACCCAGAAACAATGCAATCAGGCAAGTACTACATTAAACCAGCCAAGAAAGCAAAGAATGTTGCTGTTATTGGCGGTGGTATTGGTGGTATGGAAGCAGCACTTGTACTCGCAAAACGCGGACACAATGTAACAATCTTTGAAAAGAGCGATGTCTTAGGTGGTGTCTTCATTGCCGCAGCAGCTCCATCATTCAAAGAATCTGATAGATCACTTATTGAGTGGTACAAACGTGAAGTTGCAAAATATCCTGCAATTAAAGTCGTTCTTAACAAAGAAATTAAATGTCCAAATTGCTTAGCAAAAGAAGGCAAATTTAATGATGTTATCGTAGCAACTGGTTCAGTTGCAAGAAAACTTCCAGTCAAAGGTGGAGAACGTTGTGTTCCAGCCGTTGACTTCTTACTCGGCAAAGCCGAAGTAGGTGATAACCCAGTTATTATTGGTGGTGGTCTTACAGGATGTGAAATTGCTTATGAACTTTCAATCCACGGAAAGAATCCATCAATTATTGAAATGAAGAATGATTTAATCGCAGTACGTGGTGTTTGCTTAGCAAACTCTTCATACTTAAGAGATTACTTCGAACTTCACAAAACTCCAGTCTTCTTAGAAACTAGTGTTAAAGAAGTTACTGAAAACGGAGTCATTGCTGTTGATAAAGATGGCAAAGAATTTGAAGTTAAAGGAAGCGCTGTTATTGCATCAATTGGTTATAAACCAACTCCAGTATTCGAAGGAAAACATGTCCACTTAGTTGGCGATTGTAATGCAATCGGAAACTTAAGAACAGTTATCTGGAGAGCTTGGGATGTTGCAATGAAGATTTAATCTTCAA
>JAKSVH010000020.1 GCA_024408085.1 Bacilli bacterium | reverse complement strand
AATAAAGACGAAGAAGTAATAGCTTTAAATGACATTAGCTTATTTTTACCTGACAAAGGTTTTATCGCCGTTTATGGAGCCTCTGGATGTGGAAAATCGACACTTCTAAATATTTTAGGAGGTCTTGATGTCGCTGATTTTGGCACAATGATCGTAAATGGTCGTGATACAACTGGTTTTAAGGCACATGATTGGGATTCTTATAGAAACCAAGAAGTTGGATTTATTTTCCAAAACTACTTCTTACTTCCACACCTTAATGTTTTTGACAATATTGCAGTTACACTTCAAATGTCTAAACAAACTAAAGGCATGAAGAAGAAAATTCATGATGCTTTAAATGAAGTTGGATTAGCAGGTTATTCAAAAAGATTTCCAAAACAATTGAGTGGTGGTCAACAACAAAGAGTTGCTATTGCTAGAGCTTTAGTTACAAACCCTTCAATCATTCTTGCAGACGAACCAACAGGTGCTCTTGATGAAAAATCTTCTAAGTCTGTTATGAAGACCTTAAAAGAAATTTCTCAGAACCATCTTGTTGTCATGGTTACACACAACGAACGCATGGCAAAAGAGTACGCTGATCGTATGATTGAAATCTCGTATGGACAAATTGTTGAAGATAACGTAATTCAGCCAGAAACCGACGAAATCATATGCAAATCCCCGTTAATTAAGGTTCATTTACCATTCAGAACATCAATAAAATGGTCATTTAGAAACGTCATTAAAAAGAAAGGAAGATCAATACCAATTGCTATTGCTTCTGCCATCGGTTTAGCCTCTGCAGGCATTGTTCTTTCAATGACTTCTAGTGTTAATGATTATGTTAAAGAGGCACAAAAAGCCGCTATTAAAGATTATCCTGTTTATGTAACTGCTTATCCAAAAACATCAAGTGAATCAGCTAAATCAACATTAATTGAGTTTCCGGAGTCAACAGACATCATAATTGAAAAGTCAGATTATGAAACCCAAGAACATTATATTTCGATGCAAGATGATTTTATGAACTATATGGCACAAATGCCTAAGGCAAATTATGATCATTCAACAACAAATATTGCAATTAACTTTAATATGTTCACAATTCCAACAGCTGGAACATACACAAAGGTTTCATCTACATCATATACACAGTGTATTGCACCAACAGATGATACATATAATTTCGTTAATGAACAATACGATGTTTTAGCGGGCCATCTTCCATATAACGAGAATGATTTATGTCTTGTTGTTGATACTTATAACAGAATCGACTTACTTGATCTCGCTAACATGGGTTTTGATACATCTGGAAGTTCAATTAAAGCTGCCGATATTATCGATAAAAAAGAGTACAGAATTGTTCATAATAATGATATGTGGAATAAACAAGAACTTACATATAATTATGGAACCGAAGAAGAACCTGATATTCAACCTAGAAATTATTACACTAGAAAAGGTTCATCCTACTATAAAGAACTTTATGAGACTAAATCTCAACATACACTAAAAATTACTGGTATTATTCGTCCAAAATACGAATCACCAAATCCTCTTTATAAAACAGTTTTGTTATATCATCCATCATTTTTAAACAAAATTGTTTATCCAATGAATTTTAATTCTGATATTGTAAAAGACCAAAAAGAGTATGGAGTAACTTATGATGTTCAGGGCAAGGCACCTTTTAAAGATGCGTATCAAAGTGGCTACCACATATCAGCAAATTATCAATATGAATCTCGATTAATTGACATCGGAGGCAAGGAACGTACTACTGCGGTTTATTACTATACTGAAACTTTCTCTCAGAGATTAGATATCATTAACTATGTTAATAATTATAAAATGCCAAGTGATTCAAATATCATTTTAAAAACAAAGGACTATCTTGAACAAGTAACGTCGTCTTTCTCTGCGATAGTCGATACATTTTCTACTGTTTTATTTATATTTTCATTAGTTTCCATCATTGTTTCTGCTATCTTAACCGCAATTCTTACTTACATTTCCGTTATTGAAAGAAAACGCGAAATAGGATTATTAAGAAGTTTAGGAGCAAGAAAACGAGACGTTTCATTTATGTTTATTGCTGAGGCAGGAATTATTGGTATAGCTGCCGGCATTCTTGGTACAGCACTTTGCTATGCGCTAGCCCCAGCAGTTTCTCAAATTGTTGTTAACTTAATTGATATGGCAAATTCAAAGATTTTAAAACCAACAGCAGCAACGTTCTCACACATTCAACCGTGGGTTATTCCTGTCATTTTTGTTGGAGCAATTTTAATTGGTTTTATTGCGTCATTTATTCCAGCTCTTATTGCGGGTCATAAGAAACCTGCAGATGCACTTAGAGAATAGTTTTTTAAGGTAATGCAACCAATAGTTGACAAATTTCAAAGCACAATTGGTGGTATAGTAATGTTCTAATTAGTAATATTTCTCCGTGAGGTGATACGTATGAATATTGAAATCGCAAATCGTTTAGTAGAATTAAGAAAACAAAAAGGCTTATCGCAAGAAGACTTAGCAAACAAGTTAGGTGTTTCAAGACAAGCAGTAAGTAAATGGGAATGTGGAGAAGCAAGCCCTGATACTGATAATCTAATTACATTATCTAAATTATATGAAGTTAGTCTTGATGAATTAGTAGGTAATAAGATTCAAAAAGATAATAATAAAGAAGATGTGAAAAAAGATAGAATTGAAATAGATGGCAAAAATATAACTGTCTACGATGATGAAGGTCAAAGTATAAATATCAAAAATCATAAAGAACATCATGAGGATAATGATGAGGATGACGACGATAAATACAGTAAAAAACAACATCTTGCAATTGATCTTACTTGGGCTAGTGCTTTCCTTATTGTGTTAGGCACATACATCGGTCTTGGGCTTGCTTATAATTTGTGGCATCCTTGGTGGATCATCTTCTTTTTGCCAGAAGTTATTACATCTGTATTAAGAACAATATTTTCAAAAAATGCCAACAAATTCAGCATTATTTTTTTGATCTTGTTTGTTTATTTCTTGTTATCGTTTGTAATTGTTAAATCATTTGCATACACTTGGATATTGTTCTTCGCAATTCCAATTTACTATACTTTTGTTAATGCATTCAAAAGATATAAAAGTAGTAAGTGAACTACTCGGCAATTGAATTACCGAGCATCGACTCAAGCATGCTTTGTAGCATGTTGAAATCAGGGCAGTTCCTGCCCACTATCCCTACTTCTTTCTTAGCAGAATTTGAAGTTACAGGAATACTTATTTTCTTTGGGTTTGATAAGCATTTATAAGTTAATTTTTACTTAATATTTTTCCGACAGCTTGTCCAAGAAGAAATTCGCTAATAGAATCATAATGTGCAGCGTCATCTCCTTCATTGGAAGCTTTTTTAATATTTAAATCTATGCTGTTTTCGTCTTCACCATTTGTTTTAATGACGTAAACGTATGGATCAGAATCTGCTACATTTTGTTTAGCTTTATTAACTGTATATGGGTCAGGCCAAATTGTTTTTGTGGATATGTATGCATCAATGAATTTGTAATGATCAACATAATAATCTTTTAAATCATCTCTATAAAAATTTATTAGTGCTTTTAAATTTGATTCATATTTTATTTTGAAAGGATCAATAGAGTCTCCTTCTCCTTGCATCCAAAATTGACCTATGATGTTTGGTTCAACTCCATGTGATTTTAAATATTCTAGCTTATCCTTGAACCAGGATATCGAGTCATTGTAGTAGCGGCCTTTTTTGCCATTAGAATTTAACCATTCATTATCGAGTCTACTTCCACCTATCGCAAATTTAATAATATAGGTTGTTTCGTTTAAACTTGATAAAGTATCCACGATACCAATTTCAGGTCCGAAAAAACTTTTAGAATCAGCCATTCCAAATCTAGTTGGTTCAAAAAAATCTATATTGTTAGAATCATGTACATAATAATTTGTTAATATTCCATCAAAACCATTTTTATATTTATTAAATACTTCAGGTTTTTTGTTTTCTAGATAACTCCATGGAGAATTTCCGGATGCATTAGATTGACCGGTAATTAAAACAATGTTAGCTTTTCCGGGTTTAATTAAATGTTTATATTTATCTTCTTTTTGTCCACAACTAGATAATAGAAGCAAGACAATAGATGTTGCTATATATAAAGGTTTCATGTCAACAATTATATATTGGATACATTAGTTTATCTAATTGAAATACTAATAAAGACAAAAGTTTGATATAATGCCTAGCATGAAGTTCGATAGAGTTACTGGAAAATGCGTTGATTTAAGTTTTGAAGGAAAAGGAGTTGTTAAACTTTCCTATGGAACCGTTTTTGTTGATGGCTTATTTCCAGGAGAAGAAGCAGAAATTGAAATTCAATATAAAAGAGCGGGCAGTTATTTTGGCAAAGTTTATAGACTTATAAAGAAATCGCCAGACAGAATTCAACCTCTTTGTGGTGTTTGTACTGCTTGTGGTGGATGTCAATTCCAACAATATGCTTATTCAGCTCAATTAAAATACAAAAGAGACAAAGTTGCAGACGCCTTTAGACGTAATGGTTTAGAAAATGTAGAGGTTGAACCGACAATTGGCGCCGAAATGGCTTACTCATACCGTAATAAGATTCAAGTTCCAATTGGAAGAGACCCTCACGGACATATTGTTTCCGGTTTTTATAGGTCTGGAACCCATAAAATCATTCCAGTAGACAAATGTTGGATTGAAGATAGACGTGCAGAAATCATTATTTCAAAGATAAAAACCTTGATGAAGGAATTTCATTACGATCCATACAATGAAGACACCAGAACGGGGCTTATTAGACACGTATTAATTAGGACCTCAAGACACTATGAAGAAGTTATGGTAACTTTGGTCACAAACAAGGATGAATTTAAAGGCAAAAACAACTTCGTAAAAGAGCTTGCAAAAAGATGCCCAATGATTAAGTCAATTATACAAAATATTAATACACGAGATACCAACGTAATTTTGGGTGAAAAAGAAAGAGTTTTGTATGGCCCAAAAACCATCAAAGATTCAATTCTTGGAGTCGACTTTTTGATCTCTTCAAAATCGTTTTTCCAAGTCAACCCAGAACAGGTTGAAGAATTGTATAAAACCGCGATTTCGTATGGAAATCTCCAGGAAAACGAGGAGATTTTCGATGCTTACTGTGGAATTGGGACCATCAGTTTGTGTGCTTCAAAATACGTTAAAAAAGTAGTTGGAGTTGAGATTGTTAAGGATGCAATTATTGATGCAAATAAGAACGCAAAATTAAACAATATTTCTAATGCAGAATTTATTTGTGGAGATGCCGGAATTGAGCTTGAAAAAATGGTTCAAAATGGAGTGAAATTTTCGACCGTTTTTGTCGATCCTCCACGCAAAGGTTTGGATGAGAAATTTATTAGCAAATTATTAGAGTTAAAACCACAAAAAATTGTGTATGTTTCTTGCGATCCAGAAACACTCGCTCGAGACGTTAAAATTTTGAGTGAAAAGTACAATATTTTGAAGGTTCAACCAGTTGATATGTTTCCTATGACATTCCATATCGAAACTGTTGTTGCACTTGAATTAAAAAAATGAATGGCCGCACATCTTAAAAACATTCAATGTTTACCGCGGTGGTTAATTTAAATATTTTTTATCGTTTTCTTCTTGAAGTTTTTTGAAGTCAACTTTTCCAAGCATTGTATGTGGAAGTTCTTTTACAAATTCAATTTCTTTTGGAACCGCCCATCTAATTAAATACTTACGTGCATATTCCATAATTGTGCGTTTCATACCTTCTTCATCGAAATATTTAGCGACAACGAACACTTTGATGGCTGAAACGAGCTTTGGATCAGGAATTCTGATTGCGCAACATTCACTGACTCCAGGGACTGTTTCTACAAGGTTCTCAACCTCGCTTGGGAAGACTGCAACACCAGATACTTTTACGACTCTTTTAATACGTTGTTTGAAGAAGACAAAACCGTCTTCATCCATGTATCCCATATCGCCAGTTTTAAGCCAACCATCTTCAGTAAATGTTTTCTTTGATGCTTCTTCATCATTGAAGTAACAAAGCATTTTTGATGGGGATTTTACGGCGATTTCCCCTATATTTCCAGGCTTAATTGGTTTTCCGGCCTCATCAAGAATTGTCATTTCAATATCTTCAATTGGCTTACCGATTGAGTCTGGTTTATTGTTCTTAAATGTATTAACGCAGACGACTGCAATAGACTCTGTTAGACCATATCCTTCAAAGACTCTACATTTGCTTCCAGCCTTGCTCATTGCATCATCAAATCTTTGCTTCAAGGTTACATTCATTTTGTCTCCACCAGAGAATGCAGAGTCAACTTTTACTAAAGATTTATGATTTAAGAATTTTTCATCTTTCAAAAGTTCTTCATAAACACCTGGAATGCCTACAATAACTGATAATTGGACTTTATCCATTGCTTGAACAACAGCTTTTGTTGTGAATTTTGGAATGAGAACTGATGCAAGACCGTTATAAAGTGGCATGTGCATTGTAATTCCAAGACCAAAGCCATGGAAACTTGGCAATATTGATAACATTCCTTTTCCGCGAGCTTCTTCTTTGCTTATACAAGCCATTTCTTCGAAGTGAGCTGCTAAAAAGTTGAATGCATTATTAGACAAACAAATTGTTTTTGGATTTCCAGTGGTGGAGCCGCTATGTAAAAGGATAGCAGTTTTGTTTGGATCATTATTGACTGCTTTAACTTTCTTTCCGCTTGGTTTATGAGACTTCAATAAATCAAATCCTTTGAAGCTTCCTCTCCATGGCCCAAGCTTTCTTTGAATGGCTCTATTCATGAAGGTATGGTAGAAAATTTTCTTAAAGAATGGAAGGTGGTCTTCAATACGTGTAACTACGATTTTCCCGTCAAAATCCCTGTAATTTTCCACTTCTTTTGCGATTCTTTGCTCAAACATGATTGCTAAAACACACTGGTTTTTCTTATAGATTGAAAGAATTCTATTGAATGGTGTGAATGGGTGAACAAAGTTAGTAACAGCGCCAATTTTGTTAAGAGCATAGAAACAAATTAGAACTTCTGGAATGTTTGGTTGAGCAAGCAAAACGCAATCACCTTTTTTAATTCCAAAATCATGAACAAGGATGTCTGCCATGCGGTCGACTTCGTTCATGAACTTATTAAATCTAATTTTCTTGCCTTGATAGAAAATAGCAACAGACTTTTCGTTTTTAGATGCTGCTTCTTGTACCGCTTGGTACATTGAGTGTTCCATATTAATTTCCATATTAT
>JAKSVH010000002.1 GCA_024408085.1 Bacilli bacterium | reverse complement strand
TGAAAAAAGAATTCAAACAATTTAAAAGAGATAAAAAAGCAGCATAGTTAATCTATGATTAAAAATAAAACATCAGGTTCGCCTGATGTTTTTTTATATTATTTTTCTTATTTCTTTAAATAGAGAATTCCAAGTGTTCCTGGACCACAGTGTGAACCAATAACAGCACCTGCAGTTGTAACTTCGATGCATTTTGGATCAACAAGTTTTCCAACTTCAGCTTTTACCCATTCAACCATGCCTGGTGCCATACCTGTATGAGTGATAAAGACAACTGTATCATCAACATTTGGCAAATCTTCTTTAAGCCCTGCTAATTGTTCATTAATTGCAACTTTCATTGGACCACGTGGTTTTTTATAAACCACAAGTTTACCATCAATAACTCTTAAGAATGGACGAATATGAAGTAATGTTCCCATAACTTTTGCAGCACCTGAACATCTTCCGCCTTTGTAAAGATATTCGAATTGTTCAATTGCAAATTGACCAATAACATTTGGAACAAGTTTTTGGACTTCCTCAGCAATTTCTACTGCTGATTTTCCTGCATCACGTAATTTTGCAGCTTGAATTGCTAAAATTGCAGATGCAGAAGAAAGATTTTTAGAGTCAATTAATGCAACTCTGCCTTCTGGGAAGGATTGCTTTGCAATAAATGCTGATTGGAAAGCACTTGAAAGTGTTGAGCCAATGCCAACATAGACAACGTCCATACCTTGGTCGATGAATTTCTTGAATTCTTCTTCAAAGATAGCAGATGAAACCGCTGCAGTATGTGGAAGTTCACCACATTCTTTAACTTTTGCATATAATTGCTCGAGTGTGATGGTTTGACCATCAATATAATCTTCTTCACCAAAATTTACATGTAATGGGATAACGTGAAGATTGTATTTTTTATATAATTCAGGGGTGATATCAAGTGTTGAATCACAAACAATTTGTACTTTATTCATAACTAAACTCCGCGATATATTATATCAAAATAAGTAGAAAAGGAAATAAAACTGATTTATAATCAATTTTAATTGGAGGCTATTTTAAAATGGCAAAAGAAAAGAAATTAAGAGCCAAAGGCAAAGGCGTTATTGCTGAATTTAAGGCATTCATTTCCCGTGGAAATGTCCTTGATATGGCAGTCGGTGTTGTCGTTGGTGGTGCTTTCGGTGCTATTGTTACAGCAGTTGTTAATGTTTTATTAAGCGTCTGCATGTGGCCAGTACCAGGAGGCTTAGCTGGATTAGTTACAGTCCTTCCAGCAATATCCGCAGGACAAAACGCACCAGAAGGATATGCAAACTCCTACACAGTTAAAGAATTCCTTGATAAAGGATTCTCAACAACAGAAGCAGGAATGTATGTTCAACATGGTGGCAGCTACTACTACAAAGGATGTGCACTTATTGACTGGGGCGCAATTATTAATGCAGTTATTTCCTTCATCATCATCGCACTTGTTCTCTTTGTTATTGTCAAAACAGTTGCTTCATTAAAGAAAGCAAAAGAAGATGCAAAAGCAAAAGCACTTGAAGAACACTACAAGAAACACCCAGAAGATAGACCTGTTGTTGAAGAAGCACCAGCTCCAGCACCAACAGAAGCAGAACTTCTTGCTGAAATTCGTGATCTTTTAAAAGAAAAGAAAGCTAAATAAGTAAATGACAGTAATTGAGAAGGTATCATTTTTACAGAAATCGTACAATCTCAATGATCGTGCTTTTTGTTCGCGCTTCCGTATTAAATATGGAATGCTCAAGAAATGGAAAGACGGACTAGCAAAACCAGAATCAAAGTATTTATTTTACTTATGTTGCGAACTCGAATTAGATATAGATGATTTTATGTCTAATGATTCAACTCTTTCAAAAGAGGTTATGAAAGAGGGCGAGCATATGTGTAAAATTCACAAAAAGGGTACACCCGTTGAGTCTGAAGTGCTTGAAGACTTCCCAAGAGAAGACAATTCTCGATACGAAGAAAAAGACTAATTTAATACTTATCTAACAAAAAACGCAACCGTTATTCGGCTGCGTTTTCTTTTGGCTCTTCTTTCCATTTTGGATGAGCTTCATAAACTTTATCAAGTGCAATATTGAATAATTTTTCTTCTACAGCTGCACGTTGTTTTAAAGCGCGTTTCATAGCTTTATCTTTTTTGCCTAAAGCGTATTTAACCTCGCCTTGTGATTTTTCTAAGATACCTGACACGAGTATGTATGCGCGCAAAGATTCCATTGAAACATCGTTTGCAATAAATCTTCTAATCTTATCATCACAAAGTTCATCGTAGACTTTCTTGGCTTCCTCTGCATCTTTAGTCATAACAGTAATGTAGAGTTTTTGAGAAATTAAGCGATAATGGGTATACGGTTCGAGTTTTTTACTATTTGCAAGTATTAAATCAATAATCTTTTCTGCCTCATCAAGCTTACCTTCTTCTAAGCGTTTATAGACTGTAAATAAGTTGATGTTTGCAGTGTATTCAGTAATGTCTTCGAATACTCTTAACTCTGGAACTGGTTTTCCGTTTCTTTCTAAATCTTCAGCTTTTAATAATTCATTGTAAGCTTCAACGTTTGCAGGTTTTGAAATTAAAACTAACTTATAACCATCAGTCATCGTATCAAGTTTAATTGGGACTAAGTTATATAAAGCGATCATACTTGAAATAACTACAAATAAGATGCCACAAGTACCAAGCCAACTTACATTTGAACTAGTATTGGTTGTCATTTGTGAATATAAAACAATACCTGCTGCTAATTCGGCGGCATAACCAAATAATGGTAGCCAGATGTATGGTTTCATATTTAACTTTTCTTTTCTTGGAGCTAATTTTGTTTCGCCAGTTAAGCCATCAAAATCTCTAAACTTAAATGAAACTTTTCCTTCTTTTTTCTCAAAGCAAAAACCAAGAATATTGATTGATGCGACGCTATAGCCCCCTATTAAACCACCTAATGCATGTAGTAATTCAAGCATAATGATGTTAAAAACTAATCCAATAAAGATGACTAATAAAACAAAGGCAAATGAATTAATTGTGCCTGTGCCACATAAAGAGATAGCATTCTTTACCGCGGTTAAACCAATAATGATAGCGAGCACTATCATCATTAGATATACAACTAAACTAGCAATTTCTTCTTTTCTCATATTTACTCCTATCTTCTATTTAGATCAGATTGATACTGATTGACTAAGTAGAACCAAATGGTAGTTAATCTTTTTATTAATGAAGTTGATTTTTCTTTTCTTTTATTTGAGACCCAAAAATTGATCTCATTAGCACTTAATACCGATATATAGCGTGTAATCTCAACACCCGCAACATTATGATTCTTAAGTAACGCCCCCACCTTAGTGTAAAAATATGAGAACATAAACGAATAGAATTTATCTGATGCGTACGACTTAATAATCGAATTAATATAACTTATGTTTTGCGAAATGTAAGTAATCATTTCTTTTACAATTGATTCGTAATCCAAAAACTTCTTTCCATAACCAATTTTAGCTTTAAGGAAAGTTGCTTCCACTACATCAGAAATATCTCTGAAGTGGTAATAGAATGTTTGACGATTAGAGTGAACTAATTCGCAAAGAGCTATTACGTTTATATCTTCAAGAGGTTTTTCTTTAAGTAATGTCTTTAATCCTTCTTGGAATACTTGTTCAATTTTCATAAGTTAGCAAGTTCTTTCGCAATCTCTGCTCCTAATGCAGCGTTATTCTTAACAAGTTGAATGTTTGCTTCTAGTGATAAACCACCAGTAATTTCAACAATGGTTTTCAATAGGTATGGGGTAATGTTCTTTCCAGAGATACCATCTTTCTTAGCTCTCTTGAGTGCTTTGTTAATAGCAAAGTCCACTGCTTTTCTGTCCATTGCGTATTGTTCTGGAATTGGGTTTGCAACTAATACACCACCATCAAACTTATTATCGCGTTTAGATTTAATGATGCTTGCAACCTCAAGTGGAGAGTTAACAACAGTCTCAACTTTAATGCCTGAGCTTCTTGTGTAGAACTCTGGGAATTCATCTGTACCATAAGTTAAAACTGGAACACCTTTTGTTTCTAAGATTTCAAGGGTGAGTGGTAAATCTAAAATTGCTTTAACGCCTGCTGAAACAACAGTAACATTTGTCTTACCTAATTCTTCAAGATCGGCAGATACGTCAAAGTTTTGTTGAGCACCTCTATGTGCGCCACCGACGCCACCCGTTACGAATATTTCGATACCTGCACGTGCTGCAAGAATCATTGTTGCGGCAACTGTTGTGGCGCCCCAAAGCTTCTTAGCAAACACAACCGGCAAGTCTCTTCTCGATACTTTTGTGATGCCTTCTCTTTTGCCAAACTCTTCAATTTGTTCAGGGCTCATACCGACAACTGGTTCACCATCGATAATACCAATGGTTGCAGGTATAACGCCGTGTTCACGTATAACAGCTTCTACTTCAAGTGCTGTCTTAACGTTTTTTGGATAAGGCATACCATGAGAAATGATTGTTGACTCTAATGCAACAACTGGCTTTCCGCTTTTAATAGCTTCTTGTACTTCCTTAGAAATGATCATACTTTTGTTCCTCTTTTCTTCTATCAATAAAGTCGTGTAAACGTTTAAATAGGATTTCTAATCCAATGTATGCACCTATAGCTATGATTAATACTACGAACAACACGGCAACATTAGGGCCATTAAGCAAATCATAGTTTAAACCAAAGATGGATTTGTCTCTAAATGCAAATAAGTCTGCAAGGATGCCCATTAAACCAACGAAACCAAGTCCTACAGTTAAGAAGACACGGTAAATATCAAATGGCATACATACACGAATTAAAATTGCAAAGCTGAATATTGAGAATGTTAATACTGAGAGTGTTGTAGCTGTATCTTTATCAAACCATTTGAGAGCAACGAAACCGATGCAGAAATAGAATACAACTATTAATATTTGAATTATGGACGCTGGTGCTATCCTAAACAAAATGTTACGTAAGAACTTAGATTGAATTCTTTCATCATTAGGCTGCAGCGACAAGAACAACGACCCAATACCAATAAAGAGAATTTCCCATAAGTACATATTATTTGTAACGAATGGATAATCGATACCAGAGTCTTTTAAACCCCACAATAAGAAGATTGCAGTTAACACAACAGCGAAAACGGTTTTAACTAAAAATACTGAAATAGCACGTTGCAAGTTGTTGATAACACGTCTACCTTCTTTAACAACTGCAGGAAGTGATGAGAAGTTGGAATCTAATGAAACTAAGTGTGAAACTGTCTTTGCAGCATCACTACCAGAAGCCATAGCAATAGAACAGTCTGCAACCCTTAAAGCAAGGATATCATTAACACCGTCCCCCGTCATTGCTACTGTATGACCATCATCTTGTAAGGCCTCAATAATAACTTCTTTTTGTTCTGGAGAAACTCTACCAAAGACTACATAATCTCTAACAATATGTCTAACTTCTTCAAGTGGCATACCTTCAAGCGAGATTTGTTTTTCATAGCCTTCAATACCTGCTCTTCTGGCAATTTCTCCTGCTGATGCTGGATTATCACCAGTAATGATTCTGATACCAACACCATTGTTTTTAAACCATGCAATGTTTTCGTTAGCGTCATCTCTAATGTGATCTTCAAGTACAAGGATTCCAAGCACTTCACCTTCTTCAAGAGGTTCATTTAAAGAGACAACGTGTCTTTGTTGAACAAGTAATAAAACACGTAATCCATCAGCTTCATAAAGTTTACATTTTTCATCCACTTCAGGATTGTTGTGCGGAATGAATTCACGGGCACCCATTACGATTGAACGGCCATCTTCAAGCATAACAGCAGAAAATTTTCTATCTGATGAGAATGGTATTGCTGAGTATGCATCGAATTGGTTCAAATTGTTGAATTTATTTATAATAGCTATAGCCGTTGCGTTTCTATCGCCTGTTTGCATAACAAGCGTATAAACAACCTTTGCTAAGTCTCTTTCTGAAATTTCACCAACTGGAATAATGTCGCGAACACTTAAACTGCCATCAGTTAAAGTTCCGGTTTTGTCTAAGCACAAAATATCAGCTCTTGCTAACATTTCAATACAATACATATCTTGTGTTAAAGTGTTTTGTTTTGCCAAACGAATAACACCTACTGCTAACGTAACTGAAGTCAATAAGTACATACCAATTGGAATCATTGCGACCAATGAGCCAGAAATTTTTGAGATGGCTTCTTGGAATGGACTACCTGCCATTGATTCGAACCCTGGCCATACTAATCTGCCTTGTCTATTAGCAACCAAGAACAATCCAACAGCCAAAACAACAACAAAGAAACCAATAACTTTGAAAATACCTTTAATGGATTTAAGGATTTCAGATTTAGCTTTTTTAAACTTCTTTGCTTTTGATTGTAGCTTTTCAGCGTAGTTAGCTTTTCCTAATTCTTCAACTTTATAGA
Organism: Bacilli bacterium; assembly: GCA_024408085.1. Lineage (GTDB taxonomy): Bacteria > Bacillota_I > Bacilli_A > RFN20 > CAG-826 > Fiminaster. The sequence continues at coordinate 130,365 of JAKSVH010000002.1, read as the reverse complement.
ATGCACAACCAGATGTAGCAAAAGATCCAGAATAAACTGCATCTCCAACATTTTTCAAAATATTAACTGGTTCACCTGTAAGTAATGATTCATTAACTTCAATAAAACCCTTAACAATCGAACCGTCACATACGATTTGACTACCTTGTCTAAGTTCAACTAAATCAGACAAAACAATCTTGTCAGCTGTAATTGAACATAATTTACCATCTCTAAGAACAGTGACTTTAGGTGCAGAAACAACTTTCAACTTATCAAGTAATTTTCTTGCACGAATGTCTTGATATAAACCAATTGCAATATTCGCGAGTAAAATTACTAAGAATGCGAATGATGTAATTGATATTTTCGCTACAATCATTAAAGCAGCAATTGCAAATAGTAAAAGATTCCAGAAATTAATAACATTTTCATAGATAATCTTAAAATATGATTTTGTAACGTGCTTTTTAGTTTTATTAACTAAACCATCTTGTTGACGTGCAAAAACTTGGGCGCTTGATAAACCATTTTCTACATCAAGTGGAAAGTCTTCTCTGTTATTTATGACTGTTTTATTAACGTGAATGTGTTTAAACATGAATATACAAACGACCTAAAGTTATACTTTGCGAGATTAGTATATCAAAATTTATACACTGTACAAATGGTTATTTACGCTTTTCTTTGAAAAAGTCAGTCATCATTTTTCCGCATTCTTCTTGAAGAATGCCGCCAGTAATTTCTGGATGATGATTTATATTTTTGACTTCAAACAAATTAAATGAACTCTCTAAAGCACCGCCTTTTAAATCAGGTGCGCCATAGGCAATTCTTTTGATCCTTGTCCAAAGTAATGTTCCAGCACACATTGAACAAGGCTCGATTGTAACATACATTGTGCAGTCTTCAAGTCTCCAACTGCCTAATTTTTTACAAGCTTTTCTTATTGCATTTATTTCAGCATGACTAGTAGGATCATTGCTCTTTTCTCTGAGATTATGTCCACGAGCGATAACTTTGTTATCTTTTACAATAATTGCGCCAACCGGAACCTCGTCTAAAGCTGCAGATTTCTCTGCTTCTTTAATTGCAAGCAACATGAACTTTTCGTCAATAGATTTCATAATTTGAACTACCCCCACTTAAACATATTATGTTTTGAAGATGGGGGATTCCTACTCAAGAATCCTTTTGGATTCAGTGTCGATAGGCTAACCCCGTAGTTCCTACGGTTTGGTGGAATACCACTATTCTTTTTGAAGTACTAATCTAATTCCTTCTTTTTTGATATTGATTGCAGCGTTAACATCTCTATCATGCTTTTTGCCACAAATTGGACAAACCCAATCTCTATCATTTAATTCAAGATTTTTGTTGATGTAACCACAACCACTACAAGTTTTGCTAGACGGAAAATACCTATCTACTTTTATTATTTCCTTACCTAGCCATCTTAATTTGTAATCTAGGAAATTAACAAAAGTTCCAAATGCTCGATCAGAAACACTTCTTCCCAGCTTCATTTTTGTATCTTTTGATTGCATTGATTTCAAATCTAGATTTTCAACAAAAACATAATCGTATTTGTTTGCAATTTTTCTAGATTCTTTATGCAAAAAATCTTTTCTTGAATTAGAAATATGGAGTTGAAGTTTCCTGACTTTTTGCCAGGATTTAATGGAGTTTTTGCTGCCTTTTTGGCATTTTGAAGCTTTTCTTGTTAATTTTGCAAGCTTCTCTAAATCGTTCTGAAGATACTTTGGCATATCTGCATAATTGCCATCACTATCAACGTATAGATGCGACAAAGAAAAATCTAGTCCGATTGAATTGTTGATATTAAGTTTTTCAAGTTTGCCAAACAACTCAGTATTTGGATTATTTTCTTCGCCAGTTAAGGTTACAAAATACATATTTGCAACCCTAGAAACGGTGACTGTGGTAAAAGAAAATGATTCAGGCATCAAACGAGATACTACAACTTTAACTCTGCCTAATTTAGGAATTTGGATTTCATTACCTTCAAGGCGGATGTTGTTGTTGATTTTCATAGTTGTATAGCTATGATCATTCTTTTTAGACTTAAATTTTGGAAAAGAACCTCTGTGTTCAAAGAAATTAATGTATGCAGCATGTAAATGAATTACTGCTTGTTGCAGAGCAACACTATCAACTTCTTTTAAGTACTCATATCCTTCTTTGTAATCAGGAAGAATCTTAATTAAATCAAATTTCCTTAATTTAAAAGAAGGGTCTTCTGCATATTTTTCAATGCACATTTCGAGAAATTCATTATAAACTTGGCGAACGCATCCTAAAGTTTTCTCAATTTGTTGTTTTTGAGAAGAATTAGGATAGATACGAAATTTGTAAGCTTTCTTTATTTTCTTTTCCATACATATATTATACTATCATTTCATATGAAATGATAGTGTTATTTTACTTTTTTGCTTGCAATTCATCCCGCCGCTTAGCGAGCTTGGAGCGGGGGTCTTCTTGCTAAATTAGATAAAACCATCGCACATAATCTGATCTTCTTAAGGCTGCTGCATTCCTGCCCTGACCTGGTTCGTAGTAGACCATTGCGATGGCTAAAACATTATAGCAAATACAAAAATTCTTATCATTATATTTTTTCTTTTGTTAAGAAATCAGTATAATAATGCTCAATTAAGATATGAAACCAGGAAATACAAAACTGATTCGTTTAACAAGAATTGAGGAGAAATATAATCTCAACAATTTTGTTTACGCAAAATTAGAAAACTCAAATCCTTCAGGCTCTATCAAAGATAGAGCAGTATACCAAATGCTTATTGATTACCAAAAAGAAGGCAGGTTAAATTCAAATACCACCATTATTGAAGCAACCAGTGGTAATACTGGAATTTCACTTGGCTATTATAAAAATGAATTTAACTACAAGCTTGTAATTGTTATGCCAGAAAGTATGTCTAAAGAAAGAAGAGAAATGATTTCTAATTATGGCGCTGAGCTTGTTTTGACTAAAGGCGGAATGCAAGAGAGTGAAGATTACGCTGTTGAATTGGTGAAAAAGACTAAAAATTCAATTTTGCTTGACCAATTTAACAATAAAAGTAATGTTTTAGGTCACTACAAAACTACTGGTCCAGAAATAATAGAAGAAATGCCAAAAATTGATTACTTATTTGCAGGAATCGGAACCGGCGGAACAATAACTGGAACTGGTAAGTATTTAAAAGAAAAATCTATCTGTAAAATTATCGGTGTTGAACCAGAAGAATCACCACTTCTAACTAAGGGCATTTCTGGTCCTCATTCAATACAAGGAATAGGTGCAAATTTTCTACCACCACTTTTTGATAAAAATGTTATTGATGAGATTGTTGATGTAAAAGGAAAAAATGCGGAAATACGCGCAAAATCCATACGAACTCTCGAGCAAATTGATATTGGGCTCTCTTCTGGAGCAGCCCTAGAAGGATGCATAAAATATATTAAAGAAAATAAGATTTCAGGTAAAAATATTGTGCTAATTTTCCCTGATAAAGGAGATAGATATAAATGGTAAGTTCAAAGAAATTATTAAGGCTACTTGAAGTAACAAAAAGTTATGTTGTTTTTAATAAAGAAAACTTAGATGTAATTGAAAATTTATTCGTTCAAGTAATAGACAAAAATAAATCAAAGGCAAAAGAGTATTTAAATGCATTAAAAATTATCAAAAATATGCTTTCATACGATCTAGAATTCTTTATGGAGAGCGATCCAGCCGTTGATAGCAAGGAAGAAATCGTTTTAGCCTACCCTGGTTACAAAGCAATTATAACTTATAGAATTGCTCACATTCTTTATTCAATGAATTATAAACTTCAAGCTCGTATGATGTCTGAATCAGCTCACTCACAAACAGGAATTGATATTCATCCAGGTGCAAATCTTGCATCTCCATTATTTATTGACCACGGAACTGGTATCGTCATTGGTGAAACTACTATTTCAAAGAAAAATTTAAAGATTTATCAAGGAGTTACGCTTGGTGCGTTATCGTTAAAAAATGGAGCGTCTTTAAAGGGAATTAAAAGACATCCGACACTTGGCGAAAATGTAATTATATACGCGGGTGCAAGTATTCTCGGAGACATTACTGTTGGTGATAATGTAACAATCGGTTCAAACGTATTTATAACAGAATCTATACCTGATAATGTCAAAGTAACATTTGGTAAACCAGCATTAGTTATTTCAAAGAAATAAAAAAGAAGCAAATGAAGTAAATTCAAATGCTTCTTTTTGTTTTGTTTAAGTGTTATTTATTTGGCTTGATGTATTCGAGTCCACCCATCCAAGGTCTTAAGACTTCTGGAATCTTAACACTTCCGTCTGGTTGTTGCATTTGTTCAACAAGAGCTGGGAAAACACGTGATGTTGCAAGACCTGATCCATTAAGTGTGTGTGCATACTTGGTTTTACCAGTTGCCTTGTCACGATATCTAATCATTCCACGTCTTGCTTGGTAATCATGAGCAGTTGAGACTGAGCTAACTTCTTTATAAATACCAATTGATGGGATATAGATTTCTATATCGTATGTTCTTGCCATAGAAGCAGAGATATCTTCTGCTGCTAATTTAGAAACACGGAATGTAAGACCAAGTTTTTCAAGTAATGAAATTGCTTTTCTAACAAGTTCTTCGAATGCTGGTTGATCGCCTTCTTCAGTGGTGTATTGGAACATTTCAATTTTATTAAATTGATATCCACGAATCATACCACGTTCTTCTGTACGATATGTGCCTGCCTCTCTACGATAGCATGGTGTATAAGCGAAATACTTCTTTGGAAGTTCATCTTCAGAAAGAATTTCGTCTCTATGCATGTTAACAAGAGCGGTTTCTGCAGTTGGAAGAATGAATTTCTTTGGTTCTGAATTGCTTAACCAGAAGACATCTTCTTTGAATTTTGGGAATTGTCCTGCGACATAACCAGATTCTTCATTGAGCAAGTGAGGTGGAAGAATCATTGTGTATCCATCTTTAAGATGCTCGCTAATGAAGAAGTTAAGAAGAGCCCATTCAAGTTGTGCACCAAGTCCAGTGTAGACCCAGCATCCATGACCTGACATTTTTGCACCTCTTTCATAGTCGATAAGACCTAAAGATTCACAAAGGTCAACGTGGTTTTTGGCTTCGAAATCAAATTTAATTGGTTTTCCGTATTCGTGGATAACCTTATTGTTTTCTTTTCCGCCTGGTAAAAGGTCATCATCTGGAAGGTTTGGAAGTGGCATGAGGAAGTTTTTAATTTCTTCTTCTACTTTTCCAAGTTCAACTTCATCAGCTGCAGACTTTGCAGAAATTTCTTTAACTTTTGCAAAGATAGCATTAATGTCGCCGCCTTCTTTTTTGACTTGAGGAACACTTGCAGAAAGTCTATTTCTTTCGGCTTTTGCTTGTTCAACAGAAAGTAAAAGTGCTTTACGTTTATCTTGCAATTTAATTAATGGATCAAAATCAACGATACATCCTTTTTTAGCAAGCTTTGCGGCAATGCCTTTTGGATCGTCTAGAATTAATTTTACATCGATCATAATTAAATCCTTCTTTCTTAGTTAGAGGGGGTTCTGAAATATCCAAAAACCCCCTGTTTTCTCGAGAAATCCCTATGAATTCCCGGATATTTTACTCATTTTCAGCTGGAGCATCTGCTGCTTCAACTGGTGCTTCTTCTGCACCATCTTCTGCGTCTTCATGTGGGACGACAGTAATGGAAGAAACGCGTTGTTTTTCATCTTCTAATCTGATGACTTTGACACCTTGAGTAACACGGTGTGCAATCTTAACTTGTTCAAGTGGAATTCTGATGATGACACCAGTGTTGGTAACCATCATTAAGTCTTCATCACCTTGGACAGCTCTCATGGCAACAAGTTTACCGTTCTTGACTGTGCAGTTAAGAGCAGTAACACCTTTTGCACCACGTTTGGTTTCACGATATTCATCAACTTCTGACATCTTACCGAAACCATGAGATGTAATTACAAGAATGTAATTTCCTTCAAGTGAAGTTGTCATACCGACTGTAACTGCACCATCGTCGAGTTCAATACCCTTAACGCCTGATGCTGTACGGCCAAGTGGACGTGCTTGATCTTCTTGGAATCTAACGAGTTTACCCTTGCTGGATGCAAGACAGATTTTTGCGTTACCATCTGTTTGTTTAACATCAAGTAATGCATCACCTTCACGAAGTGAAATTGCGATCTTACCATTCTTACGGACTGATTCGTATTCTTTAACTGGAGTACGTTTTACTAAACCATCCTTTGTTGCGAAGAATAAGAAGTGTCCTTCGCAGTAATCCTCAATTGGGATGATAGACATAATCTTTTCACCCTTTTCAAGGTTAAGTAAGTTTTGAATTGGAATGCCTTTAGAAACTCTGGAGCCTTCTGGAATCATGTAACCACGGAGACGGTAAACTCTCCCTAAATTAGAGAAGAACATAACGTCAATGTGTGTTCTTGTGTGTAACATGATTGAGACTTCGTCTTCATCATTTAAGGCTGTGCCACGAACACCACGACCACCACGGTTTTGAGCACGGAATGTATCTGCATCCATTCTCTTAACATAGTTATTCTTGGATAATGTGACAACAATTTGTTTTTGTGGGATGAGTGCTTCATCTTCGATGGTTGCAGCTTCATCTGAAATATCGGTCTTACGTTCATCAGAGTATTTCTCTTTAATTTCGAGTAATTCTTCAACGACAACGTCGGTGACATTTGCTCTTGATTCGAGAATATGATGATATTTTGCGATATTTGCTTCAAGTTGAGCGCGTTCTTCTTCGAGCTTGCCTTCTTCAAGACCAGTAAGTCTACGGAGAGTCATAGCAAGAATTGCGGCTGTTTGTTCTTCGGAGAAACCGAATTTTTCCATTAATGCCTTTGTAGCATCTTCTGGAGTTGCTGATTTCTTAATTGTTTCAACGATTGCATCGATATCGCCAATAGCTTTAAGTAAGCCACAAACGATGTGATCACGAGCTTCATCTTTAGCAAGTAAGAACTTTGTTCTTCTTTCAACAACTTCGACTTGGAAGTCTAAGTAGTGTTTTAAGATTTCTGTGATAGGTAAGATTTTTGGTGCACCATCAACTAAGCAGAGCATGATAATACCCATTGAAGTTTGAAGTTGAGTCATCTTGTAAAGTTGATTCAAAATAACTTCTGGAATAGCGTCATGTCTAACATCAATAACGATACGAACATTACCTTTTGAAGATTCATCACGAATATCAGTAATTCCATCGATAACCTTGTCTCTGACAAGATGTGCGATAGATTCAATCATGTTAGCTTTGTTAACTTGATATGGAATTTCATGAACAATAATTTGCTTTTTGCCGGATTTTTCGTTTTCTTTAATTTCAGCTTTTGATCTGATAACAATAGAACCAGTACCAGTCTCAAAATAATCTTTGATTCCGGTTCTTCCTAAAATGGTAGCTCCTGTTGAGAAGTCAGGACCAAAGAGGTAATCTTGCATAATCTCAAGTGGAGTAATTTCAGGATTTTTTGCAACAGCAACAACAGCGTCGATTGTTTCGCCTAAGTTGTGTGTTGGAATATAAGTTGCCATACCGACAGCGATACCATTACTACCATTGACAAGTAAGTTAGGGAATCTTGAAGGTAAGACTGATGGTTCAACTTCTGTACCATCGTAGTTATCAACCATATCAACTGTATTACAGTTGAGGTCACGAACCATTTCGGTTGCGAGTTTGGTCATTCTTGCTTCTGTATAACGCATAGCAGCTGGTTCATCGCCATCGACGGAACCAAAGTTACCATGACCATCAACAAGTGTATAACGCATTGCGAATGGTTGGGCAAGTCTGACTAATGTTGAATAAATTGCAGCATCGCCATGTGGGTGATATTTACCCATAACGTCACCAACGATACGAGCTGATTTCTTATAAGGAGTTCCAGGAACCATTCCTGTAACGTGCATACCATAAATAACTCTACGGTGAACTGGTTTACAACCATCACGGACATCTGGGATAGCACGAGCAACGATAACTGACATTGCGTAATCAAGGAAGGAATTTCTAACTTCTTGAGCTAAATCTGTATCTTCAAGACCGGCTGCGACACCAGCTTCAATTGCAGGAGCTTCAGAAGCTTTTTCTTCTTCGACTACTTCATTTTCTTTTAATTCGTCTGCCATAATTTTACTCTCCTTTCATTAGATGTCTAAGTTCTTAACGAACTTAGCATATTTGTGAATGAACTCTTTTCTTGGTAAGACTTCGTCGCCCATTAAGTCTGTGAAGACCTTGTCGGCTTCGATAGCATCAGACATTGTGACACGGAGCATCTTACGTGCTTTTGGATCCATTGTTGTTTCCCAAAGTTGTTCTGCGTCCATTTCACCAAGACCTTTATAACGTTGGAATGGGTATCCAGGTTTTAAAGCGAGTTGTTTTTTGATATTTTCAAGTTGATCATCATTGTAAGCGTAGTATGACTTACCGTGGTAATCGACTTTGTATAGAGGTGGTTGTGCGATATAAACATAACCAGCTTCAATTAATTCCTTCATAAATCTGAAGAAGAATGTTAATAAGAGGATTCTAATGTGGCTTCCGTCAACATCAGCATCGGTCATAATAACGATTTTGTGATAACGTGCTTTTTCGATATGGAATTCTGGGTCAATACCAGCGCCGATAGCGACAATCATGTTACCAATTTCAGCGTTTTCGAAGGCTTTTTCTTGGGTTGCCTTTTCAACGTTTAAGATTTTTCCACGAAGTGGAAGAATTGCTTGTGTCTCACGATCACGTCCGTTTTTGGCTGAGCCACCAGCGGAGTTACCTTCGACGATATAAAGTTCACATCTTTCTGGATCTTTGCTGGAGCAGTCAGCTAATTTTCCTGGAAGAGTTGTGACTTCAAGTCCTGTTTTACGACGGACTGATTCTTGTGCAGCACGTGCAGCCATACGGGCTTTTGCTGCCATTGTAAGTTTTGCGACAATTTGTTCGGCAACTTTTGGATTTTCCAAAAGGAATCTTTCGAGTTGTTCACCAACGATTTGTGAAACAATCTTACGAACTTCAGAGTTACCAAGTTTTGTCTTGGTTTGTCCTTCGTATTGTGGGTTTGGGTGTTTAACTGAGATAATTGCGGTTAAACCTTCCAAAATATCTGAGGTTTCAAGGTCTGATTGATCATCCTTGAGTAATTTTGCTTTTCTTGCGTAATCATTCATTACACGACGCATTGCAAGTCTGAAACCTTCTTCGTGGGTTCCGCCTTCATGTGTGTGAATGTTGTTACAGAATGAGAAGATTGTTGGGTTATAGCTTTCGTTATATTGCATAGCAACTTCACAATAGATATGACCTTTTTCTTCATCACCAACCATGTATTTTCCTCTACCTTCGCAATAGATAATTTCTTGCATGATTGGGGTTTTATTAAAGTTAATTGATTGGACGTATTCCTTAATACCACCTTCGTAGCAGTAAGTTTCTTCTTTAGCTGGATTAACACGTTCATCTCTTACAACAATTTTGACACCTTTATTAAGGTAAGCCATTTGTTTTAAGTGATCACAGATTACATCGTAATCATAGACTGTTGTTTCAGTAAAGATTGTGTCATCTGGTTTAAATGTAACAGTTGTACCTGTTTGTTCAGCTGGACATTCGCCAATTACTTTTAAGTGATCAAGTGGTTTACCACCACGACCAAACTTCATATAATGGACTTTTCCGTTTTTGTGAACAGTACATTCTAACCATTCAGACAAAGCGTTAACGACTGATGCGCCAACACCATGTAAACCGCCGGATACTTTGTATCCACCAGTTTCACCGAACTTACCACCGGCGTGTAAGATTGTAAAGACAGTCTCAACACCGGATAATCCGGATTTAGCAACGATGTCGACTGGAACACCACGGCCGTTATCTTCGACTGTGATGGTGTCGCCAGGGTTGATTGTGACTACGATTTTGTCACAGAATCCTGCTAGGGCCTCATCGATAGAGTTATCGACAATTTCCCAGACTAGGTGGTGAAGACCTGCTGCTGCAGTAGTACCAATGTACATACCTGGACGTTTGCGAACCGCCTCTAGGCCTTCGAGAACTTGAAGATCTTTAGCAGAATAGTCTGCATCTGGACGATCTTCATTGGATGCGTCTACATTTAATTCGACTTGTTCATCTTGTTCTACCATTTAGCATTCCTCCTTGTAATGTTATGCTGTTTTACTTCATAGATTGAAGCGTTTTTAACTGTTGTGTTTGTTGAGGTTATGAACACTTGTCCTAACCCCTTTACAAATGTAACTAATCTTTCTTTATGCTCTGAATCGAGTTCTGACATCACATCGTCGAGCACAATGATTGGTTTTAGGTCTTTATCCTCAATGAGGAAGAAAGGCGCTATTTTAAGGGCTATAACAGCAATTCTGTTCTCGCCCTGAGATCCTTGAAGGGAAATATCTTTTCCGTTCAGAATCATCTTCATGTCTTCGCGATGAATTCCGATTTGCGTCATCTTATGTTTGATGTCGCTTTCTTCATTACGCTCGTATGCGCGTGCGCAGGAGACTTTAAACTTGTCATCCAATTTAATGAACGGCAAGTATTCAAGTTTTGCGGTCTCCATTTCACCTTTTAGTTGGGTGATAATCTTGCTCAAGATTTGGTTTATTTCAGAAATATAAGCCTGTCTATATTTGCAGATTGTCTCCTCAACATCGATTAATTGGTCAGTGACAACTTTTAGTTGTACATGGTCAATATTATCTTCTTTAAGGATTGAATTTCTTTCTCGAAGAAGCTTCTCAAAAATCATCAAATTCTCTAAATAGACTGGTGACTTTTTGGAGAGGTTAACATCGAGGAAGTTACGTCTCACCAAAGGTGAATCACTAAACATAAGCGTATCTTTCGGTTGAAAGACTAATACATTTATAAGTTTAGAAAGATCGGAAATTTTCTTAACTGGTTTGTCGTTGCAGGTGAACTTTTTGCTAGAAGAGGTCAATAGAGCAACGATATCTTTTCTTATGGTATCTTGCTCGATACTAGCCTCTATCGTGGCAAATTGGCGCCTATTCTTTATTAATTCAGCGCTTTCTAGTGTTCGGAACGACCTGGCCAAGGACAGAAAGTGAATTGCTTCAACAATATTTGTCTTGCCGGCTGCGTTATCACCGATGATGATATTGAGTTTTGGATCGAACTCTACATCGACATAATCGTAGTTTCGGAAATTCCTGAGGGTAAGCTTTTTAACAATCATCTTTTGATCTCGAATCTTTGACCTAATACTTCAACAATTTCGCCACCTCTAAGTTTTCTTCCTCTTCTGTTGTCTAACTCGTTATCGATTCTAACTTCGTTTTGAGCTAGGAAACTTTTTGCTTCTCCACCGTTTCCGATGATGTCTGCAAATTTGAGGAACTGACCTAAAGTAATGTACTCAGTTGTGATAGTAATTTCGGTTGTTTTTTTAATCATAAAAAAGGTTAAATTTTATCCTCGAGATACATTTTATCATATATAAAATAAAAAGGGAATAATAAATTCCCTTATTTTGTAATATGTTTATAATGTCGATTTTTCGGCAATTATGAACGCAATGGAGTGAGTAACATTTCGATGGAAGCATCTTTGTTATTTTTAACAACAAATGGCTTCATTTCACCGACAAATGCAATAGTGACATCCTCACATTTGCAAGCACGAATTGCATCTGCAACAAATGAGGCACGGAACGAGATCTCTAAATGTTCTCCGCTGAATTGGAAAACTGATAATTTTTCATTAGCGGAACCAACGAGTGATGATCTTGAGATCATTTCTACTTCATCTTCGTCCATAATGAGTTTAACAACGCCTTCGTATTCTGCGCTCAAAAGCGAGACACGTTCCATGGCTTTTAAGAACTCTTGTGAATTAACTTCCAAGAAGTAATTAAATTTGGTTGGAATGATGTTTTTAGTGTTTGGATATTCACCATTGGTTAAACGTGTAGAAATAACGGAATTTCCAAAGGCAAAAGTTGCTTTCTTATCGCTAATAGCGATAGTAACATTTTCGTCGCCTTCAAAACTTCTGACGATATCAACGAGTTTTTTGGCTGGAATATTTGCAACAAATTTAACATCTGAATCAATCTCGATTGTTTTACGAGCAAGTCTAGCAGTGTCAGTTGCTGTTGCAGTGAGTAAATTATCGTGTGCTTCAAGGCTGACTGCTGTCAAAATAGGGCGAGTTTCCTTAATAGAGGCAGCAAAGGCTGTCGAATCAACCAATGCTTGTATATCTTTAGCCTTAACCTCTAATGTAGCCCCAGAAACGCTTAAATCAACTTGCACATATTCATCTGCACGAATTGAGTTTAATTTGAAATTTGATTTTGAATCTTCAATCTTAAGAATTGAGCTATCAACAAGTTCAAATGTAATCATTTCCTCTTCGAGATGTCTAACAACTTCAGTTAAGATTTTAGCTGCAACTAAAGTTTCACCTGGTTGGCTGTTTCTAATAATTTCTTTTTCGCCAATCATAAATGGAACAATAGTTAAAATAGTCATGTTGTTATCAGATCCTGTAATTTCAAGACCTTTTTCTGTTAATGCTAACTTAACATTAGCTAATATAGGAAGTTCAGCTTTTTGTGGGATTGCCTTGCTTACAAGGTTGAGTCCTTTAATCAATGCTTCTTTATCAATTGTAAATCTCATAATTATTTATTTCTCCTTTAGTATATTAGTTATATTAATAAGGCGTGTGGATTGTGTGGATAACTATGTAATTTGTGTGTACTTACATGTTATTATAGCACGCATTTTGCCTCGCGCACGCACATATTTATATAAGATTATGCTTTTAATTGGTTTTTGATCTCGTTTACGGCTTGTTGTAGATTGGTGTTAGTTTTCAACTCTTTTTCCACTTTTTCTACCCCAGACATAACAGTTGAGTGATCCTTTCCGCCAAACGTTTGACCAATTTTTGTATATGGTGTGTCTAGCATAATTCTAATTAAGTACATTGAGATATGTCTTGCTAAGGCGACTGTACCTTGTCTAGAAGGACCTGTAATTTGTGATGGTGTTAAGTTGTACTTGTCTGCAACAACTGAAATGATCTTTTGTTCATTGAGTTTTTGCTTAGAATCCTTAACATCAATCAAAGATTGAAGAGCTTCTAGTGCGACATCCATATCAATGTATCTTGTAGGTCTGAAACTTGTAACGTACCAGACTAATTTATTAAGAGCTTGATCAATATCACGGATGTTCTTAGAAAACTTACCAGCGATAAATTCAAGGACTTTTTGATCGAATGAATTAATGTCCAATGGACTGTTTTCAATTTTTGATTTTAAGATGGAAACACATGTGACAACATCTGGTTGATTGATATTGACTGTTAATCCAGCTGAGAATCTTGATTTTAATCTTTCTTCGAAAGATTTTAATTCAGATGGATGTCTATCAGATGTGATGACAATTTGTTTTCCATGTTGGTGTAAAATGTTGAATACATCAAAGAAGAAGTTACAAGTTAAATCCTTGTTTGCCATCATTTGAATGTCATCAATCATAAAGACATCAAAGTTAGTTACGAAATCTTTTAATGCGTTAATATTTTGTTTTTCACCAGTTACGTGATTAACATACTCTTGAATAAAATCAGTCGAATCAATGTAAAGAACTCTCTTACCAGGTGCATTTGCTTTAACATAATTTGCGATTGCGTGTAATAAGTGAGTTTTTCCTAAACCTGGATTTGAATAGATAAATAAAGGGTTAAAACCCTTTCCTGGATAAGTAGCAATGTACAAAGCTGCTTGTTTTGCTTCTAAGTTGCTTGGTCCAGTTACGAACGAATCAAAGGTAAAGGATGGATTGACGATAGAATTCTTGAAATATGTAGGTTTTTGTTCAACAGGGGCGGCAACATTTTTTAAATTCTCTTTAATATCAAATTTTGCTTTGCAAGGATTACCTAAAATTTTCTTTGCAGCATTTTGAATTTGATCAACATACTTAGAACTTAAAATTTTAACCGCTAAGTTAGAATTGACTGCAACGGTCATGACACCGTCTTCGATTGAGTGAATGTGTGATTCATCAAGGAAAACATCAAAAAACATGGTGTCTTCAATGGTTGCGTGTAATTCTTCTAATACTCTACTCCAGATGTTTTGGAGCTCAGAAACACTTTCATTCATATTTTCTACCTTCCGATTAACACAAAAGTATAATTATTTATTTATAAATAGCAAGCACTATTTTTAAAAACTTATTTTTTCCACAAAAAACAATAAAAATTTATAAAGAATTAATCGATATTATTTGACTTTTCCACATATTTTATTAATTTTTCTATTCCCGTTGTGAATAAATGTGGAAAACTCCTTATTTAATTATCAACACAAAAATTGCTTTCCACATATGGTTTATTGGTAAAAACTTAGATTTTATCGAATTAATTTTCTATTCCCACTCGAGTTTTCAACATATTTTTGACATATTGTGAATTATGTTGGTAATTGTTGATTATTCCCGGTTTTTATGCAAAAAATCGTGTTTATTTTGTGGACAAGTAAACCGCTTACATTTTATTTTTGTAATTTAGAAGTTCGTGTGTGTTCGCTGCGCACCTGCATGTTGTAAAAATCTTTGACTAACTTGCTATGCGTGTGTATAATACTCCTCGCGTGCTAAAAGCACAGGGGAGATACACATATGAAAAGAACATATCAACCAAGTAAGAAACACAGACGCAATGTCCATGGTTTCCGTCAAAGAATGAAAACAGCAGGTGGTAGAAAAGTTTTAGCTGCCCGCAGACAAAAAGGAAGAGCAAAATTAACTGCTTAATTTTCCATGCTTGTTAAAAACCGCATTAAAAAACATCAAGAATTCCAAGAAGTAATTGCGAAGGGTGAACTAGTTAGATCAAAATTCTTCACATTTTATATTTTGGAAAACAAACTTGGATACACTCGTATTGGAATTTCTGTTCCAAAGAAGAGCGGAACCGCGGTTGTTAGAAACAAGATTAAGCGCCAAATTCGCGCTATGTGTGCTCATAATACTGATTATTCTAAATCTATTGATTTAGTTATGATTATTAAAAAAGCATACAACACTGATAACTTTGCTGAAATAGAGCAAGACATTCAGGAAATATTTAAAAAGTAGGACAAACTCGTGAAGAAAAGAAATAAAGTCGCATTACTAGCATTAGGTTTAGTTGCAATTGGAATGGCTGCTTCTTCATGTACAGCAAACTTCTGTACAAATAAAGAAAAAAGCAGAATTGCTTTTGTCATCGAACCAGGTGTTTCTGAATACGTAGTTTCTTCAGAAGCTCCAGTAATTGAAAATGCTGATATTAACAAAGTCGGAACAAATGTCTATCAAGTAGTTAAATTCAATGAAGATAAAACATTTGCAAAATCCGCACAACTCAATGCAATAATTTCATCTGCTAAAGCAAATGGTATTTATACTCCAGCAAACGAATACTTTTATAAGTTTGATGAAATTGTTTTAAACAATGCTTTAACAGCATCAAATTTAAGTGTTGACGATGCAAATATTACTGTTGAGCAAATCAATGAAGCTTTAAAAGTTAATGGTTATCTAAAATTCTACAGAGTAGAAGATGATAATGTTTATGCAAATTATAAAGCAATTAACTCAAAATTAAGAAATGATCCTGAACTCGATCTCGAGAAAGCTGCTTCAGTTGATTTTGAAAATGCCTACATTTCTGCAGTAAGCCAAGTAGTTGAAACCTTCCGTTCTTGTATTACAACAGTTGAAGGTGAGTATGGTAACTACGGTTCACAAAACGATACCGTACACCTTGAAGGTGTAACTTGGGGAGAAGCTTGGGGTAAAGGCGGACACGTTATTGAAGGATTAATTGTCTATCCAGTCGCATGGTTAGTTGATACTTTTGCAAACGCATTCGCAGGGCCTGCACGCGATTTCACACGCGGCGTTCCACAATTACTTTCATTAATTCTTGTCACAGTTATTGTTCGTTTGTTCATCTTCTTAGTAACAATCAAATCAACTTTGTCACAACAAAAGATGACTGCACTTCAACCTGAACTTGCAAAAATTCAACAAAAATATCCAAACGCAAATACAAATCAAGCTCAAAAACAAAGACTTGCAGAAGAGCAAATGCGTTTGTATAAAAAACACAAAGTTAATCCATTATCACAATTACTTGTACTTATAGTACAATTCCCAATCTTTATTGGTGTTTGGGGTGCAATGCAAGGATCCGCAGTTCTTGCAACTGGTGCAGTTTTCGCCAGCGATAAATGGGCAGGCTTACACTTATCCGATTCTATTTGGACAATCTTAAGAGCCGGACCAGCTTCAAACGTTTCAGGATTCTGGGCAGCATTCGGATTAATTATCTTAATGTCAGTTTCTCAATTCATTTCAATGAAGGTTCCTCAATGGATTCAAAAAGCTAGAACCAAAAAGGTCGCTCGTATGGGAGTTAACCCAGCACAAAAATCACAAAATAGAACTGCAAACATAATTTCTTACGTAATGTTAGCTATGATTATTATCATGGGCTTCACACTACCAGCAGCAATGGGTGTTTATTGGTTTATCGGTGCTATTGTATCTTTGATACAAACACTCTTAACTCAATACGTTTTCATTGGTAAGAAACGTAAAAAATAGGAGATCATTATGAAAGAATATTCCGCTAAGACTGTTGATGAAGCAGTCAAGGTTGCAAGTGAAGAACTTGGAATCGATGAAAACGATTTAATCTTTACTATTATAGAAGAAAAGAAAGGTTTAATCGGTAAGAAAGCAACAATTACTGTTTATGAATTAACTGATGCAATTGAATTTGCAGAAAAATACGTCAAGGACGTAATCGAATCATTAGGTGTTGGTTCAGTCACAACAAAGACCTCACTTGAAGATGATATTATTCGTATTCAAGTTGATTCAGATCATAATCCAATTTTAATTGGAAAGAATGGTGTTACACTTCAAGCACTTACTGAAATTACTAGATTAGCAGTTTCAGGAAAATTCCGTAGAAGATTCAGAATCTTACTTGATATTGGCGATTATAAGAACGCTAAATATTCAAGAGTTGCTTCTATCGCACGTAGAACTGCTAAAGAAGTTCAAAAAACAAAAGTTGATGTCACTTTAGATCCAATGCCATCAGATGAACGCAGAGTTGTTCATAGCGCAGTCTCTGAATTCTCACACATTAAGACTGAATCAATTGGCGAAGGACATAAGAGATCCGTCACAATTAAATACGTTGAATAATAGAGATTTTCAATCTCTATTTTCATTATAAAGATTATGTTTGAAACCATTGTAGCATTAGCAACACCACCTGCAAAATCAGCTCTAGCTTTAATTAGATTGTCTGGAGATGATTGTTTTAAGGTTGTGTCTAAAGTTTTCTCTAAAGACCTAACTAAAGTTAGTGAAAAAGGAATACACTACGGCTACATTTTAGATGGCAAAAAACAAATTGACCAGGTTGTTCTATTAACTTATGTCGCACCACATTCATTTACTGGCGAAAATTCCGTTGAAATTATTACTCATGGTTCAATGTTGATTGTAAATCAAATAATAAGCGTTTTACTTAAGTCAGGTGCTAGGATGGCTACTAACGGCGAATTTAGCTCTAGAGCCTATTTAAATGGCAAAATTGACCTAGTTCAAGCTGAAGCAATCAATGACATGATTAATGCAACCACCGCAGAAGCTAAAGATTTGTCTATGGCTTCTCTATTAGGAAAGACCTCAGAAATCTTTAAACCCATCAAGGAAGAGATTGCAGAAATGCTTTCGCATATTGAAGTAAATATCGATTATCCAGAATATGAAGATATTGAAGTAATTTCTCGTGAAGAAATCATTGAAAAATGCACTAAAATTTCCGAAGAACTTCAAAAATTGATTAATCAAGGTGAAAGTGAACTTATCTATAAAGAAGGCGTCAAAATTGCAATCGTTGGTAAACCAAATGTTGGAAAATCAACACTTTTAAATGCTTTAGTGAAAGAAGATAAAGCCATTGTTACTGATATCGCAGGAACAACAAGAGACATTGTTGAAGGAGATATCAATTTAGGTGGCGTTCCAATACATTTATTTGATACTGCAGGATTAAGAGATTCAAATGATGTTATTGAGCAAATTGGTATTGCTAAAACTAGAAAAGTTCAAAACTCTGCTGATTTAATTATTCTTTTAGTAGATGAAACAGGAATTGATGAAGAATTTTATTCTTTTATTAAAAATAAAAAACATATTATTGTTCACAATAAATCTGATTTACTAACAAAGAAAGATCCAGATAAAATTTATATATCCGCAAAAGAAAATGATATTTCAAAATTAATTGAAAAAATTAAAGAAGAATTGAATATTGGTGAAATTACAATTAGACCATCATTCTCTAATGTCAGACAACTTGACTTACTTAAATCCATTGTTATGTTCCTTGGAATGGCCATTGTTGATGCAAAAGAGATGAAACCAATCGATTTAATTTCAGTAAATATAATGGCTGCATACAATTGTTCTTTAGATTTGTTAGGATTGAACAACAAAAACGATTTAACAGATGAAATTTTCTCTCGTTTTTGTGTTGGAAAATAATACAGATGATTGACACACATTGTCACATAAATGATGAAGCGTATTTAGCTCATCCAGATGAGTATATTTCAGAGGCCCAAAATGCTGGTGTCACTGCTTTTTTAAATGTCGGTTTTGACCTAAAATCTTCGAGAATTGCAGTGAAAATCGCTCAAAATCACGAATATGTTTATGCTGCAGTTGGTATTCATCCAAGTGATGTTAAGAAGGCTGGAGAACATGATTTTGAAGAGATAGAAGAGCTCGCAAAAAACGAGAAAGTTATTGCTATTGGAGAGATAGGTTTGGACTATTATTGGGACAAAGATCCAGAAGTTAGAAATTATCAAAAGAAAACCTTCATCAAACAGATAGAAATTGCCAACAAATTGAATCTTCCAATCTCAATTCATTGTCGTGATGGACTTGAAGATTGTTTGGAGATTTTAAAAAATAATAAAATCAATCGTGGAGGCATCATGCATTGCTATGCTGGTAGTGTAGAAATGGCTTCTGAATTCATAAAATTAGGTTTCTTGCTCGGATTTGGAGGAACAACAACCTTCAAAAACTCAGTTAGACCAAAAGAAGTTGTTAAAAGTATCCCTTCCACCGCTTATGTTTTGGAAACTGACGCTCCATATTTAACTCCAGAGCCATTTAGAGGGCACCCAAATCATTCAAAGTATCTTTACTTAGTCAGAAATAAGATTGCAGAGTTAAGAAACATTACTCCTGAGCAAGTTGATAAAGAAAGTACCGAAAACTTTAAAAGAGTATTCGATTTATGAAGATAAAAATTAATGGAATTTTAGTGGTTGAAGGTAAGTCCGATGTTGCCTTTCTTTCGGAGTTTATTGATGCTGAATTTGTAACTACTAACGGTTCAGAAATATCCGAAAAAACCATAGAATATTTGAAAAATTGCCGTGAAAACCGCGATATTTTTGTATTAACTGATCCTGATAGCCCAGGCAAAAGAATTAGAGATGTGCTTGATGCTGAGATACCAAATTTGAAGCATTGTTTTGTGGCAAAAGAAAAATCAATTAAACACAATAAAGTTGGTGTTGCAGAATCAACTAAAGACGAGGTGCTTAACGCCCTTAAAAACTATATTGTTAGTTCAAAAGATCCAATCGGAACCATACAGATGTCTGATTTAGTCGCTTTAGGTCTTGTTGGAAACATAGAATCCGACTCAAAAAGAGAAAAAATCTGTAAAAAGTTTCATTTAGGATTTTGTAATGCAAAAACTTTTCTTAAAAGAATCAATAATTGTGGTATAACATTGGAAGAGATAAAGGAAAGTATATGACCGAGACCCAATATTTCGATAACGTAAAGAGTTATAAATTGCTTGCCAACAAATCGCTTGGCCAGAATTTTTTAATTAATCCAGAAGTGGCTAAAAATATTGTAAATTTGCTTGAACTTTCTGATAAAGATGAGGTTATCGAAATCGGTTCCGGTTTAGGCAGTTTATCTTATTTTTTAACAAAAATCCCTGCAAAAACCCAATTAATTGATATTGATGTAAGAATGCTACAGTTCTTAAATGAACAATTTGGAAATATAAAAAATGTAGTTGTTAGAAGACAAAATATTTTGAAAGAAGATCTAGCAAAATACACAAAAATTATTGGAAATCTTCCTTACTATATTACCTCTTCAATTATCGAACACATTTTATTAACAGCAGTCAACGCAGAAAAGATAGTTTTGATGACTCAAAAGGAAGTTTATCCAAAACTTTTATCTAATTTTAAGAGCCCACTATCACTATTTTTGAATTATGTAGCAGTTATTTCTTCAGCTAAGGAAGTTGGAAGAAATAATTTTGCGCCAATTCCACATGTTGATTCAGTCGTATTCACATTAACTCCAAATAAAAATATTAAGAACGAAGAAAATAAGAAATTACTAAAACTTATGCAACAACTCTTCTTATTAAGAAGAAAGAATATTCTTAACAACTTAGCAAACGTAACTAAAAACAAAGATAAAGCAAAAGAAATTTTAGCTAAACTTGGTGTTGATACAAATAAGAGGCCAGAAGAATTAGATATTAATTTCTACATCTCGTTATTAAAAGAATTGAACTTTTAAGTTCCAAGGGAAATAATATAAGTATGTACGCAAAAGCATTCGCAAAAATTAACATTTATCTCGACGTTAAAGGCAAAACCGAAAATGGTTATCATGATTTAGACATGGTCATGTTGCCGCTTGAACTTCACGATGTTATTGAGATTGAATATCTTCCAATTTTAAGAGACACATACATAGTATGTGATAGAGTAGAAGAATCTGAAACAAAATATGATTTAATTCATCAAACACTTGAGGCATTTAGAAAGAAATTTGATGTTACTGGAAATATGAACATTACAGTCCACAAAGAAATTCCTATTTGTGCTGGTCTTGGTGGCGGATCATCAAATGCCGCAGCATGCTTAAAAGCATTTAAGAAAATTTTTAAAGTAAAAATGGAACCTGAAGA
Source organism: Bacilli bacterium (assembly GCA_024408085.1). Classification (GTDB taxonomy): domain Bacteria; phylum Bacillota_I; class Bacilli_A; order RFN20; family CAG-826; genus Fiminaster. The sequence continues at coordinate 109,185 of JAKSVH010000002.1, read as the reverse complement.
GGAACTTGATTTTACTTTAAAACTAGGTGCTGATGTTCCATATTGTATGCAAAATGTTCCTGCACACGTTGAAGGAATCGGAGAAAAAGTTACTCCAATTCCATGTGCAAAACGTTTCCATGTAATCATTATTAAACCTAAATTAGGTTTATCTACTAAAAAAGTTTTTGAAGCATCAGACAAATTTGAGATGAAACATGGTGATGTTAATAAAGTTATTAAAGCTCTCGAACTTGGTGATGAAGAAATGCTTGCAGAAGGAATGTTCAATTCCTTAGAAGAAACATCAATCTCTTTAGTTCCAGAAATTCAAACAATTAAAGACATGCTTAAGAAAGACGGATTTAAATGTGTTCTTATGACGGGTTCTGGAAGCTGCGTCTTTGCACTTACTACAGATGCCCGTTTAGCCTATTCTAAGTACCTTAAATACGACAATAAAGGCTACGATGTATATTTAACCAAAACAAAGAAAGTGAGATAACTATGTTATTTATCGAATGTTATGGCAAAAACGTCTACATTGACGATGAATTAGTAGGTTATATTTCTCCTGATGGAGACATGTTCGCAAACGGTCATAAATTTGGAATGTTAACTGCAGAAGGTGAGATTTACATTCAAGACGAATATGTTGGCTATATAGAAGATAATAATGATATCTACATACGCGAAGAACTCGCGGGTTATGTAACTCCAAACAACGATTTAAAATTAGATTCTCAGGCACTTGCTAGGGGAAAATAAAAATTAAAAAAGACGCGAATAAAAAAACGCGTCTTTTTATTTATTTAAATAAATAAGATAGGTAATTAGATCTTTTCGTAACGTGGTCCAAGCACTTGGAGCTGTTCGTCGATTGAGAATGTTAGAGGATCATCGATGTACTCTTTGTATTCTCTTTCGAGTTCTTTCTTGCTCTTTGGTTTGGAATCAAATGGATCAAACATTTAAACTCTCCTTACCTACATATATTATACTAAATAATTTGCTAAAATGCAAATTATTTATATGCATACATACGTAAGAAAAAAACAACCATTTTTATGATTTATTAAAGCAGAATTGGTTGTTAATTCTAATTGTCGTTATTTATTCAAATTATAGATTGTAGCTTTTGAAATTTTTAATCCTTTTACAGAATTAAGAATCTTATATGTTTGAGTTGCACCAATTTTATTGACGCTCTCTGTAATGTAGTTTTTGAATGCAACGGAGAATTTTGATTTTGAAGTTATGAGGGCTGGATAGTATTTGGTAATATGTCCACCTTTTTTGATTCTTTTTAATTCTATAGTTCCAATTACAATAATGTTTTCTTCTGACATTAATTCTTCTTTAGCTACATCATCTCTTTTTGTGTCATAGAAGTAATAACTTAATGTAGAACGTAAGTGGCTGTCGGATAAGTAATCGTAAAAGATTCTTTTAGAATATCCATGAGAGCTAGTTCCATTTCTTCTATGTTTTACGTCTAAAAATACATACAAGTTATTTTTTGCTGAAATGCATTTTTTAATTTTTACATCATAAAGACCATATTGTCTGTATTCGGCTTCGATAATATTAATAATATGTTCGTTCATATTTTCATTTTAAATAATTTAAAAATAACTTTCAACACCGATTTTTAGACACCAAAAAGAATTATTAAAAAACAAAAAGAAAGCCCCAGGCGAACCTGAGGCTTAATTAGTTCAGATTAGAACTTATTTTCTGTGTTTAATTGCAGCTTGAGCAGCAGCTAAACGTGCAACTGGAACACGGAATGGTGAACATGAGACATAGTCGAGTCCTGCTCTATGGTAGAAGTCGATTGAGTTTGGTTCACCACCAGTTTCACCACAGACACCAATGTGGAGATCCTTACGTGTAGCACGGCCGAGTTTAACGGACATGTCAACGAGTTTACCAACACCGTTTTGATCGAGTGTCTTGAATGGATCTTCTTCAAGGATCTTGTTGCTGTAGTAATCTGGCAAGAACTTAGCAGCGTCATCACGGCTGAAGCCGAATGTCATTTGTGTTAAGTCATTTGTACCAAATGAGAAGAATTCTGCTTCTTGAGCGATTTCATCTGAGAGCAATGCAGCTCTTGGGATTTCAATCATGGTACCAACATGATATTTCATATTAACGCCAGCTTCTTTAATGAGCTTGTCTGCAACTTCGCAGATAATCTTCTTAACGAACTTAAGTTCTTTAACATCGAGTACAAGTGGAACCATGATTTCTGGTTCAATTGCTTTGCCAGTTCTCTTTGAAACTGCAATTGCTGCTTTGATAATAGCATTTGTTTGCATTTCACAGATTTCTGGATATGAAACAGCTAATCTACATCCACGGTGACCCATCATTGGGTTGAATTCGTGTAAGTATTCGATACGATCTTTAACTTGTTGAACTGTTCTGCCAGTTGCTTTAGCAAGTTCTGCAATCTTATCTTCTTCTTGTGGGAGGAATTCGTGTAGAGGTGGATCAAGTAAACGAACGTTTACATTGAATGGAAGCATTGCTTCATAGAGTGACTCGAAGTCTGCTTGTTGCATTGGTTCGAGTTCTGCTAATGCAGCACGTCTTTCTTCTACAGTGTCCGCAAGAATCATCTTTCTCATAGAGAAGATTCTATCCTTATCGAAGAACATGTGTTCAGTACGGCATAAGCCAATACCTTCAGCACCAAATTCTCTTGCTTGTTTTGCATCTCTTGGAGTATCGGCATTTGTACGAACTTTTAATGTACGTGCTCTGTCGACCCAAGCCATTAATCTACCGAAGTAACCTGCTGTGAGGTCTGGCATAACCTTTGCGATTGAGCCAAGGTAGACTTTACCAGTTGAACCATCGAGTGATAATTCATCTTGGTCTGTGTAGACTTTACCATTAATGGTAACTGTACGAGCTTCTTCATCAATGATAGCTTCTTTACAGCCACAGACACAGCACTTACCCATACCACGGGCAACAACGGCTGCGTGTGAAGTCATACCACCACGCATTGTGAGAACACCTTCTGCAGCGACCATACCAACGATGTCTTCTGGGGATGTTTCTGCACGAACAAGGACAACTTTTTCCTTATTTGCGTGACGTCTTTCAGCTTCTTCAGCTGTGAAGGCAATTTTACCAGTGCCTGCGCCTGGACCTGCAGCTAAGCCTTGTGCGATTGGTTCATGTTTTGCTAAGTCATCCTTATCAAATGCTGGTAAGAGAAGCTTATCAAATGATACTGGATCAATTCTTAAGACTGCTTCATCTTCAGTGATTAATCCTTCATCAACTAAGTCACATGCAATCTTTAATGCGGCTGCTGGTGTACGTTTACCATTACGTGTTTGTAAGAAGTAGAGTTTACCTTCTTCGACGGTAAATTCCATATCTTGCATATCTCTGTAGTGGTGTTCCATCTTTTTGATGGTTTCAACGAATTGGTTGTAAACATCTGGCATTCTTGCTTTGAGTTCTTCAATATGAAGTGGGGTACGAATACCTGCAACAACGTCTTCGCCTTGTGCGTTTGGTAAATATTCTGCGGAAATAACTTTTTCACCTGTACCTGGGTTACGTGAGAATGCAACGCCTGTACCAGATGTTTCGCCTTTGTTACCGAAGGCCATTGATTGAACGTTAACAGCGGTTCCCCATGAATATGGGATTGAGTTCATCATACGATAAACGTTTGCTCTTGGGTTATCCCAGGAACGGAAGACTGCTGTAACAGCTTCAAGTAATTGAACTTTTGGATCTGATGGGAATTCTTCACCAAATGTTTTCTTGTAGTAAGCTTTATAAGCTTTAACGAGATCTTTTAATTGATCTGCAGTAACTTCTGTATCGAGTTTGTAGCCATTCTTTTCCTTGAGTTCATCAAGCATCTTATCCATTTCGGTTCTTGGATGACCTTTGGCGATGTTTGTAAACATAAGAATGAAACGACGATAGCTATCAAATGCGAATCTTTCGTTACCAGTTTCTCTTGCTAAGGCTGCGACAGTTGTATCATTTAAACCTAAGTTTAAGATGGTATCCATCATACCTGGCATAGAAACTCTTGCGCCTGAACGGACAGAGACTAAGAGTGGGTTATGATCTCCACCGAAGTTTTTGCCTGTTTCTTTTTCAACTTCTTTGATGTGAGCATAAATGTCTTCAACGATATCATCTGGTAATTTTTTACCTGAATCGTAGTAGAGATTACATGCTTCTGTTGTGATGGTAAATCCTTGTGGAATTGGAACTCCAATGCTGGTCATTTCCGCAAGACCGGCACCTTTACCACCTAACAACTCTTTGCCTAAACCATGGGCTTCTTTGAAGTTGTAGATGTATTTCTTTGCCATATTATTCCTCCTAAAGTGACAATAATATACGATGTGCTGAAATCGCACACGAATATGAGTATACACACATACGAGTGTAATCGCAAAGAAAAAATAATTGAAAAGCGGTTTCAAAAAAGATTAAAATCTAAATAAATAGAGGCAGCAAACATATGAAAGAACCACTCATTCTTACCATAGATTTTGGTACGCAATCAGTCCGTGTTGGACTTATAAATAAAAAAGGCGACATAGTCGCCATGGAAAGAGTTAAGTATGAACCAGCATACCACTCACCAGTTGTTGGATACGCTGAACAAGATCCAGATTATTACTTCAATTCTCTTTGTACTTGTACTAAGAAAATTGTTAAAAATAATTCTGAACTAATGAATGATGTTCTTGGAATCGCAATGTGTTTCTTCAGAGACTCTGTTGTTTGCTGTGATGAAAACTTAAAACCTTTACGTCCTGCAATTCTTTGGTTAGACGAAAGAAGAGCAGAAGGAAAGGAAAAACTTCCTGCCCTTTCAAGAGCTATTTTTAAGCTCGTAGGAATGGGCCCAACTATTGAGCTCAATCGTAAGAGATCAATGGGAGTTTGGCTTAAAGAAAATCAACCAGATATCTGGGAAAATACGGCGAAATTCATGATGATTTCCACATATATTACCTCAAAACTCGTTGGAGATTATGTCGACTGTGCATCATGTCAAGCAGGCCATTTACCTATCGATTTTAAGAAGGGACAATGGTACAAAAAAGACACTCATTTGAAAGGCCAAGTTTTTGGTGTTCCAAACAAGAGACTTTGTCGTTTAACCCAAGCTGGTGAAGTTATGGGAACAATCTCAAAAAAAGCTTCTGAAGTAACTGGTTTACCTGAAGGCATGAAAATGTTTGCTGGTGGCTCTGATAAGTCAGCCGAAACTCTTGGACTTGGCGTTGTTAATGACAAAATGGCAGCAGTTTCTTATGGAACTGCATGTACAGTCGAAGTTCCAGTTAAGAAATATAGCGATGCTGAACCATTCCTTCCATCATATCCTGACATAGTCAGCGGTTATGATATGGACGTTCAAGTTTATCGTGGTTATTGGATGTTAAATTGGTTTATTAAACAATTTGGATGTGAAGGTCCAACAGTTGAACAAATTGTTGTTGATAGAAACATGATTCAATCATTTAATGATGAAATGGCAAAGATTGCTCCAGGTTCTGATGGATTGGTCCTTCAACCATACTGGGGACCAGGTTTAAGAAGACCACTCGCCAAAGGCGCAATCATTGGATTTAGTGATGTTCATACAAAAATTCACATGTATCGTGCAATTATTGAGGGCATTGGTTATTGTTTAAAAGAAGGTCTTGATTTATTTGAATCGAAACGTCTCCACCACAAAGTCGAAAAAATTAGAATTTCAGGTGGCGGATCACAAAGTGATGTTATTTGCCAAATTACTGCAGATATTTTCAATAGACCAGTTTCAAGAATTCAATCATTTGAATGCTCATCTTTAGGATGTGCTATGGCAGGATTTATTGCAGCAGGTGAATTTAAATCAAAAGAAGAAGCTGCTCAAGCAATGGTTCACGAAAGTGTAGAATTCTTACCAAATCCTGAAAATGTTGAAAAATATAAATACTTGTATGAGCATGCATACATGAAAATGTACCCAAACTTAAAAGGTATTTATAAAGACATCAAAGAATTTGATGATAAGTACTTAAAATGAAACCGGCTTGCGAATAAGCTGCATTACATTTTCTAAAGAAGGCACCTTAATAACAGGGTGCTTTTCTTGTAAAAATGAAAGATATATTCCTTTGAAAACAAAGAATAAAGTATTAACAACATCAGCAGGTTCTCCTGCGATAATTTTGTTAGAATTTTGTCCTTCTTTTACAAGTTTTGTAAGCAACAAAAACAATGAATTTTTGTCATCATTTTTGATGATCATATTTAGGTAGCAGACGTTCTCAAATTTTGCTTCAGAAACGTCTAATAAAACCGAAATGATTTCTTCAATTTTTTCGTAACTTGAGCCTTCATTTATTGTGAAGAGTCTATTGTATAATTCAACATATGTTGAACTTGCGAGCAATTTTTGGTAGATTTCATCGGAATTTTTGAAGTAATGATAAATGATTCCATGAGAGCATTTTGCTTTGCTCGAAATTGCATCGATCGAAACCCTTTTGCCGTTCAAAGAAAACAGAGGAAGAGCGGCCTCTAAAATTGAGGTTAATCTTTCATCTTTCATTTCAGAAAATTGTTCTCTAGTTCTTGGCATCTTCTTCAAATCCTGGATGATTTCTAACGTATCTAACAAACATGTATCCAGCCACAATTCCAAGAATTAGTAAAACTGGACCACCAATTTCATCAACTAAATCAAAATGACCACTCTTAGAGATGTAGTCAAACATTTTTGAATTAACAAAAACTGCAACTAATGAACCAACAATCATTCCAATTGAAGCATAGTAAGTTCCAATTTTGTGTGTTCTTAAGAAGTGGTTCATAATTGTGGAGAAGAAAACAAAACCTGCTATTGCACCAACAAGGAATGTTCCAAGAAGTCCAAGTGAGGTTCCGACATTTTGGAATTTGAATAAGCCAAGAATTGGTTCATAAAAGCATAAAACGAGGAGTAACATTGAACCAGAAAATCCTGGGACGATAAGTCCTGCTGCTGAAACAAAACCAACTGCCAAAATTATCAAATACAAGTAGAAAGGAACTTGTTCAAAAAGATCATTAATTATGGAATTTGTGCCGAAAATCACCGACAAAACCCCAATAAGTGCGGTTAAAATAAAGAACACGACAAACGAAATAATGTATCGTTTTCTACGTGGTTCACCTTTGACTTTATCGGTAACACTTGGAAGGGATCCAATGATTAAACCAGCGAATAAACAGACAATAGCAAACGCTGCATATTCCATAGCAAGATTGAGTGGATAAACAAGTGCAGCAACAGCTAAAAGAGCGCCAATTCCGAACGGCAATAAAATGATGAGGTTTCTGAAAAAGTTTTTGGTAAATAATTTGGCAACAGCATTAACAACTTTCTTGTAAGCACCAGCAACAAGAAGTATTGTTCCTCCTGCAATACCTGGGATAATAGCACCCACACCAAAAGCAAGTCCTATGAGACCATCTTTTATAGGAGTTGGCATTTTCTTTTTCATGTTAAACATTCTAACACAATATAATGTGATGTGATATAATCAATTGCAATTATGAAACTTATTGTTGGTTTAGGCAATCCAGGAAAAGAATACGCAATGACTCGACACAATTGTGGTTTTCGTGTTGTAGATGCTTTTGCAGATGCAACTGGAGTTGACATTGATAAAGAAGATTTTCATGGTGTCTATGGAAAGTTTAAATACAACGACGAGGACATTGTTTTATTCAAACCTTTAACAATGATGAATTTATCTGGAACAGCAGTTTATGAGATTGTTAAATTTTTTAAAATTCACAGAGAAGACATTGTTGTCATTTATGATGACATGGCAATTGAACCAGGAGCTCTTAGATTAAGAGCTAGTGGATCAAGTGGCGGCCAAAAGGGTATGGAAAATATTATCAAATGTTTAGCTACCGAAAATATCAAACGTATCCGTGTTGGTATTGGTGAACCAAAATACGATGCTATTAAGCATGTTTTGGGCGAAGCAACCGGAGATGACAAAGTAAAAATTGACTCTGCTATAGAACGCGCAACAAAAGCTATACGCGAATTTTTGATAAACGATTTTCAAAACGCTATGTCTAAATTTAATGGAGGTGGTAATAGTTGAATGATGAACTCTTAAAACTTATTTCCAATTCTGAAGCTGCTACCCACCTCATTTCCAAAAGTGGGCAATTTGTCGTGGACGATACTATTGGAATTTCCCTGCTTTTCGCGGGTATTTTCAGCAAAAAGCTTGGGAAATACCTACTTTTAACATCAAATCTTTATACCGCTCAAAAGGTATCTGATATCATCGCATCACTCATTGGAGAAGATAATGTTTATCTATTTCCAGTTGATGATATGTTAAGAAATGAAAGCCTCTCCTCATCTAAAGAATTGCTTGCTCAAAGATTGTATGTTTTAACAAAAGCATTAGAAGACAAACCAAAAATTATTGTTACTCATGCTTCAGCATTGATTACACCACTACCAACTGTTAGTGATTTTTTATCAAATACATTTTTCTTTGAAAAAGATAAAGAATATAACTTAGCAGACATCAAAAAGAAACTTGTTCAAGCAGGTTATGAACAAGTCAATAAAATTGATCAAACTTTGCAATTTGCATCTCGTGGAGATATTTTAGATATCTATCCTGTTTCACAGGATAACCCAATTAGAATTGAATTCTTTGGAGATACTATCGAATCGATTTCATATTTTAATATCTCAAGTCAGACATCAATTAAGCAAATTGACTCAATTAAATTTGAACCTGCAAACGATGTTTTGTTCACAGATTTAGAAATTGAAGAGTTTAAAGAAAATCTTGATAAGCAAATTGTTAAAGATAAACAAAATTTGTCACCTGATTTAGCAAAATATTTAGAGCAAAACGCTTATAACGATTATGAGAGAATTCAGAACCGCGTTTACCACCCGCACTTGTATAAATTTACAAGGTACATTAAGCACTTCACTAACTCAATTTGTGACTATTTTAAAGCCGATCTTACTTTCATCTCAAACAAGAATCAATTTGATACTACAATTGACTTCATTACCAAGGAAGCCAAGAACTATTTTTCCGAATTAAATGAAAATGGAAAATTGATGACTCACCTCGAGTTATACAGTGATGTTAAAGATGTCCTAAAATTTGAAAAACACCTGGTTTTCTCCACTAATTTCCGCGAAAATCCCGAACAAATTGAGTTTAAAACCAATCCAATTATTTTCTCAAAAGCTAATTCATCAAACCTTCAAATTATCTTAAATCAGTACCTCTCAACTTCTGAAAAAATCGTTCTTGCACTTTCAAATAAACAACAGTATGACACCGTTGTAGAATTCTTAAAATCTGAGAAAGTTTTATACGATGCACTTAAAGGTTTAGAGATTCCAACTAAGAAAATTGGCGTTACTATTTTTTCACTTGAAGAAGGGTTCGAATTACCTGACGAAAAAATCGTTTTTGTATCTTCAAAAGAGCTATTTGGATTTCAAAATAGAGCTTCTAGATTTTTGAACAGATTTAAAGAGGCTACAATCTTAAGAAATTATGAAGAATTAAAGCCTGGAGACTTTGTTGTTCATGAATATTATGGAATCGGTAAGTTTATTGACATCGAAACAATCGAAGTTGATGGCATTCATAGAGATTTTATTAAAGTGCAATATTCTGGAACCAGTGTTTTGTTTATTCCGCTTACCCAATTTAGATTATTACGTAAATATTCTGGAAGAGAAGGGGCCGAGCCAAAACTTTCTAATTTAAATTCTGATGATTGGGAAAAAACCAAATCAAAAATCAAGACTAGAATTAATGAATTGGCAGATAGATTATATGCATTATATAGCGAAAGAGCACATGGAAAAGGCTTTGCCTTTATGCCGGACGACGAACTCCAAGAATCATTTGAAAAAGAATTCCCTTATCAATTAACTTACGATCAAGAACAAGCTGTTCAAGATATTAAAAAAGATATGGAATCAAACGATGTAATGGATCGTTTGCTATGTGGTGATGTTGGCTTCGGTAAAACCGAAGTTGCCTTTAGAGCAGTCTTTAAAGCAATCTCTTCCGGTAAACAAGTTGTCATTTTGTGTCCAACCACCTTACTTGCAAGACAACATTACGAGCTTGCATGCGAAAGATTTAGATATTTTGGTGTAAATATTGCTGTTATTTCTAGATTGGTTCCTGAAAAACAACAAAAAGAATATATTAAGGATATAAAGGAAGGAAAAATCCACTTAGTTATTGGCACACACCGTTTATTAAGTAAAGATTTTGAATTTAATGACCTCGGTTTATTAGTTGTTGATGAAGAACAAAGATTCGGAGTTGAACAAAAAGAAAGAATAAAAGAGATCAAGACAAATATTGATGTTTTATCATTGTCTGCAACCCCAATTCCAAGAACTTTACAACTCTCATTAATTGGTGTTAGACCAGTCTCTCAAATCAACACTCCGCCAGAGAACAGATCATCAATTCAAACCTATGTTACACCATTTAATGAAGGTGTCGTAAGAGAGCTGATTGAGCGAGAATTAACGCGAAAAGGCCAGGTTTTTTACATACATAACGTAGTTTCTTCAATTCATTTGGTTGCAAATAGAATCAGTAGACAAATCCCTTCTGCAAACGTCGGAGTTGTGCATGGACAGATGTCGAAAGACGAGATTGAAGACGTCATGATGAGATTCTATTCTGGCGAAGTTAATGTTTTAGTTGCAACTTCTATTATTGAGAGCGGAATTGATATTCCAAATGCAAATTTAATCATTGTCGAGAACGCTGATCATTTCGGTTTGTCTCAACTTTACCAAATTAAGGGAAGAGTTGGACGTGGAAGTCGAATCGCATACGCTTATTTGTTCTATAATGAGCAAAAAACATTAAATAAAGCAGCCCAAAAGAGATTAAAAGCAATTCAAGACTTTGCTCAATTGGGTTCCGGATACAAAATTGCACAAAGAGACCTCATGATTCGTGGCGCAGGTGACATTTTAGGACCTGAACAAGCTGGTTTTATTGACTCTGTTGGTCTTGAATTATATCTCAAACTTTTGAATGAAGTTATAGAGGAGAAAAAGACTGGAAAAGCATACGAACCACCTAAGCCTGTCAAGCTCTTTAAAATCGATGCTTATATACCTGATTCTTACATGATAAAAGAGGATAAAGTTGAGCTCTATCAAGAACTTGAAAATGCCAAAAATATCCAGGAATTGCAGGGAATTAAGGCTAAAATCCGCGATATTTATGGAAAAATTCCACACGAAGTTATGCTCTTAATTAACAAGAGAAGAATAGACATGTTGATGAACAATGAAGAGTTCGAAAATGTGAATGAATATCCAAATGAAATTGAGATAGTTTTATCGAATAATTTTTCAAGCATTTCTGGTATTGGATCAGCATTATTTGAGATGCTAACTCCATATCTCAGCAAGATTAATGTAACCTATCTCAATAAAGTTTTAAAAATTAGACTTAAAAAGATCGATAACTGGGTGAAAGACCTTGAAACTATCATTGAATGCATTGTTGCACTTTATAAAAAATATAATAAGAAGGCGAAAAATGGTTAAGGACATCAAATTGAACTTAGATAAAAACAAAAAGTACGTTGTTGCGTGCTCTTTTGGCCCTGACTCAATGGCCTTACTTTCTGCAACCCTAAAAAATAATCTAAAAATTGTTGTTGCTCATGTTAATTATCACAAGAGAAATGTCTCAAATTTTGAGCAGGAATCTTTAACCCAATTTTGTAAGGAAAACAATGTCGAAATTGAGGTACTTGATACTGTAAATTTAACAGTGTCTGGAAACTTCCAAGAATGGGCTAGAGAAACACGTTATAATTTCTTTAAAAAAGTATGCGAAAAACATGGCGCTTTTGGAGTGCTTGTAGCCCATCAAGAAGACGATGTTATTGAAACCTATTTAATGCAAAAAAACCGCAAAAACCTAGTGAAATACTGGGGAATTCGCGAGGAAAACAATATTTTGGGAGTTCGTGTTTTAAGACCACTTTTGGGTTACTCGAAACAGGAACTTTTGGAGTACGATATTGATAACAAAATTCCATACTCAATTGATGAGTCAAATTTGACTGATCACTATTCCAGAAACAAGGTTCGTCACACCATTGTTGAGAAGCTTACAAAAGAAGAGAGAAAATCAATCATTTCTGAGCTTAAAAAACAGAACAAAACTTGCGAAAAATTTAATCCTAAAATTTCTTACAAAAACTTTGCTAAAATGACCTACGAAAATGTGGTCAGATTCATTGATTTTTTCATGGTTAGAGAAAACGAACACAGAGATTTGAGTAAGAAATTTGTCCAAGAAATTCAAAAATGTTTTGAAACTAAGGCTAATGCATCTTTCAAAATTACTGAACATGTTTTCTTGGTTAAAAATTATGATGATGTTGAAATCCTAAAATCTGAGCCAAATTACGTTTACGAATTAGAAGTGAACAAAAAAGCAAAAAACTCCTTTATTGAAATTGATTTTTCTATGGGAGCTGAAGATCGTGGGATTAAAAACGAAGATTTTCCGTGTTATGTGAGAAATGTTAATCCAAAAGAAAAGGTAAAAGTTAAAGATTATTTTGTAGAAGTTAGACGTCAATTTATCAACTGGAAAATGCCAACCCATCTTAGAAAGATGTGGCCGGGAATTTATAATAAAAATAACGAATTAATTTATGTTCCAAGATATCGCAAAGAATTTGTTGATAATCATAAATCTATTTTTAAAATTGATTTAACGAAAATTGGGAATAGATAAACTTAATACGCATTATATAAATAAATATATTTACAAAATAGTTTACAAAACTTTTTGTTTTGGTATCATTTTTAGCGAACACATTTGTTTAGATAACCCCGGAGGTATTAAATATGGACGAAAATAAAAATCAAGCTCCAAGAAGAGGATTTGCTAGAACAATCCTTCCTTTTCTTCTTATAGTTGCAGCTATTGCAGCATTTATAGCAATCATTGTTAGAGCAACATCTGCAAAAGTAGTTAAATACAATTCTGATGCAAACTCAATGAATAGTTTCTTACAAGAAAACCAAGTTGTCACAGCCGAAGTTTATGATAAAGAAACAGTTGTTCAAGTTTCAGGTTCAGCTATTAATAGCTCAAATGAAGCATTTAAGTACACTGTTACTCTTAACAAAACTCAATACAACAATTCTTTCAAATATTTTGAAAATGGTGTTGAAAAAGAAAGCTTGCCTTATAGTGTAAGATTCCAACAAGAAATCGATGCTTATAAAGCAGCAAACCCAGATAAAGCAAAAAATGCTTATATTTCAGAAGTTTATGCTTTTGAAGTTTCATGGTGGGATCAATGGGGACCATCAATTATTTCAATAATTGTTACTGTTTTAATTGCAGTCCTTCTTTTCTCAATGCTTTCAAGATCCGTTAATGGTTCTAATAACAAAGCAATGGATTTCAATCGTTCTAGAGCTCGTAAAGTTGAAAATTCAAAAGTCAGATTTTCTGATGTTGCAGGATGCGATGAAGAAAAAGCTGAAATGGTTGAACTTGTTGAATACTTAAAAGATCCAAAGAAATACACTGAATTTGGAGCAAAGCTTCCAAAAGGTGTCCTTCTTGTCGGTCATCCAGGCACTGGTAAAACATTACTTGCTAAAGCAGTTGCCGGTGAAGCAGGTGTTCCATTCTTCTCAATTTCAGGTTCCGACTTCGTTGAAATGTTCGTTGGTGTAGGCGCGGGTCGTGTACGTGATATGTTTAGAAAAGCAAAACAAGCTGCACCATGTTTAGTCTTTATCGATGAAATCGATGCTGTTGGACGTCAAAGAGGCGCTGGTCTTGGTGGCGGAAACGATGAACGTGAACAAACACTCAATCAACTTTTAGTTGAAATGGATGGTTTCGAAGATAATTCAGGCATTATTGTTATTGCTGCTACAAACCGTGAAGACGTTCTTGATCCAGCCTTACTTCGTGCTGGTCGTTTCGACAGAACAATTACTGTTAACTTACCAGACAAAGCAGGCCGTGAAGCAATCTTCAAAGTTCACTCAAGAAATAAACTTGTTGATCCAAAAGTTGACTTTGCACAAATCGCAAAGAGAACAGTTGGATTCTCTGGTGCTGATATTGAAAATATCATGAATGAAGCAGCAATTCTTGCTGTTCGTAATAAAGAACCAATGATTAGTGTTAAAGATATCGATGAAGCTATCGATAGAAGAATTGCTGGTCCAGCTAAGAGTTCCAAAGGAATGAATGCTGATGAAAGAAAACGTGTTGCTTATCACGAAGCAGGCCACGCAATCATCGGTTTAAAACTTCCACATTCGGATAAAGTTCAAAAAATTACAATTATTCCTAGAGGAAGAACTGGCGGTCATGTCTTAATGACCCCAGAAGATGATAGATTCTTACTCAGCAAAGCTGAGCTCGAAGCTAGAATTATTGGTTTCTTAGGTGGACGTTCATCAGAAGAAATTTTCTTCGATGATGTTACAACTGGAGCATCCAACGATATTGAAGTTGCAACACAAATTGCTCGTTCAATGGTTACCGAATACGGTATGAGTTCACTTGGTCCAATCCAATATGAACGTGATACCGGTTCAGTCTTCCTTGGAAGAGACTACGCTTCAACACAAAAGAATTTCTCCACTCAAATCGCATTTGAAATTGACCAAGAAGTTCGCAAAATTATTGATGCTGCTCATGCTAAAGCAAGAGAAATTATCGAAGCAAACAAAGCTGATGTAATCAAAATTGCTGAAACATTGCTTGATAAAGAAACAATTACAGCTGAAGAAATCGATGCTGTTTTAGCAGGAAAAGCAGAAGAGCCAAAGGCTGAGGAGAAAAAACCAGCGGAAAAGAAACCTGCTGCAAAGAAAGCTCCAGCCAAAAAAGCACCTGCTAAAAAAGTAGAAAAGAAAGCTGAATAATTTACAGGGAGGCTTGCCTCCCTTTTACTTATGTTTAAAATTGGTAACGTTGAAATTAATGGAAAAGTTGTACTAGCGCCTATGGCGGGAGTCACATCTTTAGGCTACAGAAATTTTATGAAACCTTTTGGAGTTGCTTTAACAGTAACAGAAATGGTTTCTGATTGCGGTCTTATCTACGATAACCAAAAAACCATTGATTACTTACGTTCAACCGAACAAGAACGTCCGATTGCAATCCAATTATTTGGATCATCTGCAGAAACTATTTGCAAAGCAATGGATGTTGTTCTGAAACACAATCCTAACATAGATATCTTTGATATCAATTTAGGTTGTCCTGCTCCAAAAGTTACTAAAACAGGAGCAGGTTCTTCTCTACTAAGAGACCCTGAAAAATTAGAAAAAATGTTTACTGAAATTTGCAAACATTCTCCGCTTCCAGTAACCGCAAAAATAAGACTTGGTTGGAATGAAGATGAAATCAATTTTAGAGAAAATGTAAAAGCTCTTGAAAGAGCTGGTGTTGCTGCAATTGGAATTCATGCTAGAACCACAAGACAAGGTTATGCTGGAAAACCAAGATGGGAGCTTTTAAAGGATTTTCGTAATGAAATGTCAGTTCCTTTAATTGTCTCTGGCGATATCTACACTCTAAAAGACGCAATAAAGGCCCTAGAATGCACGAAAGCTGATGCAGTTATGGTGGCCCGCGGAGGGGTAGGAAACCCTATCTTAGTGAAGCAGATTGATTCATACTTTAAAGATGGTTCTATAGTCGAAAGTTCTTCATTAGAAGAATCAATACAATATATTCGCAATTTAGCTGACATGTTAATCGAGGAAAAAGGTGAGTACACCGCTATGATGGTTTTGCGTGGAATTGCACCTAAATTTTTGAACAGTTATCCTGACATGAAAAAGGCTAAAAACAAACTTGCAAGTGCGCTCACAACAAGGGACTCACTTGAGCGAATTCTTAACGAAATCCAATAACTTTATTGTTAACAATATAAGTTTTTGCTATACTCTTAACCGAGGTTTTTAAAAATGGAACGTAAATTAACAGATCAAGAACGTGCTAGAAGAGACAAACTTCCACGTTATGAAGAATTCGGTGTTGAACCATTCGGACAAAAATTTGAACGCTCAAGTTCAATCAAAGAAGTCCGTGAAAAATGCACTGGAAAAACAAATGAAGACTTACAAGCAAATCCAGTAGAAGTTAAAGTCGCTGGACGTATTATGGCTTTACGTAAAATGGGTAAAGCAGCCTTCATGAACATCAAAGATGTTACTGGCAACATTCAATGTTGGTTAGGCATCGATTATTTAGGCGAAGAAAATTACTCAGTATTCAAACTTTCAGACATTGGCGATATTTGTGGTGTTGAAGGTCACATTATGTTCTCTCAAACAGGAGAAATGACCATCAAAGTTTCAAAATTCACACACCTTACAAAATCACTTCGTCCATTACCTGAGAAATTCCATGGTTTAACAGACGTTGAAGAAAGATATCGTCACCGTTATGTTGACCTTATTATGAATGATGATTCAATGAAAATTGCTTTAGCAAGACCAAAAATTATTCGTGCAATTCAAGACTACTGTGATAGCCTCGGATTTATCGAAGTTGAAACAAGTATTCTTTCACCAATTCTTGGTGGTGCTGCAGCAAGACCATTCGTTACTCATCACAACACATTAGACAAAGATTTCTATCTTCGTATTGCTACCGAAATTTCTTTAAAGAAATGTATCGTTGGTGGTATGGAAAAAGTTTATGAAATTGGCCGTTTATTCCGTAACGAAGGAATGGACACAAAACACAATCCAGAATTCACAACAATTGAACTTTACCAAGCCTATGGTGATCTTCAAGATATGAGACACTTTGCAGAAAACCTCTTCAAAGAAGTCGCTATGAAAATTCATGGAACAACCACAATCCCTTATGGCGAAGGCACATTAGATCTCGGAAAACCATTCGGTTGGAAGACAATGAAAGAATGTGTTTTAGAAGCTACAGGAATTGACTTTAACAAAGTTACAACAATGGAAGAAGCTGTTAAACTTGCAAAAGATAACGGCATCAAACTTGAAAAACACTGGAACAGTGTTGGTTATATTCTCAACGCATTCTTCGAAGAAAAATGTGATGACTTACTTCAAACTCCAACATTCGTTCACGAATACCCAATCGAAGTTTCACCACTCACCAAAAAGTGTAAAGACAATCCAATGTTCACCGATAGATTTGAACTCTTTATTGGCGGCATGGAATATGGCAACGCTTATAGCGAGCTCAATGATCCACTCGATCAAAAAGAACGCTTAGTGAAACAACTTGAAGCTAAGGCTGCAGGTGATGAAGAAGCATCTGAAATGGATGAAGACTTCCTTGAAGCGCTCGAATACGGTATGCCTCCAACTGGTGGTATCGGTATTGGTATCGACAGATTTGTCATGTTAATGACTAATCAAACCTCAATCCGCGAAGTCTTACTCTTCCCTTGCATGAAAGATAGCGGTAAATAATTATGAAAACAAAAGCACATATCTTAACAGGCTTGAGTTTATGTGCTTTTTTAGTATGTTCTTGTGCTTGTAATCACGAGTTTACTTTAGTAAATGCTAAAGAAGCTTCGTTTTACGAGGACGGAAATATCGCTTACTACACATGTGGAAAATGTGATAAGTATTTCAATGAAAACAAGAAAGAAATTGATAAAAATTCCGTTAAAACAAGACTCCCACTTTTTGACACATTAGATAGAGAAAGTCCAATTTCTCTTTTTGGTTCTCCATTGGAGCTTAGTTATGACGCTCAAAAAGTTAAAGACGTTGTAGATGAATCAAACGCCATGATTTCAAAAATTAATTCTGGTGTTTATTACAAAGCAACCGAAGCTCAAAATGTTATTACAAAAATGAATGAACAATTAGATTTCCTAAAGGAACAATTTGATATTGCAAACCTTCTTGCAGATGCTTCAGGAAAAGCTGAAGATTATCAAAAACAAGATGAAATTTATAATGACTACTACAAGATGCAAGACCAGTATTATGGTGTCTATGTTGCTTTAGCAAAAGAAGGTTCATATAACAATTTATTCTTCAAAAGTTACACTGAAGAACAAATTCAAAAATTTATTAAAGACCACACTGATCCAGGTGGAGGTGGAACAAGCGGACAAGGCACTTCAAAAAAGATTCAAAACTTGCTCGATCAATACAAAGCTGGCAAGGTTGAAAGATTTGAAGCTTACTCGCAATTGGTTAGTTTATCTAACCAACTAGCAAGCGAAAAATCATATGCTAACTACCTCGATTATGCTTACCGTTTGTATCAAAGAGAATACAAAGTTTCTGATGCTTTAGACTTGAGTCAAAAAGTCATTGAAAACATCAATCCTTTGTACACAAACATGAAGGAAAAACTAAGCAATTCTGAGAAAGATGCAGCTGTTAAAGAATCAAATAATAAACTCAGCAAAAACTTCTTTGGAAAGAACATGGATTTACTTAGAAATTATGCCAAAGATTTAGGCAGTGATTACAAAGTAAATTTCCAAAAATTATTTGAAGAAGGGCGCTATTATTTCTCAGATGTTTATAATCCAAACACAACAGCTTACACTGCTAACTTTGTTTCCAAAGGAAACGTTTTATTCTTAAGTAAAGATTACCAAAGTTTGTCATCATTGGTTCATGAATTTGGTCACTTTAATGCTCATTACACCTTTGGTGACAGCGTAGTTTTAGATCTTTCTGAAACGCAATCAAAAGGCAACGAACTTTTGTTTCTTTCTTACTTCAAAAATAGCAATTCATTTACAAGTGAAATTAAGGCCGGCTATACGTACGACACTTTGTGTGATTCTATTAACGCATTACTTTTAGACTTCGCAGTAAATGAACTTGAATATTTTGCTTATAACAATTCATTTGATCAAACAAGTTTGGAAAACAAATGGGTTGAGTTATTAACTAAATACGGCGCAACAATTTCAAGAAACAAATTTGATTATATGTATCAAGTTCTTCTAAACTACAGAGGTTACTATGTAAGCTATGGTGTTTCAGAACTTGCAGCACTACAATTATTTGCTAAAGGATTAACAGATTTTAATGTTGCAGCAAACGCTTATAAATCAATCTACACAAAAGACGGAGACTCAGAGAAATTCAAAAAATCCCTCGAAAATGCTGGACTATTTGATGTCTTCTCAGATGATTCATTCACACTAATAAATACAATTAGAAACATCTAATAAACAAAAACTTTGTATTAACAAAACAATGTGGTATATTATTTGTAGCAGGTACTTAGCTGCTAGTTGTTAAAAAGAAGTCAGGTGGCACCCTGACTTCTTTTCTTCATTTAGAGCTCAGTAGGTACTTAGTTTGCTAGTTGTTAACCAACATTGCTACCAATACCAGTATAACAACTAGCAGTACCAGGTAAGGAATAGCATGAAGCCTCCCTTCTGACTAAGCACCCTTAGAGCTCTTTGGATCTTAGCCATACCTGCCTCCTTCTAAACTAGCCAATTTTTCAATTAGCGAGCATAATTTATCATACTGTTTAATAGCTTACAATAGGGGGGATATAGCTTACATATATTAAAAATATATAAACTACATATTTAACGTATTACCCAGGTATTTTTAATATATGTAAAAAAATTTTAATAATTTACCAACCAATATATTTTTGTATACACACGCAAACGTCTTGTGTATAATATACCTACGCGAAAGCGTTTCTCTCTGCTGACAGAAGATGTCAGCCAGAAGACCAAAGGGAGGTAAAAATATGAAAAAGTACGAACTCATGTACATCGTGAAAGACGGACTTGATGAAGCTGCAAGGAAAGCTGAAATCGACAAACTTCACGGAATCCTCACATCAAACGGAGCAAAGCTCGGTGATGTTAAGGAATGGGGCTTAAGAGACTTTGCTTATCCAATCAATAAGCT
This sequence comes from Bacilli bacterium, assembly GCA_024408085.1. Lineage (GTDB taxonomy): Bacteria > Bacillota_I > Bacilli_A > RFN20 > CAG-826 > Fiminaster. The sequence continues at coordinate 89,213 of JAKSVH010000002.1, read as the reverse complement.
TACAAAAGGCTACTATGTAGTCGTTAAGCTCACTGCTGACGAAGCTGCATTAAACGAATTCTCTCGTTTAGCAAAGATCGATCAAAATGTTGTACGTCACTTATTTACTGTCGATCAAGACTAATTAAGGAGGATTAACATTTATGTTAAATCGTATCGTTTTAACTGGTAGACTTACCAGAGATCCAGAACTCAAGAGAACAACTTCTGATAAGCCAGTTGCATCATTTACTCTCGCAGTAGATGACAATATGAAGGGTCCAAACGGAGAAAAAACAACAACCTTTATTGGTGTTACTGTTTGGGACAATCAAGCTGACAATGTTGCAAAATTCTTAAGAAAAGGATCGCTCGTTGGTGTTGATGGACGTATTCGTCAACGCACCTTCGAAAAAAGAGACGGAACAAAAGCTTCAGTCATTGAAGTAATCGCCAATCACGTTGAGTTCCTCGAACCAAAAGGTTCAAGAGAAATTCCAAATGAAGAAATCATCTTTGATGATGAACAACCTTCAGAGCCAGTCGAAGAATCTAAGAATTTAGATGCTATCGATGTCGCCGATGACGATCTTCCGTTCTAATTAGAAAGGAAAATTCAAAATGGGATTCAAAAAAGTTAGACCACACAAGAAGGTCTGCAACTTCTGCAAAAACAAAGTTGCATACATTGATTATAAAGACGTCGAAACATTAAGTAAGTACATTACTCCAAATGGTAAAATCGCATCACGTCATTCCACAGGTACTTGTGCAAAGCACCAAAGAGAAGTTGCAAAAGCAATTAAGAATGCACGTTTCATGGCTTTATTACCATACGTTCAAGACTAATTAAAATCAAAACTAAAAGCACTCATCACGAGTGCTTTTTTTATAAAATAAAAACCTCTCGTTTTCGAGAGGCTTTTAAGTTATTTGTTATTAAATAAGAATCCGTAGAGGAATGATGAACCAAAGACAACGTTTTCGAGTTCGGAATCATCAAATCCTTTTGAACCATCTAAATAATTATCAAGATTGACATTATTTAATTTGACATTTTTCTTCTTTAAAACATATGAAGAATTGTCTGTAATAACTTCAGTGAAATTAAGTTTTTTGAGTGTAACTTTTGATTCTGAATATAATTCAATTTTGTCGGAACCAGCCACTAATTGATAAACAGTTTTACCAGTTCTTGTTGATTCTTCATCTTCCTCATTTTCATTAAGCTCACATGTGTAGACGTTTCCATCAATGTAATATTTTGCATCATCAAAAATTGACATTTGTGCGATGAAAGCTCCGAGTGCTTTGATAGCTTTTGAAGCTTCTGCTGCAACAGCATCTGCTGGTTTTGAAGAAGCTGATTTCTTATAGATTTTGGACTTCATATCAACTTCATAGAAGTTTTTGTTATCACATTGATTTACGATATCACCATCATATTTTTCAGTTTTTACATCAGAAGCATCTTCTTCGCGAGTTTCATAGACGCCTTTAGAACGAAGAACTGAATTTGCTGAGTCAAACTCACAAGAAGTTTCACTCTTAATTTCCATTTTTTCTTCAGAAATGGATTTACCATTTTTGAAATATGTTGTTTTTGTGTTTGATTTTGAATTTGCATTAATTGTGAATGAAAATGGATCATCCGCAGAAAGAAGAGTTGATTCTTCGACAAATTTTTCAATATTGTCTGTAAATACTTTGTGTTTAACTTCTGTCTTGTAACCTTTAACACCACCACAGCTTGCTAAAGCAAATCCTGCAATACCGACTAATAATACGCTTTTAATTTTCATATTAATTTTCCTTTCAAGGTGTTTACATTTTATATTTAAAATCGTAAAGAATAAAGTTAAAAATACATATAGACCAACACTTATTAATTAAAAAGTTTATTTTTTATAACTTTTTGAGTGCTAAGTTTGATATAATATAAAACACATTATGAAAACTAAGTTATTTAAAACAAAAATCTTCGCATTTATCGTTGTCTTTATAGAGATGGCCGCATTAGTCTTTTTTGGCATTTGCTATGGCCTTGATTTCTTGAATTTCAGAAACATCTTTTCTACTGAATTATTATTTATCATTTTAGGTGCAGTTGTTATCTTTGATATTGCTTTCTGTTGGGCATTAATCTTTAGATTCTCCAAGATTAGACAACAAAGTGACTTAAGAGCTGCTGACTTAATTGGTAGTGACATTCAAGAAGCTTATAACTTTGGTATGATTGGTCTTGCAGTTGTTAACGAAAACAACACTGTTATTTGGATCAATGATTTATTCACTGAAAGAAAAATTGAAATTCTTGATGAAAACATTTTAGAGTGGCAACCAGCCCTTCAAGAACTCATTGATGGCGGTATTAACTCATTAGTTAAATTAAGTATTAACTCCCGTAACTATGAAGTTAAATTGCTTAAAGATGCTGGCTTATACATCTTTAGAGATGTAACTGACTACGAAACAGTTTCAGCATTCTCTAAACGTCAAGCAACAGTCTGTGGTCAAATAGTTATTGATAACTACGCAGATATTTCAGGTTCTGCTGATGAAAACTCAGATATCGTTTCAAAAGTAAGAAACCTCATCTTGGATTATGGTAGAGATTACCAAGTTCTTCTCAGAAGAGTTAGATCCGATGCTTACTTCTTACTTTGTAACCACGAATCTCTTGAAAAGATGATTGCAGATAAATTCTCATTGCTTGATAAAATCCACGCTATTTCAGACAAGGAAGAAACACCACCAACACTTTCTATTGGTATCGCTTATGACTTCCCTGACGTAGTCAAACTTAACGATATGGCAAGCTCTGCTATTGAAATTGCTATGTCTCGTGGTGGTGACCAAGTTGTTGTCTCTCAATATGGACAAGACTTAGTCTTCTTTGGTGGTAAAACCGAAGCTCAAGAAAACCGTAACAAGGTTAAAGTTCGTGTTATGGCTGACTCAGTTTTATCACTTATTCGTAACTCTTCAAATATTATCATTATGGGTCACGCCATGACCGATATGGACTCTTTAGGTGCATGTTTAGGCGTTAAAGCAATGTGCGATTATTGCCGTAAACCAGCCCAAATTATTTATGAACCAAAGAGCACAGAAAGAAAGACAAAAGGTGCAATTTTAGCATCCTTCTCTAAAGAGGAAGTTGAAAAAATCTTTGTTAACCAAGCTCAAGCACTTGGCAATCTTAAGATTGATACATTGGTCGTTGTTTGTGACGTTCATAAAGCAAATATGACAGTCGCACCAAAGGTGATTGAGAAAGCCAACAAGATTATGATTATTGACCACCATAGACGTGGTGAAGACTTTATTGAAAGCCCAGTCTTCTCTCATATTGATTCATCTGCTTCTTCAGCATCTGAAATGGTCGCTGAACTTGTTAGCTATTGCTCTGCAAACCCAAGAATTATGATTCCTGCTACATATGCAACAATTATGCTTTCAGGTATCTTTATGGACTCCAACTTCTATAAGGCAACAACTGTTGGTACTCGTACATTTGAAGCATCAATGGCTCTTAAAGAATATGGCGCAGATAACGCTAAAGCTGATGACTTCTTAAAGGATGAATTCGAAGAATTCGCATTAATTACAAGAATTATTTCAACCACACAAACACCATATTATGGTGTCGTCTATTGTATGGCTGAAGAAGATGATATTATCGAACAAGCAACGCTTGCAAAGGTTGCTAACCAATGTATGCAAATGAAAGGTGTTAATGCCTGCTTTGTCATTGGTAGAACTGCAGTCGATGAAACAAGAATTTCTTGTCGTAGTGATGGCACAATTAACGTTCAACTTTTAGCTGAAAAACTCAATGGTGGCGGTCACTTCACACAAGCTGCATGTACATTTAAGAAAGCACCACTTGTCCAAGTCGAATCTAGACTACTTTCTGTCTTGAATGACTACCTCAATGATGCTCGAATTTAATAGGGAGGAAGACCATGAAAGTTATCTTACTTAAAGACGTAAAAGGCATCGGAAAAAAGTCCGATGTTGTTGAAGTTAAAGACGGTTATGCAAACAACTTTTTGTTACCTCACGGACTAGCAGTTATGCAATCCGGAAAGGCTATGGAAATCCTCGCTGAACAAAAACGTGTTGAAGCAGAAAACATTGAGAAAATGAAGGAAAATGCCCGTGAAATCGCGGCTAAATTAGAAAATATCGTTGTTGAGTTTGATGCCAAAGGAAGCGGCGATGGAAGAATGTTTGGGACTATCTCAACCAAGCAAATTGAAGAAGAACTCAAAGCCAAACACGGCATTGAAATTGATAAAAGAAAATTCATTGAAAAGATGGCTGTTGATCACTTCGGTTATAGCAAACTAAAAATCGAACTATTCAAAGGAATTATTGGAACTGTCACAGTCCATGTTAACGAGAAGAAATAGGAGGAATGAAAATGGCACAAGAAAAACAATTACCACACAATACTGAAGCTGAAAAAGCTGTTTTAGGTGCAATGATTCGCTCCTCAAGCAAAGTTTCGGAAGCTGTTGCAAAATTAGACGTTGAAGATTTCTTTCCAGAAAATAAAAATCACCGTGCTATTTTTGGTGCAATGTATCGTTTGTATAATCGTGGGGAAGTAATTGATCCACAAACAATTACAAACGAACTTATTAATTCAAAAGAATTAGAAATTTCAGGTGCTCCTGAATATTTACTCGAACTTGCAGATGCAATTGTTACATTTGAGAACTTTGATAGTTATGTAAAAATTGTCCAAGACCAATCAATCTTAAGAAGATTCTTAAAGACACTTGATGACATTTCAAATACTTACTACACAAAAGATATTAATGAAATCAGTGAATTCCTTTCACAAAGTGAAAAGAAGATCACAGATGTCACTGAAAAACGTAGAATTGGCGACTTCCAAAGAGCTGACCAAGTTGCAAGTAAGTTAGATGAAGAATTAAGGAATTTAAAGACTGCAACAAGCGATGACACAGTTACCGGTACACCAACCGGTTATTCAAAATTGAACATTTTGACACACGGTTTCCAACCAGGTGAATTAATTATTCTTGCAGCTCGTCCAGGCGTTGGTAAAACAGCACTTTCTCTTAACTTAGCATATAATGCTGCAGCTCATGATGTTCCTGTTGCATATTTCTCATTAGAAATGCCTGCTACAATGCTTTTCAAACGTTTAGTGTCTGCTGATGCAAACGTTAAGTTTGATAGCCTTATTACAGGTTTTGGATTAAATGATTCAATTAGATACAAATTAGGTGAATCTTGCAATAGACTTGCTAAACGTAAAATTTATATTGACGATACCTCTGGTATCAAACTCTTAGATTTGGTCGCAAAATGCCGTAAATTAAAAGCAAAAGAACCAGATCTTGGACTTATTGTTGTTGACTACATTGGTTTAGTCACCACAACAACCAAAACAAAATCAGAATCAAGACAACTCGAAGTTCAGATGATTTCACAAACACTCAAGAAACTTGCATTGGATTTAAAAGTTCCAATTCTTGGTGTCGCACAACTTAACCGTAACATTGAACAACGTTCAGGTGGTGATGCAGAACCACAATTATCTGACCTTCGTGAATCTGGTTCTATTGAACAAGATGCTGATATTGTCTTGATGCTTTATGAACCAAAATCAAGTTCAGAAAATCCACAAAATAATGACGGAAAACCAAAGAACGTCTTCCAAAAACAAGATGAAAAGGTCAACGAAGCACAAAAGAAAGTAGCAGGTGCTGGCCCAGATTCCAAACTCGTTACACTCTTTGTTCGTAAGAACCGTTCTGGAAAACAAGGAAAAGTTCAATTCTTATTTAGAAAAGACTACTGTCGTTTCGATACACTTTCTCTAGAAGCTGACGAACAAGTCGAAAAGCTTGATGAAGAACGTGTTCAATACATGAGAAGGGATTCATGAAAATCCTACTAGTCAAATCAGGATCAAAAGGAAACGCGACTCTTATTTATGATGAGGGTCGCCTTCTTTTAATTGATATGGGAATTTGTCTTAGAGATCTTAAAGCAGCGTGTAACTCTATTGGTAAAAACTTAATTGATATTGAAGCAATGTTACTTACTCATGAACACAGTGATCACACAGCAGGAATTAAGTATTTAGACCCGCTTCCAATCTATTGTACAAAAGAAACTTATGACGCTCCAAACGTTGTAGAAATTCTACCGTATGAGAAGTTCAAAATTGGTCATTTAGAAATAACCCCAGTATCAACTTCTCACGACGTTAAAAACCCACTTGGATTTGTGATTAAGAACAAAACTGAAAAGCTCGTTTATCTCACAGATTCTGGGAAAATCCCCGCAAAAACCCTGTTAAAATTGAAAAACGCAGACTATTACGTGTTTGAGTCAAACCATGATGAAGAGATGCTCTGGAACACCAATAGACCATATCTTCTAAAACGTAGAATTTTATCTGATAAAGGACATATGTCAAACACTCAATCTGCTAACTATTTAGTGAAGCTTGTTGGGCCAAAAACAAAAGACATAATTCTTGCTCACTTATCAGAGGAGGCCAACTCTCCAGAAGTGTGTCTCAAGACTCATAAAAAGATATTTAAAATTGCAAAAGTATCACTCAAGAATATAAGATTAATATGCGCAAACCAACATGAGATGGTTGTTGGAGGCAAACAATGAATTACGAAGAATTTGAAAACTATAAAGAAATAACTGACAACAAGTTTGTGAAGAAATTCCAAACAGTTGAAGGAAATGAGTTCTATATTGAACCAGCGTTCTACACTCAACTTATGGGTCTTCAAGAACGTTATCCAGAAAACTATCTAAAAGTAGTGGAAGAAATTCATAGACAAATAAAAGCAAATAAACATATTGCATTCGTCTATGACTTCGAAAATCCATTCCTTGATTATGGAGAGTCTATCTTAAGAGAGTTTGTGGATATAACAGATGCGGTCAAAGTCTTCTATGAAGACAAGTCCCGCGGATCTGATTACGGAGATTAAAAAAACTGGCCAAAGCCAGTTTTTATTTTAGTTACTTTCAGCGTATCCGCTTCCGTCTGGTCTAAGTGACTTCATTGATAACCACATTACACGGATACCAATTAACATTGGGAAGAGAATATTTGCAAATCTTGGAATTAAGAATCCTAAGCCAAGAGCAAGGATTGATGGAGTAATTGCAGCCCACCAAGACATCTTTTGAGTTTCCCATAGATTAAATAATCTATATGGATTGTTTTTGCCTCTGGTAAGGATGAAAATCATAAGACCCATGAATAATGTAATACCTGCGTTAATTCCACCCATGATTGCGCATGTTTGCCAGACTGCTGTAAGTCTTGTGAAATTGTATGCATCTCTAATAAAGAGTTTCCAGTTAGCAAATGTTTCATTCAATCTTACTGTTGCGTCTGTTTCTTTAGAAAGCAAGTCATTAACTGATCTACCTTCTTCCATATATTTAGCAGCATTTTGACAAACCATATCTTTGATAACTGCTTTTGTTTCAACGTTTACTAAATGAAGAATGATTCTATCTTGATAGAAGAAGATTGTGCTTGTTTTTTGATCTCCAAGTAAAATATTAAATTCTTCTTGGTTCATTTCTGATCTGTAATAGATGTTGAAATCTGGTGTAACGCCATCTGGAAGGTAGTGGTGGAAATCATCATTCTTTGCTAATCCAGCACTGTCTTCACAAGAGATAAACTTTGTTTCGCCAGATGTTTTGACGTACATCTTAAGACCTTCATTTTCAAGATGTTCATTAAATCTGAGTGTTGCAACATCTGCGCCATAGGCATAGTTTGCAAAAACATCATCACCTTTAGTGTTCATTGTTTGAACAAACAAAGGAAGAATTGCAAAAATCATAGAGAGAAAGAACATAATTGCAGCAAAGTACCATGGTTTTTTGCGTCCACCTTCGATACACGCGTTATTGCTAATTAAGCTCTTGAGAATTAATTTAAATGTTTTCATAAGCGAGGTATATAATAACAAACTTTTTTCACAATTAAAATCATAAATTTCTAAAAGAATATTTATTTTGCTAATTACGTATGATATTATACTTCTCGCAAATGGGGTCGACTTAGTTTCGACAGGGTCGATTGCCTGGCAGTGACTGCAGCTGGCTGGTAACCACAAATACCAAAACAAAATAACTGACAACAGTTATATGCGTGCTCCAAGAGCACAATCTCTCTGCTTAGCATAAGCTACTCGACATAGAGACCGACGCATAGTTCGCCGGACAGAGCACTCCCTAGAGTTTTATTCCTTTCACGTCTAGGTACGGTGTCATACCAAAAGGATAGGAAGACATAGTTGACTTGCTAAAGTTCACCGAAATCCAATAAGTCTCGCGAAGATAACTACGATATGCGATGCTTCGTTAAATTACAAATATCGTCTAAGCTGTAGACGTTACTGTGGGGCCCTCTCTGGACACGGGTGCAATTCCCGCCGACTCCACCAATGAAAATAATACTCCCATTTGGGAGTTTTTATTTTATCATGAATAGTGTAATATTTATATTAATTATGAGATTAAAAAATTCGCTCATTTATTTATCTTCTGTTTCCCTTCTTTTTGGTTGCGCAAAACATCAACCTTTCAATGAACTAATAAAAGAATTTACTAAAGACAAAAATGATGTTTGTGTTGCAGTTGGTTCAATCAAAAACAATGAAAAATATTCGATTTTTTACGGGGAAAATGCGCAAATTCTCGAACATGTTGATGTTGAACCACACTTTGAAATTGGCTCAGTTTCAAAGACGATCACCGGTTACTTGGTAGCTCGTGCAATACTTGAAAATAAAATAACTTTGAACAGCAGAATTTCTTCAATTTTAGGAAGCGGATTTTCATATGATCCTTCCATAAAAGAATTGTGTACTCACTCATCAGCTTATGGCAAATATTTACCTGAGCATCACCTCGGTGACAGCAAAGGAATTGTTAACCCGCTTTATGGAGTGACTTCTTCTGTGTTAATTGATGATATGAAGTCATTTTCATGTGAACAAAAAGACAAATATAAAGTTGAATATTCAAATTTTGGAATGGCTGTTCTTGGAGTTGTATTAGAAAAACTTTATAACCAATCTTATTATTCACTCGCAATGAACTTGTTTAAAGAATTTGGAATGAACAACACCGGCATTAACTACACTGTTGGTTTTAGAGGTGCTTGGGAATGGACCGAAGACGATGTTTTTATTGCAGCAGGTGGTTTTTCTTCAACACTTAGTGATATCTTGATTTATGCTCAGACTGTCTTAAGACAGGATGTTGACTTTATTCATCTTGCAACCACTCCAATTTTGCAATATACAAAAGTAAATCAAGTGGGAATGGGATGGATTATTGAAAATAACAATAATGTTTTCTGGCATTCAGGTGCTGTTAACCAATATAATTGTTCATTAAGAACAAATATTAAAACAGGAACATCTGTTGTGGTATTATGTAATTATCCAGCAGAAGAACCAGTTGATGCTTATGATTTAGCAGTTAGTTATATGGAAGAGATTGAAAAATAATATGAATATCAAAATTTATTGCATTGGAAAAATTAAAGAACAATATCTGAAAGACGGAATTGCTGAATACATTAAACGTCTTTCTGCATACGCTAAAACAGAAATTATTGAAGTTGCAGATTCAAAGGTAAAAGACAACCCAAATGAATTTGATATCACAAAGGCAAAAAATGAAGAAGGTGACCGCGTTTTAAAACTTGTCAAAAACGATTACCTTATTGGATTAGACCTCAACAAAAAGGAACCAACATCAGAAGAATTTGCAGAATTCATTCAACAAAAATTTGTAGAAGGCGGATCATCAATTTCTTTCGTTATCGGTGGTTCGTATGGACTCTCTGAAAACCTTAAAAAACGCTGCAATTCCTCAATATCTCTGTCAAAACTCACATATTTGCACCAGATGACAAGACTCATTTTGTTGGAGCAAATTTATAGAGCATTTAAAATTTTGAATAACGAAACCTACCATAAGTGAGTATAATAGACCTATGAACGCTAAAGGCTTCTTCAAGCAATACAAATCAATTGTCTTCTTTCTAATTTTAGAAATCATGGCATTGGTTTCTTTTACATTTGCAAACATCAATGAAGTCTTCTATTTAATCACAGCAGTACTCTCAATTTGTGCTTTTGTTTTTGCGTTTTTCACCAACAATGACAAAAAAGATTTTATTAAGTTAGCACCAATGGTTGCTGGCTTATTTATTATTTCTGGAATTGCTGCATTTGGTGGATTCTCCCATCAAGTTTCAATGCTTAGCAATATTGCAACATTCTTTGCACTTCCAGCATTCTTCTCATTAGGTTTCTTTGCGAGAAGACTTGGAAACATGAAAATGGAGAATGTTGTTATTGCGATTGGTTTTGGTTTAGCGGCAATAACATTTGTGGGAGCAATTATCACATTGTTCCAATATGGACCTTTCTATTCAATGATCCATAGAGCAAAACCAATCTACTTCTATGAAGGAACAGCCTATGATGTAACAACTGAGATGGGTTGGTTGATGGGATTTAGAATTACTGAAGTCTCAGTTGAATATGGTGGATTCTTTGCAATTCTTTGCGCTGTATTTTTGCCAGCACTTTTATTTATAAAAGTAAAAGAAAACAGAAACTTATTTATTTGCTCTGCAGTTATTGGAGGAGTTGGTTTAGCATCAATTCTTTTAGTCCCAAATTGGAGAGCTTTAATCTTCTTGGTAATTGCTTCAATCTTTGCATTTGTGTACAAGTTCCTTAAAGAAAAGAAGCTTGTTGTTAATATTCTTTCCATATGTGTTGTTGTAATTGTAGGCGCTGGAGTTATCTTTTATTTGCTCACAATTATCAATGCAGGAATTGGATTTAAGTTCCCAGGAATCTTGAATAGATTGCTTAGAGACAACTTTGTTATGAGGCCAGCCTCAAATACATTGATTGGTGCATTTGCAAAAGACAGTAATGGTTTACCATTTACATTGTTTGGATTTGATATTAATCATGCTTCTGCTCCACTAATTGGAGAAGCTGGATTAGCTGCAATTGTTTATGAACCAACACTTATCTTTGAATATGAAATAATCAAAGAAGTTGGTTTAATTGGAGCATTCCTTGTATTAGGATTCTTCGCTGCAATGTTCGTTTTTGTGGTTCGTTATATTAGAGACGCAAAAGATTCAGCATTCCTAAAGAATGCTGTTGTTATGATGCTTGTTGCATTCATGCTTTATGCATCATTTGGTTACAACATTAAAGTTGAACCTCATCATTCAGAAATTTATGGTGCCTTCTTAAGAAGTGTTCCATTTATGCTAGCTTTATTCTTGTTTGGTTTTACTTATTTTGTTCCAAACAAAGAAGCTCAAGTTGCAGAAAAAGTGGAGGATGTTAGCTTATGAAAATGAAACATATTTTACTTCCACTTATAGCAATCACTTTATGTGGTTGTAGCAAGACCGACAAACTTTATAAGCGTGGTGCTTATGAATCTCCATATTTTTATTCAAATTATTATTTGAAGGAAGACACAAGAAATTTCCAAATTGCGAAAGAAATCGAAGAAACTCCTTTGGAGTTACATTCTCATGATGGCTTGAAATATCTTCACGCTGAAGATGTAGGTGGGCTTCAATGGGAATACGCTGAAAAAGAAAAACTTTGGAGTTATAACAACAATCTTGCACTTGTGGATGAAGGATTTAAACAAGGCGCTATTTCAAAACTCTATGATGGAAGAGTTCGTTGTGAAGGCTTATATCAAAAGAGCAGAGCTCAGTTAGATAAAGTTGGCTTTGCAGCTAAACTTCCTCTTACAATGAAACATTGCGATTACTTTGCATTCTCTTGTAGAGGCGGCACAACTCTTGAAAATCCTTTAATGAAGGAAATTTACTTCAACTTTACTATTTGTTTCTACACTCAAAGTGCAGGAGGAATGTACGATAAACACATTTATACATTAAATGATGTTTTAGTAAATACAGATTTCCAATCAAGAACAAATCTTGTTTCGTTCTATATTGATCAAACAAAGGTTGATAACAAATTTAGACTTGAAGACACAGTCGCATATGAGATTAGATGGGAATGTATTGATCCAACACTTGCTTTATACAATTTAACTGACGATAGAACCGATAAAGAAAAAGACCACTTAGCACTTATGCTTTACGAGGTCTTCTTCGGTAATTCTACTTGGGTTAAATAGATAACCATTCACCCATTTCTAAGTCACACTTGTCATCATCCATGATGAGTGTGCCTTTTGCTGGAGTGAAGGTTAATTCTGAGAAATAAATCTTTCCATTGATGTTATATAAATCGACCCTGACGAACGGGAACTTCTTTCCTAAAATTTCCGCGATTTCACGCATATTTTCCCAATTTACTGGAGATTTTGGGGGGATTTCTGATTTCTTCCAACCATTGAATTGAGAGCCATCAAATGGTTTCCAGTCAATGTAGAAGTTGTCGTAGCGAATGTCTTTTCCGCGACCTGAGACAACATACATTGATCTAGCTTTTCCATTGAATACATGAATCTTATATTCGACCGGAAGAGAGTCTAATTCACCAATGTATTTTTCAATAATAATTCTTGGTTTTATTTTGGAGTAGTGGAGTTCAACAGTTTTCTTTCCATAATTTGTTTTTAACCATTTGTTGAACTTTGCGCGTAGTTCTTTCTTATTAATATTATGTTTGTCCAGAACAATTTCGTTAAATGCACAAGCATGAGTGCATTTCATAACGAATTGATCTGGAAGTTCATCAAAATTAATTTCATCAAAGGAATCATAGATGCCATAAATAGGAATTAGGATTTCTTCAAGTCCATTTTCTTTTACAAATTCTCTAACCCCATCTCTAGAAGCACATTTGATTACAAGTTCATCTTTTGGATAAGTGAACAACCTTAAATATTGAAGCTTTTCTGTGTATCTAACCGGATTTTTAAGATTGAGCTTGTGATGTGTGATGTATTTGTATTGCATCTTCACATAGCAAACAGGCGAAATCTTTTTAATAATTCCGCGCACAGGTAAAGCAAGCGCTCTTTTAAATTTGTTTTCTTTCAAATTTTTGTTACGCATCTTGCTAATAAGTATAGTTAAGTATTTTGTTTTAATCAAACAAGATATGTAATAGAATTATCACATATGAAGAACGCTGCAAAGAAATGGTACAACTACTTATTCATCTTGTTAGGAGTAGGCGTTTTAGTTGGCGTTGGGCTCGCTATTTTCTACTTAGTTGGAGAACCAAATTGGCCACTTAAATATTCATGGTATTTTATGATCTTTGGTGGTGTTTTTTGCTCACTAGTTGGATTTATAATCCAAGACTTGTATAGAGGTTGGAAAAGACACAAGCTACATGATTGGGACAATCCACTTCCTGATGAAGTAGTAAATAAAGCTTGGGCTATTTTCTATCCACTTTTAGCAAGTGGGATCATAACATTTTTAGTAGGACTCATCGCATTTTTAATAACTAAATAAAATTTAGTCTATACAAGGTTGAAATATTATATTAAAATATAAGCAACCTTATGATTTACGAAACAAACTCCGTCGTAAACACCAAGCGCAAAATTGCGTATTAGTGTTCATACGGATTTTTTTGTATGTCTAAGTCTCAAAAGGAGGAGTATAAATGAAAAGAAAAGCATTACTCTTAATCATTCCATTTGCGGCTGCAGGTTTGGCGGGTTGTGAAAGAGCAAACCCAAACCCACCAGGACCAACCCCAGATCCGCAATGTGAGTCAGCTACAGTAAGTATTACTTCTGCGGGTGGCGTCACAACAATCAAACCAGGACAGACATTGCAATTAACAGCAGAGGTCAATATCTCTGGTTGTACCTTTAGTTGGGGTTCAAATGATTCAACAATCGCAACTGTTGATACCAACGGTTTAGTCACAGGTGTCAAAGCAGGCGATGTTGTTATCAACTATGGATCAGGCTCATTCAACTTGAAAGTTGACGATGATGCACCAACCCCACCAGTCGTAAGCGGATTAAAAGAAGCTTATGAAGCTGGATTTGCAAAAACTTCAGGTGCTACAGAACCAATGACATTCAGCGCAACTGTAGTTGCAATTAGAAATTGCTCTGGTGAATACTTCATTCAAGACGGAGAATATGGTATTGATTTATATCACCCAGCAGAAGCAGACGTACCAAAACTTGTAATTGGTAAGAAAGTCAAAGTTACAGCAGCACTTTGTAACTACAAAGGCTTAGTTGAAACATCAGGCGATATTAAAGTTGAAGCTGATGGTGATGGCGTTGTTCCTCAACCAGCAAACGTTGCTAGTAAAGCAGCATTAGATGCTCTTAAAACAAACGTTTTAGCAAACGCACAAGGCGTTGTTATTAAAAAGGAAGTCAATACAAAGAACAACGATACAACATTAACAATCGCAATCGCTGGAGAAAATGTTCCTGTATTCTTCAAGGGCGGAATCGTTAACGATTACACCACATTCTTGAATGCAGCAACCGAAGGCGTAACCGTAGTTTTAAATAAAGTTGTTGTTGGCGATCGTGATGGAAGACAACTTATTGTTGTTGATGGTTCTGAATTAACAGCAAGCGAACCAACACCAACTAAAGAAGTTAAATCACTTGCAATTGCAGGAACAGCAACAAAGACTGTTTATGAAGAAGGCGAAGCCTATTCTGCAGCAGGTTTATCTGTTGTTGCAACATACACAGACGATACAACTGAAACAGTAACAGTTGCAATTACACCAAACAAGGAAAAAGCAGCACTTGGTGATACAAGTGTTACATTTAGTGCAACATTTGGTGGACAAACAGCAACCAAACCAGTTGATGTTACAGTTAATGCAAAACCAGTTCCTACTGGAGAAATTACAGTAGATAAAGAATATTCAGTCGGATTAGCTGCTCTTGGCCTTGATCAAAAAGAAAATGGTTATTATGAAGGAACAAATAATGGTTTCTCATACAAGGATATTGGTACATACAACAAACCAAGCATGCAATTTAAAAGCAAATCTGGAACAGTTTCAAATATCATTCCATTTAGCAAAACAATAACAAAAGTTACAGTTAAAATTTCTAAAGAAGCCGGTAATGATGCAACATTAGATTTCTGTTTTGGTGCAACAGCAGCATTAGGAGAAACTATTGTCTTGGGAAGTGAAACAAGCTACCCAATCAACGCAAAAGGCACATTTGATGTTACACCATCAGCTGGAGCCAAGTACTTTAGCCTTGCTTCCACAAACTTTGCTTCTTATGTAGAGGAATTGTTATTCAATTTTGAAGGTTCTGAACCACAAAAAGAATTAACAACATTAACAGTAAAAACTCAACCATCAAAACTTGCTTATAACGAAGGTGAATCATTCAATGCAGCTGGATTGATTCTTCATGCAGTTTATTCTGATAGTAGCGAAGAAGACATTACATCTGGTTGGACAATTTCACCTGCAGGTGCTTTAGCACCAACTGATAATAAAGTCACCGTTTCATATGGCGGCAAGTCAGTTGATGTCAACATCACTGTTACAGCAAGAGAATTGCAATCAATTGTTATTGATACACAACCATCAAAGGTTAATTATGTTGAAGGCGAATCATTTGATCCAGCAGGCATGGTTGTCAAAGCAAATTACAATGTAGGCGATCCAGCAGTTATTACAAATTATACTTATTCACCAGATGGTGCATTAGAATTAAGCGATGACAAAGTTGTTGTTTCTTACAACGGAAAAACAGCATCTGTTGATATTACAGTTTCAGAAGCACCAGAAGTATTAGCAAGTAAATTTACATTTACTGCAAAAGACGCATTTGAAGAATCTGGCAAAACCGGAGCATCAATGGCTGCCTCAGGCACAATTCAAGGATATGAAGGTGATAGAGGTATTCAATGGAATAAAAATCCAGGTGTTGTTACAATTTCTAACTTCCCATCAGAATTAGTTATTAAGAAAATTATTGTTGATGCTTCAACTAACTCAACAGCAAGTGATGTCATAGTTTCTGCTAAAGTTGGAGCAAGTGATTTTGGCTCAGCCTTTACAATGGAAAAAGCCAACCATGTTGACGTAACATTCGAAGGTTCTGCATCAGGTTCAACAATTACAATTAATACAACCGCAAGTGCTGCAAAATCTGCTTATATTAAATCCGTTGAAATTCAATGGGAAAAAGCGGAACCAGCTGAACCAGCAGTTAACGGTGTTACAGTTTCTCCAAAGACTGCAAGCTTAGATCTTACAGAAACAACATCTGTTACATTATCAGCAGCTGTTGACGCAGTTGGTGGTGCAGAAGAAACGGTTACTTGGTCAGTTGTTGATGCAGACCCAGCAGGATGTGTCACAGTTGATAATGGTGTTGTTACAGCTGTTGCAGAAGGTAGCGCAAAAGTTGTTGCAACTTCTACATTTAATACAGAAAAATCAGATTATTGTGAAGTCTCTGTTTTATCAGAACCAGCTCCACAACCAGAATTAGAGTCAATTTCAGTTGATGCATCAAAAGCAAAAACAACATACACTGAAGGTGAATTAGTTGTTAAAGATGGCTTAGTTGTTACTGCTCATTACACAAATGGCGGTGAAGATAAAGTTCTTCAAGCAGCTGAATATTCTGTTTCTCCATCAGTCGCATTAACTACTGAAGATGATACAGTCACAGTTACATACGAAGGAAAATCAGATACATACGCTATCACCGTTAATCCACAAGGCGAGGAAAAGGGTACTGAAGACAATCCATTTACTGGAGCAGAAGCCTTAGCTTACGGACAATCATTGTCTTCTGACGAAACAAGTGATGAAGCAGTTTGGGTTAGAGGAACAGTTACTTCATTTACTGAAGCGTTTAGCACAGAATTTGGTAATTTCTCATTTAAGATTGATAATACAGATTTTATCTGTTTCAGAATGATGAATGGATCAACATCTGGTAAATTTACATCAGTTGATGATGTCCAAATTGGTGATACTGTTTTAGCTTGTGGTAAAGTTAAAAACGACTCAAAATATGGGGTAGAAACAACACAAGGAACAAGTTACATTAAAACATTAACTCAAGAAGCTCAAGCTATTACCGCTAAGGCCACTGAACACGGAACAGTTAACTTGCCAACAGCCACAGCTTTAAATAGAGCAACTTATTCATTTACAGTTACCCCAGATAGCGGATACAAAGTCAAATCAGTAGCGGTGTCTACTGGTGCTACAGTTACTGAAAGCTCAGGAACATATTCATTTAAGGTAAACGGCCCTACGGAAGTTCAAGTGACATTTGTAGATGAAGGCTCTGTTGTTGTTGACCCATACGAAGGCAATTTCTATAAAGTTTCAACCGAAGGTGGTGCTGGTGGCAACTCAAGTTACACTGGAACCTATACTTATAGTAAACTCAATGGTATAGATTGGATTGTTAATGGCAACACTACTCTTGGTGACTATGTTGGACTTGGCGGAAAAGGCGCTATTGGTGATAGATATATATGTTCACAAACCGCTTTTGATAATGAAGTTTCTGTTTTCTCAATTAGTACAGGCGCAAAACAATCTGAAATTACTGTAAATTCTGTTACTTTAAAAATCTATAGTTCAGCAAGCGATGCGGCTTCTGACAAGAATGCAATTGAGTCATTAACTGCTGACTATGTTGATAATGGCTATATTTCATTTGAAAAGCCTGCAGAAAGTGATTGGGATGGTGTATATTTCAGAGTTATCTTCAATTTAACCAATAGCAACACAGGCTCAAATAAGAGAATGATTGTTAACGGTATTAAAGTTGAATTTTAGTTAAATCAAAGATCAACCTCTACGATTAACCTCGCAAGTTGATCTTTTTTTGTGCAAAAAATTCGCATGTATGCCCACTAAAATAAAATTAATCAAAAGACATTTCACTTTCTAAGATTTATATCTTATAATTTAAATAACCTTATGATTTACGAAACAATGTTCGTCGTAAACACAAAGTGCATTTAGTGCGCGTGTTTATTACGGACATTTTTTGTTAACTCATCAAGAAATAAAGGAGAGAAAAATGAAAAAGAAATCGTTACTCTTATTAATTCCATTTGCTGCAGCAGCGGCAGTAGCACTAGGCTCCTGTGGCAAAGAACCAGGTCCTCAATGTGATCAAGCATCAGTTATCCTTGATAGCCAAGCAATCACTATTGAGATTAATGAAACAAAACAATTAACTGCATCAAGCAATATGGAAGGTTGTTCTGTTGAAGTTAATTGGCGTTCAGATGACGCATCAATTGCTAGCGTTGACCAAAATGGTGTTGTTACCGGACATAAGAATGGTACAACCACGGTATACGCAAATGACGTCCCATGTCTTGTAGCAGTTGGTACAGGAAGACCAGATATTCCAATTACAGGCATTGAGCTTGTTAAACCTGCATCTGACTCAATCACAATGGTTGTAGGAGATACACAAGAGGTTCTTGTTAATGTTTTACCTAACGAAGCTCCAGCTAGTGATAAAGTAGTTAATTTATCCAGTAGCAAAGAAAGCGTCGTAATTATTAATGAAAACGGCGAAATTGAAGCTGTTGGAGCAGGTACTGCTAAAGTTACAATTACCTCTGAAAAAAATCCAGACGTAAAAAAGGTTATTTCTATTACAGTTGAAGACCCAGTAATACCATTCCCATCAAAAACAAGTGATGATGCTACATTAGTCGATGTCGGGCCAGTACTTGATGGTGCAACAGTCAATTTTGTTGGCAGATATAACAATGAATATTTTGCAATGGACCATGAGCAAACAAAAGCTTCAAGTTCAACATACTTCAAATCTATTGCAGCTACAGTCGATAATGATAAATTATTATTAGGAGAGGGTTCCGGTTCTTTCTTTACAATTAAAAATAAAGACGGTTCATATTCATTTAAAACAGCTAGTGGTAAATATTTAGCTGCAAAAAGCGATAAAAATCAATTACTCGAAGTTGATGCTATTGGACCAGACTCCTCATTTAATATTGAGATTGTTGATGGTGAAGCAACAATTACATGTATTGACCCAGCAAACACAGAACACAATACTTTATTCTTAAACCAAGGTTCTGAACGTTTTGCTTGTTATAAGTCAACTCAAACTTACCCAAAACCACATATTTATGCAAAAGCTCCAGTACCAGTACCAGCTACAGGTATTCTTTTAGATAAATCAGAAGCTACAATTGAAATTGATGGTGAAGTTACTCTTGTTTCAGAAGTTCTCCCATCATACGCAATCGATAAAACAGTTACATGGTCAACTGAAGACAAAGGTATTGTCAGTGTTGATAACGGTAAAGTTAAAGGTTTAATGGCAGGCGAAGAAATTGTCACCGCTTCAACCGTTAACGGTAAGACCGCAACATGTAAAATCACTGTCGTTAGTGAAATTGTTCCAGTTGATCGTATCGAATTGAACAATACAACAATGACATTAGATATTGATGATGTTTCAGAATCATTAACCGCAACTATCTTCCCAGAAAATGCCACATTTAAAGATGTTGTGTGGTCTTCTAGTGAAGAAGATATTGTTAAGGTTGATGAAACCGGCAAATTAACTGCTGTCGGTGTTGGTGCATCAACAATTACAGTTACATCAACTACAGATAGCTCAAAAACAGCGTCATGTGTTGTTTCAGTTAATGCTGCAGCAGATGGTGTAGTCCATGCTTACAATGAAGCGATGTCTCATGAAGAAGGGGAAACATCAGAACGTTCATTTAATATTTCTGGATGTGTTACCTTTGTTATGGGCAAGGAAGCCATTATTCAAGATGGCGACCATGCAATTACAGTAGTACTTAAGAGCGAATCTACAAAAGTTGTACTTGGCAAAAAATTATCTATGAGATCTCAAGTTGTTAAATCTGGTGGCGTTGCTAAAACAGTTAATATTTCAATTAACGACATTACAGTTTCTGATGATGAAGTTACTGTTAATAAAGCAGTTATAGATAGCAGCGAAAAAATGGATACAGCTGCTTTCTTAAATCTTGTTGATTTCAAAAACGTTGTTAAGAAAACCGAATTAACAGCAACTAGCGGCAATTATTCAATGAATGTTGCCTTTAAGGACAATCTTGAAAAAACATACACATTCTATATGAAGAAAGCATTAGTTTCACAAGCAGCTATTGATGAAATTAATACCGTTAAATTAGATGGCGAGATTGAAATTACAAATTGTTATGTAGGAAATAATGGTGGTGAACCACAATTATGTTCTGGAACAACATCTGTAGTAACCGATAAATCTACATACGAACCAGATTCAGTATATGTTAAGAATGGTGAAACACAAATCACGTCATTAAACATGGCTGAAGGTGAAGAAATCACTCTTACCGCAGGTGTTTTACCAGCCAAGGCCCCTCAAGAAGTAACATGGTCAACAGAAGACACAGAAATTATCTCAGTTGATAATGGTAAAATTACAGCACTTAAAGCAGGTAGTGCAACTCTTACAGTTACAAGTGCTGATGGCACAAAACATACAAATATTGCAGTAAACGTTACAGAGAATGAGGTATTAGTTACAAGCATCGAATTAGATGAAGAAGCAATCACCCTTGCTCTTGATGATGAAAAGCAATTAATCGCAACTGTCTTGCCTGCAGATGCAACTCATCCTGAATTAGTTTGGAGTGTAGAAGGCGAAGAAGATATCGTATCGCTAGATAATGGAAAAGTTACTGCACTTAAAGCTGGAGAAGTCATTGTTAAAGCTTCAAATGTAAATAGTGGCTTATCCGCATCATGCACAGTTACTGTTGTTAATAAATTCATCGATGTTGATGAAGTTGACAAAGTTGTCTTAACTGCAGGTGCTGAATCATTAAATCTTGGCTCTTATGGATCTGGTTCAAATGACGAATATGCATGGACTGACTTAGCAAAACATAGCGCGAGCGGAAGTATTCAAGGAAACTATAGCACTGGAGACAACCCTAAAGACTCAGAGCTCCACAACAAGTATGCTTATAGTAGACCTATTAAATATGTAAAACTTGCTGTAGGAAATGACATTTCAGCGAACAACACAATTGAAATGCGTTTTGGTAATTCAAGAATGCCGACCGGCGATGTAATTCCAATGGGATCAGGTACTGTCTATGATATAACAACAGCGGGCACCTATGTAGTTATTAAGCCATCAGAAGATGCAACATTCTTCAGTTTAAAAAATACAAAAGGCGCGACATATTTCTCTTCAATCGAAATCGGTTTTGTTGATTATAATGTTCCACTTGAAGGAATACAATTAAACAAAGAATCATTATCTCTTGTTGTTGAAGAATCCTTTATGCTTAAAGCAACTTTAAATCCAAGCGACACAACACACACAACACTCACATATAGTTCTGATCATCCTGAAATTGCAGACGTTGGCACCGATGGCATTATCTCTGCATATGCTCCAGGCACAGCCATAATTACAGTTGCAACTGATGATCCAGAAATTTCAGCTACTTGTGAAGTTAAAGTTGCTGCAACAAAAGTTCCTGTTACAAAAGTTGAATTAACAGATCACAAAACAGAAATTTTGCAAGGTGGTTGTACTACATTAACAGCTACCGTGTCCCCAGATAACGCTACAATTACAGATCTTATTTGGAGTGTTGAAGAAGGAAAAGAAGATATCATTTCCGTTGATGAAGACGGTTGTGTTACCGGCTTACAACCAGGCACAGCAAAAGTTATCGTTAAATCCGTTGATAATCCTGCTGCATTTGATGAATGTGAAGTTACAGTAGAAGAAAGATTTATTGACGTCTCTACAATGGACGAATATGTAATTACTGCTGAATCACTAGGACTTATAGGAGATTATGCTAGCGATTCAAGTGAATACTTTGCATGGACGCAAGCTAAGGCAGACAAGTCTGGAAATATTCAAATTAGTGGTTCAACAACTCCTAAATCAGAATTACATAACTTATTTGGATTTAGCAAAGATATCACATATGTTGTTATCGATCTCGCATCCGGTGCAACAGAAAACGCTACTGCAGATTTAAGATTTGGTGACAGCGTATTACCAACTGAAAATGCAGTTAACCTCGGCAAAGACACAGAATATCCTTTAAATGTTGAAGGTAAAATAGTTATTATGGCACCTGAAGAAGGATTTGATTTCTTCAGTTTAGCTCCTACAAAGAATGCTATTTATATTAAATCAATTACTGTTGGATTTGATGAATATGTTGAGCACGTCACAGGCGTTTCATTAAATAAAGAAACAACAACTCTTCAAGAAGGCGCAAACGAGCAATTAATCGCTACCGTATCCCCAGATAATGCAGACGATAAAACTGTTACATGGACTTCTTCAAATGATTCAATCGCAACAGTTGTAGATGGTAAGGTCACAGCAGTCAGTGCTGGTGAAGCAACCATTACAGTCAAGACAACCGATGGAGAATTTGAAGCCAAATGTGTTGTTACAGTTGTTGAAAAGATTATTGATGTTGAAAATATCACTTTAGATAAGGAAACACTCAGCATCGTTGAAGGTGGCGAAGAAACAGTAGTTGCTACCGTCACACCAAATGACGCAACTCATCCAGAACACACATGGAGTTCCTCAGACGAAACTGTTGCAACCGTTGATCAAAACGGTAAAGTCACAGCAGTTGGTGCTGGCGAAGCAACAATAACTGTTAAGGTTGATGATGATGAATCAAAATATGCTGAATGTGTTGTTACCGTTACAGCGGCTGTAAAACACGAGTTACCATATAACGGTTCATTCTCTTGGGATTCTGAAACAAATTCCCCTGTATTCCCAGATGGTGTTTGGACTGGTACTGGTGAAGCATATTTAAATGATAAGGTTTATGGTTTAAGAGCTAAAGACGAATATGTACAATCAATTAAACTCTTTGAAGATACGACCGCAATTCAAGTTGATGTTACTTCAATTGTAAATACTAGCACGAGTGCTGAATACGTTGTTACTGTCTATGCCTTAAATGATGCTGGTGAAGTTGTAAGTTCTGCAACATTTAACCCAGACTTTACAAATGCAGGTTCTTTAGACAAGGTATTAGAATTAGCAACAACAAAATCAGTTGTTATCACGGGTGAAGGAATTTCCGGTGTAAAAATTGCATTTACTAAGACAAACTCCAAAAACCTTGCATTAGTTTCTGTAAATATTATTGATGTAACCAAAGTAAGTGGTGTTTCTCTTAACGAGTCAGAATTAACAATGGAATTAGGTGAAACGGGGGCATTAGTCGCAACCGTTATGCCTGAAACAGCTTCAAATAAAAACTGTACATTCTCCTCAGATCATCCAGAAATTGTTTCTGTTGATACAAACACAGGCGAAATTGAAGCTGTTGGTGTTGGAAAAGCAACAATTACAGTTACAACATCACAAGGTTCATTTACTGATACATGTGAAATTAATGTTTCAGAATCAAAAGTTGCAGTTACAGGTGTTGAATTTGCAAAAGATTCAATTACACTTGCAACCGGCGATAAAGAAACTGTCGATGTTACAGTATCTCCAGCAGATGCATATGATAAGTCAGTTTCATATTTATCAAACAATACAAGTATTGCCACAGTTGATGAAAATGGTGAAATCACAGCAGTTGCACCAGGCACAGCAACAATCACTGTTACAACAACAGATGGTTCGTTTACAGACACTTGTGAAGTCACAGTATTAACAAAAACAACAATTACTAATACAAACGACTTCCCGGGTAGTTCATATGATAAGAACAACTTTGCTAGATATGCAGCAGATGGAAGCGGATTACTATTTGAAACATATCAAGTTAATAAAAACAGCGGAACAATTCAATTCCAAAAGAACGCAGGTAAGTTATGGAATGTTTCCCCAATTTCCGGTCTTTCTGAAATTAGATTTAGTGTTAGTGCAGGTTCTGTCACAGTCTATGCTGGCGATGAACTCAAGACAACAGATAATGTATTAAATCCTGTTGATAATGTATACACAGTTCCAGCAGGTTGTTCATATTTCTACATTGTGGGTTCAAAAGATGCAGTAACAAACTTATCTGACATTGAGATTGTCTATGATGAAATTCCGGAATATGTAATTCCAGTTGAATCAGTATCACTAGATAAAACTACTCTTGATTTAACTCCAACTTCTGAACCAGTTACTTTAGTTCCAGAAATCAATCCTTCGTCAGTTTTAAATAAAGAAGTAATTTGGTCAATTAAAGCTGATTCTGATGATTGTATAACATTAGAAAATGGTGTAGTTACTCCAAAAGCAGTTGGTACAGCAACAGTCATTTGTACTTCTGCAGCAGACACAACTAAATATGCTGAATGTGTCGTTACAGTTTCAGCAACCGAAAAGAAGATTGATGTTACTGAAGTTGATACATTTACCTTAACTCCAGATAGTTTAGGATTAACTGGTTCATATGTTACAACAGAAACAACAACAGCAGACGGTAACTTCTCTTACATTAGTGCAATGAAAGGAAATAGTAGCATCCAAATGAAGAAGGATGGTGGCGGTGAACTTCACAACAATTATGCATTTAGTAGAGAAATTAAATATGTAAAACTTGAAATATCTAAGGCTGCTGCAGATTCTGCCAAGGCATCTATGTTCTTCGGTGATTCAGCAAGTCCTACAGGAAATGAAATTGCATTAGGAAGCGGAAGTTCATATGCAATTAACGCTGTTGGCAGTGTCGTTATTAAACCAGCAGCAGGTTCAACATACTTTAGCTTAAAAGCAACAAACGGAACAATTTACTTTGCTTCAATCGAACTTGGTTTTGTTGATTATGTTGCTCCAGCAGTTGAAAGTGTTACTTTAGATAAAACAGAACTTGCTATGACAGTAGGTGATGATGACGTCACATTAGTTCCAACATTTTCCCCAGCTGATGCTGAAGCAAAATCAGCAGTTTGGGCATCTGATGCAGAAGGAGTCGCAACAGTAACTAATGGTGTTGTTCACGCAGTTGCAGCTGGTACAGCAAACATCACATATACGGTCGATGGCAAAGTTGCAACTTGTGTAGTCACCGTTGAAGCTAGTAGTGGTTTTAATAAGGATGATTACAATCAAGTCACAAAAACAATTAACTTTAATGGAACAATTACACCAGATCCACTAGGAAACAATTCTTGTGTTTGGACAAACGAAAATGTAAGTGTTGCCGTCAATAAAGGCTCATCTAACACGGTTGTTGGCAATACAGATCAACAATACATTGGAAGTGAAGCTACACCTGAAATAAGACTTTATAAAGGTCAAGAAATTGTGTTTGATTTAGCTGACGAAAACTATGTTATTTTGGCTATTGATGTTCAATTAACCAATAATTCCAGTTCAAATTTTGAAAACTCAACATTTACTAATGTTTCTTTTGAAAAAACAGCTGGTAGTGGTTCAATTGGCATTGCTAATCCATTTACATATTCCTTTGCAGCTAAGAAAGTTGTTACAGATGGAAAAATCGTAGCAGCCGGTGCATTCCGTATTTCTAGCATAAGCATTACTTACGGAATTCCAAAAACCGCTTAATTAAATTACAAAAGATCAACCTCTACGATTAACTCGCAAGTTGATCTTTTATTGTGCGTATAAGCACTTTCTTTATATTAAATAATATTTATGAAGTATATAATACTAGACAGATATGAAAATATTACTTGTAAGCCAGTATTATTATCCAGAGAGATTCTCTGTTACTGATTTTGCGGAAACTTTAGTGAAGTTTGGGCATGAAGTAACAGTTTTAACTGGTAAACCAAATTATGGCTTTAAAGAAATACTTCCTGAATACAAAGACATTAAGTATGAAGAAATTAATGGTGTTAAAGTTCACCGCGTTAAATTAGTTGCAAGAAAAGACTCCAGAAGATCTTTGATTCGTAATTATTTATCATTTCATAGAAATGCCAAAAGATTTGTAAGACACTTCAAAGAAGAATTTGATGTTGTTTTAGGTGTTTCGCTTTCTCCAATTATTTCAGTAGCACCTGCATTACTTTATGCAAAGAAACATAAAGTCCCAAGCGTTCTTTATTGCCAAGACCTTTGGCCAGAAGCTGCAGTAGTAACTGGACAAGTTAGAAGAAACTCACTTGCACACAAGATTTTATATAAGTGGAGCAAATCTATTTATTTGAAATTTGATCGTATTGTAATTTCATCTCCATCATTTAAAGAATATTTTGAAAAAGAGCTTCATATAGAAGACAAAGTTTTCAATGTGGTAAATCAACCAGTCATTAAGTCTTCTAAAGAAGAAGAGCCTATTAAATACCAAAATAAGACAAATCTAGTGTACGCTGGCAACATTGGAAGTATGCAAATGATTGATACCCTTGTAAAAGCAATGAGATTTGTTAAGAGCTACGACATTAAATTACATTTACTTGGAACAGGAAGTTTACTTAAACAAGTTGAGAAACAAATTGTGGTGGATGGACTTGGAGATAAGGTCGAATACCACGGTAATCTTCCAATTGAAAAAGCAGAAGCATATTTTGCGAATGCAGATGCCTTAATTGTTTCTCTTAAAAATGATGGTTATGTTGGTAAGACAATACCAAATAAAGCCATCCAATATTTGAAGTACGGAAAACCTATCATTGGTGTTGTTCAAGGAGACTCCAAAACATTGCTCGAAAATGCAAAAGGTGCGGTTTTTGCAGGGGAAAATGCCCAGGAAATTGGGGAAATTATTAATAAAATCATTGTGATGGATCAAAAAGAAAAAGACCAGTTAGGTCTTAATAATAAGCAATATTTTGAAGCTAATTTTACTACCGAAAAACTAACTCAATTATTACTTGATGAATTAATGGAAGTTAAGAAGTGATCAATTGATTCTGATTGAACTTCCAAACCATAGAATTCGAAAGCCTTCATCTTAGCAATGTAGGCTTTTCTTTTTGCATCATTAATATCAGCCTTAGCGAATTCTTCAAGCGCTCTTCTCATACCTTCTAAAGATGAATCTTCAATCCAAAAAACATCATCTTTAAATGGTCCATAGAGTTTTGGATACTTTGTAGACAAGACTGGTTGACCATTTGAAAGGTACTCAATTAACTTAGACGGAACTGATTCGTTATCTAATTTAGGATCTAGAGGTCTTGGATTAATGTTTACAATTGCGTTTCTTTCATAACCAAGAATCTTGTCTCTTGAGAGTTGCGGTAAATACAAAATTCTATAATCATCATATGAAAGATGTTCAACATACTTTGCGAGCGGGCCTGCGCCTGCTACAACAAGTTTTGACTTAATATTTGATTCATGGAATGCATCAACTAAAGTTTTAACTCCGTATCTTTCATATAATGAACCTGCGAAGAAATAATAATCATAAATAGGATCTTTTTTGAAAACGTCTGGAGAATCAACAAGTCCTTCAAAAACATAAGATGGTTTATAACCATTAAAGACTTGGACAAGCCCGTCTGTTAATGCCAAATAACCATCTAATGAACGCACCAAGCGTTTTATTTGAGAAACATATGATTTAATTCCACCAGAAAGATTAGAAGGATTATCAGTTAACATTCCAACAATCTTAACGTTGTATTCAGCCGCTACCTTTTTAGCAGCTTTAAGTAAGCTTAAACGAAGAGTATCTACCACAATGATAAAATCATTGCTGTGGAATTCTTCGATTGCTCTATGAGCATTTTTAATTATTTCATTTTGCTCTCTAAGAACTTTATATACTTTTGAAGTCTCTCTATAAGTATAGAAGAATCTAACATTACCTTCTGTAACAATATCTGATTCAAGATATTTATCCTTTGTCATGCCTTTTACGAATGGTCTATGTGAAATAACAGAAACATTGTTTCTTAAAGCTATACATTTTATAAGTTTTGAATAAAAGTTTTGATTTGATGGATTTGGTTTGATTTTTGCTTCACTTTGAAAAGTTGCAAAATCGTGTTCGGTCATAGCACCTGAAAAAATTAATACATTCATTTGCTCATGACCTCATTAAGAATTTCTACATGTGCGTTTGCAGACTTTTCAATTGTGTATGGAGTTGCAGACTCAACACAGTTTGCTGCTAGATTGTTGTTTAAGCAGAATTCGATTGCATCTTTAAGTGGTTGACCAGAAAGCTCATCAAGCAAGAAACCGTTGTATTTGTCTTTAATAAGTTTCAAGGATGCGTTGACCTTTTTAGTTGAGATTACCGGGATACCTTGAGAGAGTGCCTCATTGACGACATGGCCATAAATATCTTCATTAGATGGGAAGAGGAAAACGTCAGCGTCATTGAAGGAATCTAACATCTTATGATGATTCAAAAAACCCGCTAAAACCACGTTTTTCATATGGTTTTCCTGGATAAATCGTTGAATTTTGTTTTTCTCTTTTCCGTCACCATAAATATATAAACCATAGTTTTCAGGATAGTTTTTCCATTCCTTAACTAAGCTCATGTAGTTCTTTCTTTTGATTAGTTGACCAGAGGAAATAAAGACCTTATCAAAGACTCTAACACTTTCAGCTTTTGGAAGTTTTGTTAGTTCGTGTTCATAGATTGTGGAATATGGATAGTTATAGATTACTTTTGGGTTTGCTCCATAGTACTCTAAATATTTATTTGAGTTTTCATCCGGTGACAAATAAGCTTTCGCACCAGAAATATATTTTGTTTTTAGATTTTTCTTAAATTTGCATTCGTTTGGTTTAATGATTCCGCCATTGATGTAGAAGACATACGGGATTTTGTTTTTCTTAAGATAACGAATTGTCTTCATCTCAGCGAATGTTGAGTAACCATTCATGATAACAAGATCATATTTTCTGTATTTGATATGACGAATAATTCTATTTGAGATGAAATTTTCTCTTCCTAGAGGAAAACCTTTAACATGGTGGTGGAAAAATCTGTATTCATTTTCAAAATAGAACTTATTATTTCTGTCACTTGCTTTTTCTCTTTCAAAAATTACGTGCAATTCGAAAGTTTTAGATAATTCATTAAATAATCTAACTTTGTATGGAGCAGGATGATTGAAGACAATTAAGACTTTTTTCATAGACCAATTCAATTATAAATTAAATGGTCTAAATATCAAATAACATATTTTATTGAAAAGTGGCAAAAATGAAGCAAAATTTTTATTGAAAAGTGGCAAAAATGACCAACAATTTTTATTGAAAAGTGGAGAAAAACGGTATATAATCTTATTGAAAAGTGGAGAAAATATATGTTTTACAGAAAAATATCACAAGACATTTTACAATACTTTAACAAAGTTAATGACCCAATTTTGTTAGTTGACGGAGCAAGACAAGTGGGCAAAACCTACATTATTAGAAAAATAGGCAAAGAAAATTTTAAAAATTTTATTGAAATTAATCTCGCAAACGATTTTGCTGGCAACAAATATTTTAATTCTGTGAAGACCATTGAACAGTTCTACAATCAACTTACAGCTTTTTATGGAAATAAATTAGGAAACATTAGTAATACTTTAATTTTTCTTGATGAAATTCAAGTCTATCCAGAATTATTAACACTATTGAAACCATTAAGAGAAGACGGCAAGTTTAGATACATATGCAGTGGATCACAACTTGGAGTTTCTTTAAGAAGAACCTCATTAATTCCTGTCGGATCAGTCTCTAAAATCAGAATGTATCCGATGGATTTTGAAGAATTTTTATTAGCAAACGGCATTGCCAAAGATGCTATTTCTTCATTAAAACTTTCTTTTTATGATTTAACTCCACAATTAGATGCAATACATGATTATTATATGTCATTATTTAAGACTTATTTAATTGTCGGCGGATTGCCTGGAGTAGTTAAAACATACATTGAAGATAAAAATATTGCTAGAGTTAGACAAGCACAAACTCAAATAAAGAGCTTTTACGAGGAAGACGCATCTCAATATGATGACCAACATAGGCTAAAAATCAAAAGAATTTACAACGTTATGGCTTCAACGTTAGAAAACAAAGTAAAGAGAATGCAAATAAAAAGCATTGAAGATAAAAAATACGCTAAATTTGAACAGTATTCTAATGAATTTGAGTATTTAATTTCAAGTGGAATTGCTTTGGAATGTAGAGCGATTTCCGAACCAAAATTTCCCTTACTACAATCGCAAGAGAAAAACTTACTGAAGCTTTATTACAATGATGTTGGAATTTTAACAAATATTCTGTTTAAAAATAATATTAACCCAATCCTTAATACACAAGCGGGAGTAAATCTGGGGTCCGTATATGAAACGGTTGTTGCACAAGAATTGTTAGCTCATCACGAAAAATTATTTTATTTTGATAAAAGAAAATTTGGCGAAGTGGATTTCCTTATTGATGATTATGATAATTTGTGTCCTTTGCCAATTGAAGTTAAGTCTGGAAGGGACTATTTAAATTACAAAGCGATGCCAAAAATGTTGGAGGACGTAAATTATAAAATGGTAAAAGGTATTGTTCTTTCTAATGAAAGACAAGTTTTCATGAGAGGAAAGATTTTACACTTACCAATTTATTATGTTATGTTTTTATAATGTATGAAAAACTGGAACGATTTCTTTGAAGTAGTTAAATTAAAAGATTATTGGAAAACCCTTAATCAGTTTTTAGATGAGGAATATGCAAATCACACAGTTTTCCCACCAAGAGAACTTATGTTTAACGCATTCAATTTGACTCCGCTTGATCAAGTAAAAGTTGTCGTTATTGGGCAAGATCCATATCACGAAAAAGGACAAGCAATGGGGCTTGCTTTTTCGGTGCCAAATTCTTGCGAATGTCCACCAAGTTTAGTGAACATCTTTAAGGAGATTGAAATCGAAACTGGTAAGCCTTGCAAACGCCTTGGAGACCTTACTTATTTGACCAAGCAAGGAGTGTTCTTGGTGAACACGATTTTGACTGTCAGAGAAGGTGAACCAATGTCTCATAAAATTAAAGAATATGGGTGTTTTGTGAAGGATTTACTGGGATTTTTGGAGAAAATTGACCAACCAATCGTCTACATGCTTTGGGGTGGTCCAGCTCAAAAATATGAGAAATTTATCACCAACAAAAACCATATTGTAATTAAGAGAACTCACCCTTCTCCATTGGGTGCAAATCATGGTGGTTGGTTCCATGAAAATCAGTTCAATTTGTGTAACGAATTTTTGGAGAAAAATAATCTAAAAAAGATTGATTGGAATAACTAAAAATTCTATAATTATTTACGGGAGCTTGGGTAACCTTGCTGAGATTACTTCTGATACGAAGTTAAACCGAACCTGATCTAGGTAATGCTAGCGGAGGTAAGTGTTTTACATGGAGTCCGCTAAGAAAGGCGGATTTTATTTTGAAAATTTCGGTACAAGAAATGGTAGAGACTGCAATGCTTGTTGCATTAGCAATCGTTTTAGATTTGCCGTTTCTAAAATTTAGAATTGGACAAAATGGTGGATCCATTTCTTTCACAATGGTTCCTCTTTTCATTTTAGCAATCAGAAGAGGACCAATTAAGGGATTTATTGGAATCGGAATTGTGTATGGAATTATTACCTGCGGAATCGATGGTTGGGGAATACAAACCTTCCCATTTGATTACTTGCTTGGATATGGTTCAATTGCAATAGCAGGTTTCTTTAAGAAACCAATTCTCGAATCTAAGTCGACTTGGAAGGGAATTTTGTTCTTAATTATTGCCTTAATTTTAGGCTGTGTTGGTAGACTCGTTTTTGCGACAATTTCTTCTATCGTTTTATATGAATATGCTCTTGTTCCAGCACTCATTTATAACATTTCGTACATTGGCCCAAGCGCAGGGTTTGTAATAGCACTTATGCTTATATTATATAAGCCATTTTTATTAGTGAATTATAGGTTTCCTACAAAAAGCATTTGCTAATGCTTTGATTATAATTTAATATTATTTCGACATTGGAGTTGAAATACTTATGAAAAAACAAGAAGAAAAACAAGAAGAAGTAGTAGTTGAGAACGAAGTTCAAAACGACTACGTTCCTGCACCTGAAGAAGAAGTTAAACCAATCGAATATAGTGCAAAACCACTTGAAGAAATTGAACAAGAAAGACAAAAGTTTTTTAAAACTTTCAGAATTCAAAATACTTTAAAATGGATTATTTCAGTTATTTGTATTGCAGCAATCGTTGTTGGTTGCATTGTTGTACCAAACGTTATAAAAGATAACGATAATCTCAAAACAGGCTTAATGCTTGGTATCGTCGTTGTTGCTTTAGCTGGTACATTTGGATACTCAGTATTCACAAAACGTTCTATGAACGGAAAGATGAAAAAATACTTCAATTTCTATTACAAAAAGGTAAATGAATTTGCAATGGATCAAGAAGGTTTCTCTGAACCAGTTCTTCAAGAACCAGGAAAAATTGATATTGATTTCTTTAGAGATACCAATCTTTACAAAGACATCGTTGATGTTGGTTCTAGAGGTCTTACAGAATTTGAATACAATGGAATTCCTATGAGAATTGTTGATTGTGCAGGACAAATCAAAGACGACAAACGTATGCGCCCAGTATTTGTTGGAAAATTACTTCATTGCGCAACCAAATACTTAGGAGAACAATCTATTGTTATCTACTTCAAGGGTAACGAAAGAGCTCTTCCTCCAACAAACGTTTCAGAACTTAAGGTTGTCGAAGACAATACTAAATATGTCATCTATTCAAATTCAGCAGATGTTAAGAAAATCGTCAAACCAGCTATTAAAAAGATGTTAGACGGCATTGAAATGAACAAAGTTTTAGTTGATTTAGCAATCTCAATGCATGACGGAAAAATCTTTGTTTGCTTTGGTTATGATGACCCATTAATGGTATTACCATTACAAAACCAATTTGATCCAAGACCAAATGAACAATTTAAGAAAGATTTAGGCAAAGTTATCAAGGTCGTGGAGGCTTTAAATAAATAATGTTTTCACTAGAAAAGAAGTGGATTATTATCCAAGCTTACAAGCATAACGAGCAACTTCATCGTGAATGGTCACATTCATATTGTCTAGAAGACAACGATGATTATTTTGTTCTTGCCTCTATAAGAGCAGCAGTTGTCGAATCTGATGGTCGCAAATGGCACACAAAAGAACCAGCAATTTTTATCCTTTCAAAGAAAAAATGGTTCAATGTTATTGCGATGTTTAAGGAAACTGGCATTTGTTACTATGTAAACATTGCATCACCAGCAATTTTTGATAAAGGCTTCATTAAGTACATTGATTATGATCTTGATGTAAAACTCTATGGAGACGGCACAACACGTCTACTAGACGTGTCTGAATACAGAAAACACGCTGAAGAACAAGGTTATAGCAATGACATCAAAGAGATTTTAGAGAAATCTGTTAATAGCATCTATGATGCAATTAATAAAAAAGAATTTCCTTTTGTTGATGAGGAAATTCATAAATATTACGATAAATTTTTAGAAGAAACTTCTAAATAAGTTTAATTACTTTATTTGCTTCGTTAATACCAGGCGCCATGCGTCTGGTTTTATTTTCGTATGCACAAATATCGCCAATAGCAAAAATATTCTTTTCAATTTCACAGTTCTCATTAACTTTTAAGAACAAACCTTCTTTTTCAAATGGGAAGTCCGATTGTTTTGCAACGTTTCCGTAGTTAACAAAGATGTAATCTACTGGAATAGTTTCAGATTTTCCTTCTTCATCCACTTTGTTGATGGTAACTGAGACAGCTTTTCCGTCTTTAACTTCAATTGAACCTGGAACAAACGGAAGGTGAATTGTTAAATTTTTGCAATCTTTAATTGTTTCTGGATTTCCTCTAAATTCCATACGTCTATGAATGAGGTGAACGTGATCAGAAATTGCAGAGATTTCTTTAGCCCAATCTAGTGCTGAATCTCCACCTCCAAAAATAGCAACACGTTTGTCTTTTAAGTGAGAGAAATCATGGACTGAATAAATGATGTTTGAAACCTCGCTTTCGTGTTCGACTCCAAGTGGTCTAGGAACAGATGCTCCGAGACCTGCCGCAATAACGAGTTTCTCGCAAAAATACGTGGATTTTCCCGTAGAAACCTCAATATTTTCACCTTTTTTGATTGACTCAACACGAGCCTCAAAAACGATATTTTTAGGGTTAACTTTACCCTCTAATAATCTTATATAATCTATAGCCTTAATTGACTCAATATTCGGAAGGTCAACAACCTCTTTTTCTGGGTACAAATGTGAGATCTGTCCGCCTACTTTATTTGAACCTTCTAAAACGAGGTAATCGATACCTCTTTCTTCACATAAAGATGCGAAGTATAAACCTATTGGTCCAGCGCCGATAATAATAACTTTTTTCATCATAATTATGAAATATTATATAATAATTTTTCAAACTTGCTATAATATATCAGGGCTTAGGTATGTTGAAATACAAAGTAATTTCAAAAAATTCAGAAGAAACAAGAGCATTAGCAGCCAAGATTGTTAGAGAACTTAAAGGCGGCGATGTTGTTCTTTTAACTGGAGATTTAGGTGCTGGAAAAACTATGTTTGTTTCTGGTGCATTAAACGAACTTGGTTATCATGATCATGTTATTTCTCCAACATTTAACATTTTGAAATGTTATTTTGAAGTTAAACCAAATGTTTTCCATATTGACGCCTATCGTTTAGAGAATCAAAACATTGATATTGGTCTTGATGAATTTATTGAAGGAAACGGAATTACATTCATTGAATGGCCAGTGTTTATTGAACCTCTCATTTCAGCGAAGCATATCGAAATCTCCATTAAGAGAATTGATGACAATATTCGCGAAATTGAAATTATTGACAAGAACGATAACTATAAAGCTCTATTTGATGCTTTAGAAGGTAAGTAAATGTATCAATTATTATTAGACAGCTCAAATGTTTTCTTATCCGTTGGTATTGCAAAAGACGGAAAGGTTATCGACAAGGTTTATTATGAAGCTTGGCAAAGACAAAGCGAAATGATGGTAACCGAAGTTGATAACATTTTGACAAGAAACAAAATTGCAAAAGAAGAACTTGATGCAGTGGTCGTAGGTATAGGCCCAGGCTCATACACAGGTGTGAGAATTGGAGTCACAATTGCAAAGACCATCGCTTATGCTTTAAAGATCAAAATCTACGCAAAATCCTCATTATCTTTGCTAAAACACGCAGAAAAACCAACTATTTGTTTGTTTAATGCAAGAAGCGGAAGAAGCTATTTCGCAGTCTATGAAGGACATAAAGTTATTGAAAAAGATTGTGTCAAAACCAACGAAGAAGTCTTGGCATACATTAAGGATCATCCAGACTATTTAGTTAATGGAGACACCTACCAAATTAGTTTAGAGTCAGGAGAGTTTGATATCTTAGCAAACTTAGCTGATTTTAATAAAGATGAAGAAGTCGAAAATGTCTTTACTCTAAATCCAGTTTACTTAAAGGAACTTGGAAAATGATTAAATACAGACTTGCAAAGCAAGAAGACTTCGAACAGGTTCTAGAAATTGAAAATGAATGTTTCAAACAACCTTATACACGTAAGGAATTGGAATATGAGTTCAATGAGAATCCTGTAAACAAAATTATTGTTGCTGAATCTGAAGGAAAAATTATTGGATTTATTGACTTCTTAATTACCTTCAATTCATCCACAATAATGCAAGTCGCTGTCACTAATAAATTTAGGGGACAGGGCATCGCCACTCAATTGTTGAGTGAAATGGAACATTCTTTCCCAAAAGAGATTGATGACGTAGTCGAAACAATCACTTTAGAAGTTAGGGAAAGCAATGAAGCTGCAAAAGCGTTATATCTCAAAAACGGTTATGAACTTGTTGTGGTGAAGAAGAACTACTACAAGGACGGAGAGAACGCCCTCTACATGCTTAAGAGGTTATAAAATGGCAATTATATTAGGAATTGAATCAAGTTGTGACGAAACAAGTATCGCAATCATCAAAGACGGTGAACTTTTAAGCAACGTTGTCGCAACTCAAATAGAAATGCACCAACAATTTGGTGGTGTTATGCCTGAACTTGCAAGTAGACTTCATTGTGAAAATGCTCTTTATGTCTTAGACGAGGCGTTGCGCAAAGCAAACATATCGCTAGAACAAGTTGATGCATTTGCATTCACTCGTGGCCCAGGTTTAATTGGCGCATTACACATAGGAATGCAAGTCGCTAAGACATTAGCTACTTTGTACCACAAACCACTTATTCCAGTACATCACTTAGCAGCTCATATTTATGCTAATGAGTACGTAAAACCATTAACATTCCCGCTTCTTTCTATAGTCGTTAGCGGTGGTAACACCGAATTCGTTTATATGAAAGAAGATATGGATTTTGAAATCATTGGTGAAACCAAGGATGACGCAATTGGAGAGTGCTTCGACAAAGTCGCTAGAACTATTGGACTTCCTTATCCAGGAGGAATCCCAATTGATAGATTATCAAAAGAAGGCAAACACACTTACGATTTACCAATGCCTTTACATGATAACTCATTAAATTTCTCATATTCAGGACTTAAAACTGCAGTTATTAACTTAGTTAATAACGAAAAAGCTCGCGGTAATGAGATTAGAATTCCTGATTTATGTAAATCATTCCAAGATACAGCAGTTGGAATGGTCATGGATCGTTTAGACAAAGCTCTTAAGAGATATGAAATTAAACAAGTTGTTCTCGCTGGTGGCGTTAGTGCAAACTCATACCTAAGAGAACAAATGCACCAAAGACTTGATGGTACTAATATAGATTTAATTGTTCCACCAATCTGGTGTACAACAGACAATGCTGCCATGATTGTTCGTTTAGCAGAACACTTATGGAAAATGGGTATTACATGCCCGAATACAGTATCATGCGACCCTAACTGGCGCATTGATAAATATAAAACATTCTAGTCAACAGTTAACTGTTTGATATAATGTATAACAATATCGGAGGTTATAGATATGGAAACAAAAAGCGTTTTAGTAGCAGACCTTTATACTCTTGTTAATTCACAAGATGATAAGGAAATGAAGGAAATCTTAGACGGATTAAAATCTGTCTATGTTCAAGGATGGGTCAGAACTAACCGTGACAACGGTTCAGTTGGATTTATCGCTTTAAATGATGGTTCATGCTTTAAAAATGTTCAATTGGTTTATGATGCAAAGGTTGTAAAAGATTACAATGCTTTAAGCCACATTAATACAGGTGCTGCATTAACTGTAATTGGAGATTTAGTTTTAACTCCAGACGCAAAACAACCATTTGAAATCCAAGTTAAAGAATTTGAGCTTACTGGTGCAGTTGATCCAGACTACCCGCTTCAAAAGAAAGCTCACTCAATGGAATTCTTAAGAGAGATTGCTCACTTAAGACCAAGAGCAAATACTTTCAACGCTGTTTTCCGTATGAGAAATGCCATGGCTATGGCAATTCATGAATTCTTCCAAAACGAAGGATTTATGTATGTCCATACCCCACTTTTCACCGCAAATGACTGTGAAGGTGCTGGAAATACCTTTGGTATTGTTACTGGACCAAAGAACTCAAGAACTGAATTCTTCGGCAAAGATGTTGCTTTAACAGTTTCAGGTCAATTGCACGTTGAACCATTCGCAATGGCATTCCGCGATGTTTATACATTTGGCCCAACATTTAGAGCAGAACATTCAAATACAACTCGTCACGCTTCAGAATTCTGGATGATTGAACCAGAAATGGCATTCTGTGATCTCTCAGATGACATGGATTGCATTGAAGCATGTATCAAATATTGTATCGATAAAGCACTTCATGGTTGCCCAGACGAAATGGATTTCTTCAACAACTTTATCGACAAAACCTTAAAGGATAGATTACATCATGTTTTGCACTCTGAATTTAAGAGAATGACATACACCGAAGCTATCGAAGAACTCAAAAAAGCCCAGGAAAACGGCCATAAATTTGAGAATAACGATATTTTCTGGGGTATGGATATGCAATCAGAACATGAACGTTATATCACCGAACAAGTTATCAAAGGACCAGTCTTTGTAACTGATTATCCAAAAGAAATGAAAGCCTTCTATATGAGACAAAATGACGACGGAAAAACAGTTGCAGCTTGTGACTTACTTGTTCCATATGTTGGAGAACTCGTTGGTGGTTCACAAAGAGAAGAACGTTACGACTTACTTAAGAAACGTATGGACGAACTCGGAATCACAAAAGGTCTCGAATGGTATTTAGACACTCGTAAATATGGCGGATGCCCACACTCAGGATTTGGTATCGGCTTTGACCGTTTACTTATGTACGTTACTGGAATGAGCAACATCAGAGATGTTCAACCATTCCCAAGAACCAGCGATCCAATTAAGTATTAATTATGTTAAGAGATAGATCGAAGGAACTTGAAGAATTAACACCAGAGGCTCAAGCAGCATTAAAAAAACAGCGCTCGCTTAACCGTATTTTTGGTTTGCTCGTCGCTGTTGGTGTATTGCTTGTGGCAATGTTAATTTATGAAATTGTAATTTTAGCAAAATAACCTAAAGGTTATTGTGGTTGAGAAGGAGTTGGATTTGCAGGTTGCTCATCCAACTTTTTTCTATAAATGCCTCTTGCTATCCTATAGATACGTAATGAGCGCGCAATGTATGCTTGTGTGTAAATAAGGAACCAAACCATTCCAACAGCTTCTACTGGGACAAAGATGTAGCTATACCAAGCTGCAGCTTTTAATGACGGTGCCTCTAACACTTTTGGCCATCCACTAATTAATTTAATTCCAAAGAATTCTGCTGTTGGCCATGTATCTAATTTTGGAAATAAGGAACCAAACCCTGTTTCTCTACTAAAGATGCCTGGATGCCAGTTGCCAGAGAACAAGCAATAGAGAAGCAAGAACAAGAATCCTGCTGCAATGATACAGAAAGGAATACGAGCTTCTTTAAAGAAGACTCTAACGTTCTTTTTAATACCAAATTTAACAAATGCTTTTTCGTTGTCGAACAATTTAGCATCCACAACATTTTTAAGCATTCCATCGGCTTTAGAACCTTGATGGTTCATAATTTTCTTTACAAGTAAAGAAATATAACCAACGATAACGAAAAGAAGGATTACTAACAAGAGTAAAACAATGATTAATCTCTTATCATTTTCGGTAAGCTTAATAAGACTGACCATTGTCATTTCCTCCTTCCCCATTATTTATTGGTTGTTCCTCTTCAGCGCCCGGCAAAGGTTGTTTAGGCACTTCATCTGGAATAAATGGATCAAATTGCGCAGGTTGTGGTTGTGGTGCTGGCTCTGGTGTAGGCATTGCTGGTTGTGGAATGCCTTGTTGCATCATTTGTTGTTGCATCATTTGTTGTTGTACAGCCATATTTTGATACATCATGTTCATAACTTGAGCTTGCTCAACTTTGGCTTGTTCAGCCTCAAGAAGAATTCTTTTTGCTTCAATGTCTTCTTTCATTTCTCCTGCTGCATTTCCGCCTGCAAAGAAAACAATAATGCTCTTAACAAGCATGACCATAAATGCGATTAAACAGTAGGCACCATAAAGAACCCACACTGCTAAAATTAACGGTAATAAAACAGTGCAAATGATTCCTCTAGCGAATACTTTTAAGAAACTTAGCATATTTATATTCTATCTATTATTTTTGCTTCTTCAAGAAGTAAAATCCGAGAGATATTAATGAAATACATAAAGGAGCGATTCCAAGAAGGATGAATTCGCTACCTTTTTCAACAAACTGATTTAGACCAGCAAAAGCGAACAAGTTTACAAGTAGCATCGAAGCCATGATTATGGTTGAAACTTTTTGCTTTCTTGTGATCTCAAAAATAAGCGAAAAAACCGCAAAATACCATGCAAATCCCACACACAATAGGGAAATTGGCACATAAACAAAGTAGAGTCCAACAGCAATTCCTGAGCTTAAAATTGTTGCTAAAGAAACAGGCAATCTCCAATCTTTTTCGTTGTCGTTTTTGACCCCAAATTTTCGTAATTCATTAGTCACAACAATGAATGACAAAATTGTTTGAATTAAAGACACAACAAAGAACATCAAAATTAACAAATTATTGAAGTAAGTTTTGTCGGTGACATTCAAAATTTTAATAATGTCTTCAATCAAATTGTGCTCAGTTATTAATTGAATTAAAGGTATGAACGCAAACGAAATTCCTGTTTGAAGAATTGATGCGATAAGAATTCCCCATAAACTTGGGAAGTTCTTTTTGGCCATTAGACCAAAAACATAACCAGTCACAACTGATGGTATTAAATAAAATAAGGTAAAGTCGATTGCACTCAAAGAAACAACAACAGAAAGACCCAAAGTTGCAATCGCATAGATTGGAAAATATCTGTCTTTGCAATAAACCTCAACAAGAGTGCTTGTAAGCGGAATAAAAATAATGAGGATTACAGACAAAAGAGGAACGAAGGCTGTGAACAATGAAAAAATGACGTTAATTGCAGCCATCATTGCCATTAAAGGCATAGATCTTATTAGAGTTTCTTTTTTAGAAAAAAGTGCCATGAATACTATTATTTTAAAAAAGTTTCAGCGGAAATGCAAAGTAGACCTGAAATTAGTAGTATGAGGACTTTTAATTTTTTACTAGCTTTCCCGCTTCTTCTCGGGGGCTGTACATTCACCAAAAAAGAAGAAAAAATCAATGTTTCTGACATTGTAATTCCAGAGGCAGATCATGAATATTTTGAAGTTGAAAACTATTTTATTAATTGGAATAGTATTTTGATTCAAAATAAGGACTCCTATTATGTTTATCTGTACTCAACAACTTGCAATCACTGTCAGGAACTCAAAAATTGGATAATTGAGACCGCACTATCTCGAAGAGACATTTATTTTGTGAAAGGAACAAACAAAGACGTGATTAAAAATGATGTCTCCGATACGATTGGCGCAATAAATGTTAGCCAACTTGCAATTATGGGTTATCCAACACTACTAAAAATTACTAACAAAACGCTCGTTAAAAATGTAGCTGGAAATTCGAAAATTATGGACCTTTTGAAATAATTCTTTAATCTTGAGTAATACGTATAATTGTGGTAAAATATTACTTAGTAATAAGCAGATTAATTTATGGATTATACTAGTTTACTAAACGAACAACAATACGCAGCAGTTTCTACAGACGCACAATACGCCAGAATCGTTGCAGGCGCTGGTTCAGGAAAAACCAGAGTTTTAACATACAGAATTTCATACTTAATTTCAGAGAAAAATGTCGAGCCAAACAAGATTGTTGCAATTGCTTTTACAAATAAAGTTGCAGCAGAAATGAAAGAAAGAGCCCTTAAGCTTTTACATGGCTGCGGCCAAGGTTTAACTGTTTCAACTTTCCATAGCTGGTGTGCTAAGTTTTTAAGAAAAGAAATTGATGTTCTTCATTTCCCAAACAATTTCACAATTATGGATGAAGAAGATACAACAACCTTAATCAAAAACATTGGTGTCGATCTCGGATTTAAGAAAAACGACGACGTTGTTAAGTACGCAATTGGATACATTGGAGCAAACAAATGCAAAGGTTATTATCCGGAAGATATTGTGCTTGATGAACACGAACTTCAAAAGGTAAAAACAGCCAACAAAATTTTCCATATGTACGAGGAAAGAAAAGACAGAATGCTTTCCCTCGATTTTGATGATTTATTACTGAAAACCATACAAATTCTCCAGGAATTCCCGGATATTCGTGCAAAATGGCAAAACCGTATTGACCACATTTTAATCGATGAATTCCAGGATACAAACGACGTTCAATTTAAGCTCGTTAGATTGCTTATGGATGAGCACACTCACCTCTATGTTGTTGGTGATCCAGACCAAACAATTTATACATGGAGAGGCGCAAACCAAAACATCATTTTGCAATTTAACAAAACATTCCCACTTGCTGAAACTTTAATTCTTGCTAGAAACTATCGTTCAACAAAAACAATCCTTGATCATGCTAATAGATTAATCTCACACAACAAGAAAAGAGTTCCAAAAGACTTATTTACTGAGTCCGAAAAGGGAGATCCTGTTGTTGTAGACTGTTCAAGACGTAGAGAAGATGAAGCAACTTATGTTGTGAATCAAATTGAGAACATTGTAAG
The DNA here is from genome assembly GCA_024408085.1 of Bacilli bacterium. Taxonomy (GTDB): domain Bacteria; phylum Bacillota_I; class Bacilli_A; order RFN20; family CAG-826; genus Fiminaster. The sequence continues at coordinate 47,048 of JAKSVH010000002.1, read as the reverse complement.
AACTCATCCAGGCACAACTTATCGTAATATTGCTGTTTTATATAGGGCAGCTTACCTTACACAACCATTTGAAAGCGAATTAATGCGTCGAGCAATCCCTTATCAAATCTTTGGAGGCACAAAATTCTTCCAAAGAAGAGAAATTAAGGATCTTTTAGCATACTTTAGACTCATTTATAACCACGCTGATGACTTAAGTTTTGAAAGAATTGTCAATGTCCCAAGAAGAGGAATTGGCGATTCAACAATGGATGCTTTGAAAGCAGAAAAAGACGAACTTAATTTATCTTATTTTGATTACATCGATCAGATCCAAAACCACGCAACAGAAGTGAAAGCCAAGAACGTTATGGCGCTCACCGTTTTAGTTGAAAAAATCAAAGAAACCCGTGCAAAACTCGATCAAAATCTTGAAGCTTACTCAAAAATTCTTGAGGATTTTGTTAGAGATTTAGGTTACTTTGATTACCTTTCAAGTGATGACGAAACTGCTGAAGAAAGAATTGGAAACGTTAAGGAATTATTTGAAGATATCACAGCATTTTTGCGTAAAAATCCAGACTCAAGTTTTGAAACTTATTTAGAGAACGCATCACTTCAAACTTCTCAAGACGAAATTAAAGATGGCGATTATGTCTCACTCATGACAATTCACGTTGCAAAAGGACTTGAGTTTGATCACGTATTTGTTATTTCAATGATTGATGGAATCTTCCCAAGCCATAGAACCACCGATGAATCTGGACTTGATGGTGAAGAAGAGGAAAGAAGACTTGCCTATGTTGCTTTCACTAGAGCTAAAAAGAATCTCTACGTGTCTTTAAACACTGGTTATTCGTTTGTTCTAGAGCAAAATGCAGTTCCATCAAGATTCCTTAAGGAAGCAGGCTTAGAAATTGTTCCAAAAGGTTACTATACACCAAGACCAAAACCATCATTTATGGATGACATTGGATTTTATCCAGATCAACACTTCGATGGATTTGAATCACAAATATCTGACGTTCCACCTAAACCAACCGACAACGGAATTAGAGATTGGAAAGTCGGAGACATTGCAATTCATGAAGTGTTTGGTAGAGGAATTGTAGTGGCCATCATAGATGGAACAATACTTTCTATAGAATTTGAAGAACATGGCAGAAAATCAATTCTAGCCACTCACCCAAAAATTAGTAAAGAATCGAGAGGAGGATTAGCATGACACTAAAAGAAGCAAAAGCAAGAGCAGAAGAAATTACTCTTACAGTCGAAAAATGGTCATATGAATATTATGTCCTAGACAACCCAAGTGTTCCTGATAGTGAATACGATCGTTTGATGAACGAACTCATTGCTATCGAAAAACAATATCCTGAATTAATCACACCACTTTCACCAACTCAAAGAGTTGGAGGAAAGGTTTTGGACGAGTTCCAAAAGATTCGCCACAAACGTATGATGCTTTCGCTCGCCAACGCATTTAGCGCAGATGATATGCGTGATTTTGACAAGAAAATTCGTGATGTTATTGGTGGCGACAAAGTTGAATACATGTGTGAAATGAAAATAGATGGTCTTGCTATGTCTCTCGACTTTGTCGATGGCAAGATTAACTACGCTGCAACTCGTGGTGACGGAACAGAAGGAGAGGATGTTACAAACAACGTTTTAACAATTCATTCAATTCCAACCCACGTAAAAGAAATTAGACCATTTGAAGTTCGTGGTGAAGTTTATATGCCAAAGAAAACTCTTGAAGATTTGAATAAAGCTAGAGCAGAAAAAGGCGAACAATTACTTGCAAATGCAAGAAATGCAGCAGCAGGTTCAATTAGACAACTTGATAGTTCAGTAGCAGCATCAAGAAAACTCGAAGGTTATTGGTATTATTTAGTTAATGCTGACGAGCTTGGTTTTAAGAAGCACAGTGATGCTTTGGATTATATCCAATCAATTGGTTTTAGAACAAATCCAGAACGAAGAATTTGTAATGGAATCGATGAAGTTATTGCTTATATTGAAGAATACACTGCAAAAAGACAAAGTCTTCCATACGATATTGATGGTATTGTTATCAAAGTTAACGACATCACAAAGTATAATGTTTTAGGTTATACAGCAAAGACTCCAAAATGGGCTATTGCTTATAAATTCCCACCAGAGGAAGTTATTACTAAACTCGAAGATATTATCTTCACAGTTGGTAGAACTGGAAAGATTACTCCTAACGCTGTAATTACTCCTACTAAAGTAGCAGGTTCAACAATTTCTAGAGCAACACTTCACAACGAAGATTTTGTAAATGAAAAAGGCTTAAAAATTGGTGATTACATTGTAATTAGAAAAGCTGGAGACGTTATTCCTGAAGTTGTTAGAGCACTTCCAGAAAGAAGAGACGGAACAGAAGATGACTTTGTCATGATTGATACATGTCCAGTTTGTGGAGCACCTTTAATTAAGAAAGATGCTATGCATTTCTGTGTTTCTCCAACTTGCCCAGCAAGACAAATTGAAGGAATGATTCATTTCTCAAGTAGAGATGCAATGGACATTGATACAATGGGCGATAAAGTTTGCGAAGAATTCTTTAATGCCGGACTTATTGATTCAATTCCATCAATTTATGATCTCTGGCAAAAACGCGACGAGATTGTTGGAAGAGAAGGTTGGCAAGAAAAATCAGTCGACAATCTTTTAGCAGCAATCGAAAATTCAAAAAATAATTCTCTCGAAAAATTGCTCTTTGGTCTTGGAATTAAAGAAGTTGGAGAGAAGATGGCCAAGATACTCGCAAAACGTTTTGTGGAGCTTGATAAGTTCTTTGAGTTAACAGAAGAAGATCTGCTCGGAATTCCTGATGTTGGACCAGTTTCCGCTCACTCAATTTACGAGTTCTTCCACAATGAAAATAATCGCGAAATGATTGAAAATCTCCGTGAAAAAGGCCTTAATTTCAAATATTTAGGCAAAATTACAGTCGACACAAATTCACCTTTCTATGGCAAAACTTGTGTCCTTACCGGAACACTTTCTAAGTATGGCAGAAAAGAAGCAACCGAGATTTTAGAGAACCTTGGAGCGAAGGTTGCAGGATCAGTTTCTGCTAAGACTGACTTCGTTATTTATGGTGAAGAAGCAGGCTCAAAACTTGATAAAGCACACGCTCTTGGTATAAAGACTCTAAATGAAGAAGAGTTTGAAGAATTACTTCAAAAATAGTATCATATAAAACCGTTATGAAGAATTACGATATTAATGTATTAAAAGACGCAGCAAAAAGATTGCTGTTTGATATGTCTGACTCTGAGTATGAAACACTACTTAAAGAGTTTGATGTTATCACAAAACAAATGGAGATTATTGGTTCTGATAAATCACTCGATAGCCTTGAACCAATGGTTTTCCCATTTGAATGTACCACCTCTTATTTAAGAGAAGACGAACCAGAAGAACCTCTCAATAGAGAAGTTGCTTTACGTAACTCTAAACGTAAGATTGGTGGACAAATTAAGTTACCAAAGGTGGTTCAATAGTATGTACGAAGGTAAGTCCATTTTAGAATTACATGAGTTACTAGTTTCCAAAAAGGTAACTCCAGTTGACTTAGTTAAGGATGCTATCGAACTTGCTAAGAAAGATTCAAACAATGCATTTGAATACATTATGGAAAACGAAGCACTTGCTTTTGCAAGTGAACTTGGAGAACCAGAAGTTGATAATCCACTCTGGGGTATTCCATTTGTTGTTAAAGACAACTTCTCCACAAAAGATGTTCCAACCACTGGATCATCAAACATTTTAAATGGTTACATTCCAGTCTATGATGCTGCAGTTGTTGAAAAACTCAGAGCAAAGAAAGCTGTTGCAATTGCAAAAACAACTCTTGATGAACTTGCAATGGGCGGAACAGGCTTAAGCGGACACTTAGGAATGACATACAATCCATACGATAGATCACACACAAGATTAGTGGGCGGTTCCTCATGTGGATCTGCAGCAGCTACAGCCGCAGGTATCGTGCCTTTTGCATTAGGCTCAGATACAGGTGACTCTGTACGTAAACCTGCATCACTCGCAGGACTTGTCGGTTTCAAACCAACCTGGAGCAGAATTTCTAGATATGGTTTATTCCCATTTGCTCCTTCCCTTGATACAGTTGCTTATTTTGCAAGAAACGTTATGGATATTGCAATCGTAACTGAAGCTCTTGCAGGACGCGACGATAGAGACTCAACTTCATCCACAAAACCTGTCGAAAAATACGCAGAAAACGTAAAAATCGCCTGCAAAACCCCAAGAATTGCAGTTATTAAGGAAGTTGTCGACACCATCTCAGACAAGGATGTTTTAGATGCTTTCAATAAGACAATTAGCGGTCTTAAATCAAAAGGTTTTGTTGTTAATGAAGTATCAATGCCAGTTGAGGTTTTACAATCCTTATTACCAACATATTTTGTTATTTCTTGTGCAGAAGCAACATCAAACAACGCAAACCTTGATGGAATTAAGTTTGGCCCACTTTCGAATGGTGAAACTTATGAAGAAGTTATGGCAAACGCTAGAACAAAAGGCTTTAGTGAACTTATTAAACGTCGTTTTGTTATTGGAAGCTTTGCTTTAATGAAAGAAAATAAAAACGATCTCTTTATTAGAGCTCAAAAGAATAGAAGAAGAATTGTTGATTTAATTAACAATATTCTCAAAGAGAATGATTTCATTTATTTACCAGCTGCACCAAGTATTGCTCCAAAAGCAACTGATGGCGCTGATAAATTATCAGATGAATATTTAATTGCAGACAACCATTTGTGTATGGGTAACTTTGCTGGTCTTCCATCAATTACTCTTCCAATTGGATTTAAAGAAGGCATGCCATTTGGCGCAAACTTAATGGGCCGTGCTTTTGAAGAAAGCAATTTGTTCCAAGCAGCTTATGCTCTTGAACAAGTTACTGGACTTGCAAATGTTTATGCGAAAGGAGAAGAAAAATAATGGAATTCGTACCTGTTATTGGTCTTGAAATTCACGTTGAACTTAAGACTAAGTCAAAAATGTTTTCTACTGCTCCTGTCGTTTATGGCGAGGAACCAAACACTCAAACAGTTCCTCTTGATTTTGCATTCCCAGGAACAATGCCAACTGTCAATAAGCAAGGCGTAGTGTACGCAATTCGTGTATGTAATGCTTTGCATATGACAATTGACCACGAATTACACTTTGATAGAAAGAACTATTTCTATAGTGACCTTCCAAAAGGTTATCAAATCACTCAAGATAGACGCCCAATTGGTTCAGAAGGCTATCTTGAAATCAGTGTTAATGGTAAAACCAAACGTATTGGTATCGAAAGATTACATATCGAAGAAGATACTTGTAAACAACTTCACTTCCCAGCATTTACATTATTAAATTACAACCGTGCTGGAACTCCGCTTGTCGAAATTGTTTCTAAACCAGAAATGAGAAGTGGTGAAGAAGCCATGAAATACGTCGAAAGAATTCGTTCAATCGTTGTTTTTAGCGGCGTTAGTGATGGCAAAATGGAAGAAGGATCACTTCGTTGTGACGTCAACGTTTCAATTATGCCTAAAGGAAGCAACGTTTTCGGTACAAAAGTTGAAATTAAAAACATTAACTCAATTTCCTATATTCAAAAGGCAATTGATTTTGAAGTTGCAAGACAAGCCAAGATTCTTGAAGAAGGCGGTGAAGTCTTACAAGAAACTCGTCGTTACGACGACAAAAAGGGAGAAACAATCTCAATGCGTCTTAAAACAGATGCTGTTGACTATAAATATTTCCCAGAACCAAACATCACACCAATCAAACTTTCTGATGAGTTCGTTAATGATGCAGTTGCATCATGCCCAGAACTTGCAGAATCTAAGAAAGCTCGTTATATTTCTGAATATGGATTAAATGATTACGATGCATCTTTACTTGTAAGCGAAAAAGCAGTTTCTGATTATTATGATGAAGCTACAAAATCTACAAAAGCTTATAAACTTTTAGCGAACTGGATCAATGTTGATGTTGCAGGATATCTTAACAAAAATATTCTTACAATTGAAGCATTCCCAATGAAGCCAGAAGTGCTTGCCGGACTCGTCAATATGGTCGAGAAAAATGAAGTCAATTCTAACCAAGCAAGAGAGATTTTTGCAAAGATGATTGAAGCAGGTGTTGATGCCAAAAAAGCTAAGGAAATGTGTGGAATTTCCAGTCAAATCTCGGATATTTCATTTATTCAAGATGCTGTTAATGAGGTCTTAAAAGAGAACCCACAAGCAATCATTGACTACAAAGAAGGCAAGGGTAGAGCTCTTGGTTTCTTGGTTGGTCAAATTATGAAGAAAACCCAAGGCAAGATTAATCCTAAAATGACTTCAGATGTTTTACTTGAGGAGTTAAAGAAACGCTAATGGAAAAGATTTTAGTTACAGGCGGAATGGGTTACATTGGTTCACACACTTGTGTTGAACTTATTTCAGCAGGTTATGAACCAATTATTGTTGATAATTTATGTAACTCCAAGCCAGAAGTTTTAAATAGAATCGAAAAGATTACTGGCAAGCGTCCAATCTTCTACGAAAATGATGTTCGTGATGAAGAAAAAATGGAAAAGATTTTTAAAGAGAATAACATCTTTGCTGTCATCCATTTTGCAGGATTAAAAGCAGTAGGTGAATCATGCAAATTCCCAGAGCTATATTTTGATAATAACATTGGCTCAACTGAAGTACTTCTTAGAGTCATGGAAAAGCATGGCTGCAAGAACTTAATTTTCTCTTCAAGTGCTACTGTTTATGGCGACCCAAAGAGAGTCCCAATTTATGAAGAAGATCCAGTTGGTGCTACAACCAACCCATATGCAGAGACAAAATATCGCATAGAAAACATGCTTAAGGCCCTATACGGTAAGGATAATTCGTGGAATTTTATCATTTTACGTTACTTCAATCCAATAGGTGCTCACCAGTCTGGATTAATGGGTGAAGATCCACAAGGAATCCCTAATAATTTAATGCCTTATGTTACACAAGTTGCCGTAGGCAAGTTACCACAACTTTCAGTGTTTGGTAATGACTATGATACACCTGACGGGACAGGCGTTCGTGACTACATTCATGTTGTTGATTTAGCTATCGGACACGTGCTTGCGCTTAAAAAAATCGCACACGCCCCTGTGTTATTAGTGTATAATCTAGGCACCGGGGTAGGTACTTCAGTATTAGATTTGGTCCATTCTTTTGAAGAAGCTAATGGATTAAAAATCAATTACAAGATAGTAGAAAGAAGACCTGGTGATATAGCAACTTGTTATGCAAATGCAGACAAAGCTTATCGTGAATTAGGATTCAAAACTAAGTACACAATTGTGGATTGTTGCCGTGACTCTTGGAACTGGCAAAAACACAATCCAAAAGGATACGAAAAATAGGAGGTAGCATATGAACAAAAGATTGATCAGCATTAAGACTGTTAACAATGATGTTCTTTCTGGTTTCGCTTGGGAAGTAAATCAACCTAAGGGATGTATTTTTATTGCTACTGGAATGGAAGAATGTGCAGAGAGATATGATTCCTTTGCAAACTTTTTCAATGAGAATAATTACAACGTTTATTCAATTGACTATTATGGCCAAGGTGAAAACGTTCAAAATTTAGATGAACTTGGTATTGTCCCAAGATCAGCATTCTCTAAATTTGTTAGAGTTCTTGATGATTTAGTCAAGAAATATGCAATCAAAGGACTTCCAGTTATTGTCTTTGGACATTCTATGGGTTCATTTATTGTTCAGGATTACATTCAACGTTACGCAAAACACGCAAATAAAGCAATTATCTGTGGAACAGATGGTCCAAATAGTAAGTTCACTTATTCAATTGGTTACCAACTTGCTAGATTGGTTTGTAAAATGCGTGGTGAAAACAAGAAAGGCAAATTCCTTAGATCACTTGCTATTGGAGCCTATGCAAAATCAGTTAAACACAGAGAAACTGATTGTGACTGGTTATCATATGATAAAGGTAATGTTGAAAGATACATTGCAGATCCAAAATGTGGTAAGGGTTCATCGAATGGATTCTATAGAGAACTTTTAAAAGGCAATCACAGATTGTACAAAGGCAAATTCCTTAATAAGATTAATAAAGATCTCAAAATCTTTGTCCCAGCAGGTACTGAAGACCCAGTTGGTCATAAAGGAAAAGGTCCAACAAAACTTGTTAAGATGTATCAAAAATTAGGAATTAAAGATGTTACATTGAAACTTTATCCAAATATGAGACACGAAATTCATAATGAAACAGATAAAGATTCAGTCCTAAAAGACTTCCTAGAGTTTATTGAAAAATAATTAAAATAAAGCCGCTCGTGAATGAGCGGCTTTTTATTACTTCATTAAGTTATCGATTATATGTTTTAGAGCTTCAACTCTTTCTTCACCATGAGCGAAGATATAAGCTTTAACTTTTGGTTCTGTTCCTGATGGACGAATTGTTACAGTTTCTGCATCGTCAAGGAACATTTTAATAACGTCTGATTGTGGTAAATTGGTTGGTTCTTCATGATCCGAAAAAATGAGCTTTTGCTGGAGATAATCGCCAATATATTGGACATTTCCAAGGATTTTTTGAATTTCTGGCTTTCTGAAGTTGGCCATAATTTCAGCCATTTTATCTTTACCATCAAGGCCTTCAAATTGATATGAAAGTGTAACTGTTTTGTAGTCACCAAATTCTTTATAAAGTTGTTCGAGTCTATCAACCAATGTAACGCCTCTATGTTTGTAATAGTTAGCCATTTCACAGATGAGAAGTACTGCATTAACAGCATCTTTATCTCTAACTGCTGGGTTTGTTAAATATCCACAGGATTCTTCGAAACCTAAAATGAATCTCTTAACATTTGATTTTTCTTCAAGTAAATGGATTTGTTCACCAATGTATTTGAATCCAGTTAGAACATCAATAACCTTAACACCATATTTCTTTGCCATAATATTAATTAAATCAGTTGAAACAATTGTTTTTACAACAACTGGATTCTTTGGCATTTTATGTGATTGAAGTCTTGCGTTGACAATAAAGTCAAAAAGAAGAATTCCAATTTCATTTCCAGTTAAGATTACTGGTGTTTTTCTATTATTAACAACAACGCCTGCTCTATCAGAGTCTGGATCTGTTGCAATTAATAAATCATTTTCTTTTTCAAGCATTAACTTAATTCCAAGTTCCATGGCTTCTTTGAGTTCTGGATTTGGATATGGACATGTAGTAAAGTCTCCATCTGGATATTTTTGTTCTTCAACAATATCAATTAAGTTAAATCCATCACGATTGAGAACTGTTGTAACTGGTTTAAGTCCTGATCCATGAAGTGGAGTGTATGTAATTCTTAAAACCCTATCATCTTGTTTTGGTGAAAGAATGGATTGTTTAAGAACTGAAGTATAGTACTTTTCAATTACTTTTTCTGGTATGTATGCGATACGGTCATTTGACATTTCAATTGCGAAAGTACTGCGTTTTACGCCAGAAAACACTGGTATTTTGCGGATATTTTCCAAAACTTGCTTAGCTGCAGCCGGTGTCATTTGACATCCATCTGAACCATAAACTTTATAACCATTGTATTGCTTTGGATTGTGTGAAGCAGTGATGACAACACCTGCAGATGTTTTAAGTTTTCTTACTGCAAACGAAAGTGCTGGAACTGGCATTAATTCTCTAAATATATAAACTTTGACTCCGTTTGCAGCTAAAACTGATGCAGTTTCTTTTGCAAATTTTTCAGAGTTATTTCTAGAGTCATAAGCGATTGCAACTGAAGGAGACTTAAAATTAGCGAGCAAATATTCTGCTAATCCTTGTGTTGCTTGTCTTACAACATAAATGTTCATTCTATTTGTTCCGACACCCATAACGCCACGAATACCAGCGGTGCCGAATTCAAGGTCTGCTCCAAAACAACTTTCAATTTCTTCTTGGGAGAAATTCTTTAGAATTTCTTTTTCAGAAGGAGTGATGGTTATTTCGTTCAACCAGGATTCGTATTTTTCGTAAATTGCTTGTTCCATTTTGTATCACCTGGGTAATATTTTAGCAAAAATTTTTAAATTTTGCTATAATATATTTGAGGTTGATATCTATGAAAGAAGAAACAATACAAAGAATTCGTAAATTTACTGCTGATCGTGATTGGGATAAATATCACACTCCAAACGCACTTGCTAAGACAATCGCAATCGAAGCAACAGAATTACTTGAGTGTTTTCAATGGAATGAAAATGGCAATATTGAGAAAATAAAAGAAGAATTAGCTGACGTTATAGTCAACTGTCAAAATCTAGTTGATAAACTCGGATTAGATGTCGACGTAGTCGTAAATTCTAAAATGGATCAAAATGAAAAGAAGTATCCAGTAGAAAAATTTAAAGGTATTGCTAAAAAGTATAATGAATAATGTCTATAAAATAGACATTAAAAATACCTGGTTAACATAACCGGGTGTTTTTTTAAAACTTTTGAAAAAATCGAAACAATTTTACAAAAAGTTGTACAGTGTATATATTTTCTTTAAGTCGCTATTTTCTTTTTATATAACCTTATATATAATATTCTCACCAAACTTAACCAGGTGTTGGTAAAAAATACTCTGCTCGCAGAGTATATTTTAAAAACGCAAAAAAAGGAGAAAATTATGATTAAAATCAGAAAAAGAGATGGTTCTGTTACAGACTTCAACATCGAAAAGATCGAAAATGCCATCGAAAAGGCATTTATGCAAGAACACAAGTTCTACACTAAAGATATTATAGAGATGCTCGCGTTACGCGTAACAGCTGATTTCAACCAAAAGATTAAAGCAGATGAAACAGTCGCAGTCGAAGATGTTCAAGACTCAGTTGAAGTTGTTTTAATTCAATCAGGATTTATTGATGTTGCTAAATCCTACATGGTTTACAGAAAACAACATGAAACATTACGTCAATTCTCACAAACAAGCATTGACTACAAGAACGTTATCGATAACTACTTAAAAGTTAATGACTGGAGAGTTAAAGAAAACTCAACAGTTACATATTCTGTCGGTGGTTTGATTTTATCAAACTCTGGCGCAATCACAGCAAACTACTGGTTAAGTGAGATTTACGATAAGGAAATCGGAGATGCTCACAAAAATGCTGATATTCACATCCACGACTTATCAATGCTCACAGGTTACTGTGCAGGTTGGTCATTAAAACAATTAATTCAAGAAGGTTTAGGTGGCGTTGTTGGAAAAATTACTTCTTCTCCAGCATCTCACTTATCAACACTTTGTAACCAAATGGTTAACTTCCTAGGAATTATGCAAAATGAATGGGCTGGCGCACAAGCCTTCTCATCATTTGATACTTATTTAGCTCCATTTGTTAAAGTTGATAACCTCAGCTATAAAGAAGTTAAACAATGCATTCAATCCTTCATCTATGGTGTTAATACACCATCAAGATGGGGTACTCAAGCACCATTCACAAACATTACATTAGACTGGGTTGTTCCAAATGATATGGCAGAACTCAACTGTATTGTTGGCGGCAAAGAAATGGACTTCAAGTACAAAGATTGTAAGGCTGAAATGGATATGGTCAACAAAGCATTCATTGAAGTTATGATTGAAGGCGATGCTAACGGACGTGGATTCCAATACCCAATCCCAACCTACTCAATCACAAAGAATTTTGACTGGTCAGAAACAGAGAATAACAAGCTTCTCTTTACAATGACAGCAAAATACGGAACACCATATTTCTCCAACTATATTAACTCTGATATGGAACCAAGCGATGTTCGTTCAATGTGTTGCCGTTTACGCTTAGATTTACGTGAATTACGCAAGAAATCCGGTGGATTTTTCGGTTCTGGTGAGTCTACAGGCTCTGTCGGTGTTGTCACAATTAATATGCCAAGACTCGCTTATTTAGCAACTGATGAACAAGACTTCTACGCACGCTTAGATAAAATTATGGATATTGCTGCTAGATCACTTAAAGTTAAGAGAAATACAATCACAACTTTACTTGAAGCAGGACTCTATCCATACACAAAACGTTACTTAGGCACATTCAACAACCACTTCTCAACAATTGGTCTTGTTGGTATGAACGAAGCTTGCTTAAATGCACGTTGGTTAAAGAAAGATTTAACAAATCCAGAAGCAGTTGAATTTACAAAAGCAGTTCTCAATCATATGAGAACAAGACTCTCTGACTACCAAGAACAATATGGTGACCTTTACAACCTCGAAGCAACACCAGCTGAATCAACTTCTTATCGTTTAGCAAAACACGACAAGGCAAGATATCCAGACATTATCTGTGCTTCCGAAGGAACTGCAAAAACTCCATATTACACCAACTCTTCACACTTACCAGTTGGTTACACAGAAGACATCTTCAAAGCACTTGATGTTCAAGATCAACTTCAAACTCTTTATACATCAGGTACTGTCTTCCACGCATTCCTTGGTCAAAAACTTCCTTCATACAAATCTTGTATGAATTTGGTTAGAAAGATTGCCGAAAACTATCACATTCCATACTACACAATGTCACCAACTTACTCAATTTGTAAGGAACACGGTTACATTGAAGGTGAACAATATGTTTGTCCAAAATGTGGAGCAAAAACAGAAGTTTACTCCAGAATTACAGGTTACTACAGACCAGTTCAAAACTGGAACGATGGTAAACTTGCAGAATTCGCAGATCGTAAAGAATATGATCCAGCAAATTCACATTTAACTCATGAATTACATCATGATGAATGTTGCTGCGAAGAATGCGAAAGCGATGTCACAATTTCAAAAGTAACATTATTCGGAACAAAGACATGCCCAAACTGCAAAATGTCAAAGATGCTTTTAGAAAAAGCAGGCATTGAGTATGATTGGGTTGATGCAGAAGAAAATGTCGAACTTACAAAGAAGCTCGAAGTTAAATCAGCACCAACACTCATAGTTCCAAATGGTGACGGATTTGATGTTTACGAAAATGCATCAAACATCAAAGGCTGGATTGAAAGTAGAAGATAAAATGTACGACATTATTATCATTGGTGGTGGTCCATCAGGAATGACTGCCGCCTTGTACGCATTAAGAGCAAACAAGTCAGTTTTGATCCTCGAAAAAGAAAATTTTGGGGGTCAAATTGCTAACTCTCCAAAGGTAGAAAATTATCCTACAATTAAGGAAATTTCCGGTCTTGAATTGTCTGACAAAATGTTCGAACAAATCACAGATCTTGGAGCAGAGTTTGAACTCGAAAATGTTGAAAATATCCAGAAAAACGGTGAGATTTTCGCAGTAAAAGGCAATTATAACACCTATGAGGCTAAAGCTGTAATTATCGCAAATGGCGTCAAACATAGAACCATGGGACTCGATAATGAAGAGCACTTAATTGGTAAAGGTGTTTACTATTGCGCAACATGTGATGGTCCATTGTTTAAAGGAAAAGAAGTTTACTTAATTGGAGATGCAAATACAGCTCTTCAATATGCACTTCTTCTCTCTGGTTATTGTACAAAAGTTCATATGTTTACTCTCTTTGGTGGATTCTTTGGAGAAAAAGTTCTTCAAGATAGAGTCAATGCAAGAGAAAACATTGAAGTTATGAACAACATGAGCCTTATGAAGTATGTTGGAACAGATAGACTCGAAGGTCTTGTATTCCAAAATACAGTTACCAAAGAAGTGTTCGAGTACAAAACAGACAATGTCTTTGTCTCAATTGGCCAACTTCCAGATAACGAAAAGTTCAGCAACTTGGTTGATCTTGATAAAGGCTTCATTGTTACAGATGAGGATATGAAAACCAAGACACCTGGCTTGTTCGCCTGTGGTGACACAAGAAAAAAAGCAGTGAAACAAGTTGTCACTGCCTGTAATGATGGTGCTGTTGCTGCTATGTCAGCAGTTAAATACTTAGGTTAATATCCACGAAGCTCTACATTTGTAACTGCTTCAGATAAAATATCCTTAAACGAATTGGCTTCCTCGATAGAAATATCGTGGAGGCCTTTTTGTATGACTCCTTCTCTATCAACAAATTTTTGTAGATATAGTTTCTTTGCGCCACTTACTAAATCACGCATTTCAGTGATTGATTCTTTAGTATGAAATTCTTTTACTAAAGTTGTTCTAAATTCGTAAGATATTGGGGAATTTACTAGTATTTTGATGGATTTTTTCACATTTTCAAGATTTAAAACTTTACATCCTGTTGTCTTTGCGTACTCTTTTTCAGAGTTCTTAATATCCATTGCAACGTAATCTAAAAGTTCTTCATCAATGAGGTGTTGAAGAATTGTTGGATTTGTTCCGTTTGTATCAAGTTTAATAAGGAAGCCAAGTTTTTTGACTTCTCTAATTCTTTCCTCAAGTTCAGGCATCATTGTTGGTTCGCCACCAGTGAAAACAACTGCATCTATCAAACCAACTCTACTTTTTAAGAAATATAAAATCTCATCGAAAGGAATTGAAGTGTTTGAATTGAGTACTGAATCACCATTGTGACAGAATGGACATCTGAAATTACAAGCTGGCGAAAATAGTACGACAGATACCTTTTCTTCGTAGTCTAGAAGTGAAAATTTATCGATTCCAACGAACTCCATATAACTAATTATACCAATTTTTGGTGTAATTTGTTATAATTTTCGCAATCATTTAATTTTGAGGTAAAAAATTATGACAATTAAAGAGTACATTAAAGCAAGAAAAGAAGAGATTAAAGCTGAAGTTGCATCAATGGCAAAGAAGCCAAATCTCGTTATTGTTCAACTTAATGAAGATGAAGCAAGTAAAGCCTATGTTAAGGGAAAACTTAAGGATGCTGCAGAACTTGGTATCAACGCAAAGTTATTAAAGTTCCCAGTTGATATGAGTGAAAAAGCCCTTCTTAAGGTTATTGCAAAATTAAACAAGGATCGTCATGTTGATGGATTCATTGTTCAAATGCCACTTCCAAAACAAATTAATGAAGAGACAGTTAAGCTTGCAATTTCACCAGCAAAAGATGTTGATGGCTTCCATCCATTAAGTGCATTAAATCCATGCACACCACAAGGCATCATGAACTATTTAAAGCACGAAAACATAGAGTTTTTGGGCAAAAATGCCGTTGTAATTGGTAGAAGTAACATTGTTGGCAAGCCAATGGCAAAACTCCTTTTAAAGGAAAGCTGCAACGTTACAGTTCTTCACTCTAAAACCTCAAAAGAAGATATGGCAAATTACCTTGCTAATGCAGACATTGTTGTCGTTGCAGTTGGCAGAAAACACTTAATTACCAAATCATTCAAATTCAAAGAATCAGCAGTTATTGTTGATGTCGGAATTAATAGAGATGAAGATGGACTACACGGAGACGTCGAACCAGGTCTTCCAGTAAGACTTCAAACACCAGTTCCTGGTGGAGTTGGACTTCTTACCAGATTAGCCTTAATGGAAAACTTATTAAAGATTGGTAAATAATCAATAAAAAAACTCGAGCCGTTTGGTTCGAGTTTTCTTTTTGCTATGCAACGAGTTCAGGCAATGATGATGGGATTAACATAATGTCCCATAATGTTTCGCCAGATTTATAACCCATTAGTTCTTGTACATAGTAGAAAGTGCATGGGGTGTTTACGTTAATATATTCGCCATACGGATTAAATCTTTCATATTGTTCCCAAGTGCAATTCCAGAAGTTATCATTCTTAATTAAAGCCATTTTGTAGGTTGATCTCGCATTATCTTTTCCTTGGATTTCATCTTTACCAGTATAGTAAGTATCTCTTATACCTAAATAATATTTACCATCTTGAATGCAGGAGGTTAAATATCCGGTTACTTTATATACGTTTTTCCATGACTTAATATAGGTTGGATACTTTGTATCAGTGTCATCTTGATTGGTTTTATTTTTTCTTAAATTATCAATTGTTTGTTCTGTTGCTACAGATTCGTAATCTAGTTCAACAGGTTCTGAAGAAGAACTCTTAATTTTTAAACCAACAATAATTGCTGAATAGTTTTTAAGTGATGTGATACCGATAATATCGTATGCATAACCAACACTGCATTGGCTAATGTTAAAAGCATTTACTCTAAGTTGATGTGTGCCATCAGTAAAGTGATAGTATCTAACACCAGAACCGTTAGATTCCATTGAAAAACATGTGAGTCTTTTGAGCGAATAAATTTCACCATAGCCATGTCCTGCACAGTTGTAATAAACATTTGCTGCTTCATCAAAGAAATCTGAGATAGTAACTTCTTTTTTAATGAGCTTGTCAGCGTTCCATTTAACGTCAAGTTTTTCATCCCAAACAAATGATTCAACAACAAGCTCTGGTTGATCTAAATAGGTAGAAATATAGCCTTTAACTGTGTATCTTGATGTGTCTTTGCATTGGTGATCAGCAACTTTTTCATATAAAGAGTTTGAGCCTTTTGTTGTGAGTGATGCGCAGGCAATATAACCAGTCTCATCTGCAATAATTGTTTTTCCTGGATAAGATACATCAAGACCAAAGCTCTTTTTTGTTTTAATTAAGTCAAATTTTGCGATTGCAAATCCAGCGATGGTAAATGAAACATCTTTATTAACTCCACATTTATGTGAATTAACAGTAACTGGATGTGCAGCAATGTAATCTTTTACTTCTTTAATTGTTGAAACTTTTATAGGTTCTTCAGAAACATTTACTTTGTAAGTTGCTTCTTTTCCGCCATCTTCTGTTTTTGCAGTAATTACTGTAGTTCCAGCTTTTTTGGCGGTTACTAAACCTGTGTTACTGACAGTTGCAACCGTAGTAAGTGATGAAGACCATTCTACATCTTTGCATGTTGCATCATCAGGTGTGATTAAAGGCATTTGTGAGTATGTAGCACCTACGTATAAGTCAACTTCAGGTGTTTCGAAATTAATTGTTTCAACATGAATGTCTGTGTCTTCTTCAACAGTGACTAAACAAGTATCAGTAATATGCAAGTCAGTTGTAGTAACAGTAATAGTTACTTCACCTGGTTTATAACCGTGAATTTTTCCAGCTTCATATTTTGCAACTGTTTCATCAGTAGATGACCATGTAAATGATTTATCAGTAGCATTTGCAGGAAGAACACTTGCAGCAATGCTGTATGTTTTTCCAACAGTCATGATAACTCGATCACTGTTTAAAGTAATACTTTGAACATGGACAACTGGATCAGGATCTGGATTTGGTCCTGGGCCAGGTTGATTTCCACAGCTAGCTAAAAGACCTGCTAATAATACAGGTAATAAAAGAAGTTTGCTTTTCATATTGTTTCTCCTATTCGAGCTCAAAGGCTCCAGTGTAGAGTTGATAGTAATAACCTTTTTTAGCAATTAATTCATCATGGTCACCACGTTCAATAATACGACCGTGTTCCATACACATAATTGCATTAGAATTTTGAATTGTTGATAAGCGGTGGGCAATTGCAAAGACTGTACGTCCTTTCATAAGTCCATCCATGCCTTGCTGTACAAGTTTTTCAGTTCTTGTATCGATTGATGATGTAGCTTCGTCAAGAATCATAACAGGTGCGTCTGCTACTGCAGCACGTGCAATAGAGAGTAATTGACGTTGTCCTTGAGACAAGTTAGCGCCATCCCCTGAAAGCATTGTGTTATAACCCTCTGGAAGACGTGTAATAAAGTCGTGTGCGTTAGCAATCTTGGCAGCTGCGATGCATTCCTCATCGGTTGCGTCTAAACGGCCATAACGGATGTTTTCCATAACTGTGCCAGTAAATAAGTTAACATCTTGTAAAACAATGCCTAAAGAACGACGCAAGTCTTCCTTTTTAATTTTATTAATGTTAATTCCATCGTATCTAACTTTACCATCTGCAAGAGGATAGAATCTATTGATTAAGTTTGTGATTGTAGTCTTACCTGCGCCTGTTGCGCCAACAAGTGCGATTTGTTGACCTGGGTGAGCGTAGATGCAGATGTCATGAAGAATCATCTTTGTACCATTGTAGCTAAAGTCAACATGATCAAGGAGAATGTCTCCTTTGAGTTCAGTATAAGTAACTGTTCCGTCAGCTTTATGTGGATGTTTCCAAGCCCACATGTGTGTACGCTCAGTTGTTTCAACCAAGTTGCCATTTTCATCTTTCTTGACGTTTACTAAAGTAACATAGCCTTCGTCTTGTTCTGGAATTTCATCGAGTAAGTCAAAGCATCTAGATGCACCAGCCATACCCATGACAATGAAGATAATTTGTTGTGAGAATGTATTAACGTTATTTGTGAACATTCTAGACATCATTAAGAATGCGACAATCATGCCCCAGAATGTTGAAATAGATTCTGGTGAAGATCCGACAGAGTAAACTTCTCCAAGAATTGTAACGTTATAGAATGATGGGATTAATAACATTAAGAAACCAACTGTTGCGGTTAAAACATACATAAAGTTACCAATATTTCCGTTAATTGGCATTGTAATGTTACCTGAAATGTTAGCTTCGGTTGAGTATTCACAAAGTGTGTTATTTAACTCATCAAATTCATCACAAGATTTTTCTTCATGAGAGAAGACCTTAATGACTTTAAGGCCATTGATTGCTTCTTCAATGTTACCTTCAACCTTAGAAACTTGTACTTGTTGTTTAATAAAGTATTTTGATGAACGACCACCAATAACTTTAGTTGTCATAAACATTGCGATTGTGCAGAGAATTGTAACTAAAGTCATCCAGATTGAGTTGATTAACATAGTTACAAAGCAGAAAATCACTGCAAAACCAGCTTGAATTAAGCTTGGCATTGCTTGTGAAATAAATTGTCTAATTGTGTCGATATCATTTGTGAATAATGACATGACTTCACCGTGTTGATGTGTATCGAAATACTTGATTGGTAAGTCTTGTAAATGATCAAACATGCGGATTCTGAAATCATTAAGGAATTTTTGAGTAAGAATTGCCATGGTTCTATTCCAATACCATGCAGAGAAAATTCCAATGATATAGATAACACCCATTGTTACTAACAATACAGTGATGTTTGTGTTAACAGTAATACCCATAGCAACGCAGGTATATGAACCTTCGAATGGATTTGCACCTTTTGAAATAGCGTTTGTCAAACAAACAGTAATAAAGTTAGCAAAAATTGATGAACAAAGGTTGGCGAAAACATTGAAAACAATGCAGATGAAAACAGTCACAAGACGACCTGGATATAACTTAAACAATTGTTTAAGTAATCTGGTCATTGTACCTTTCTTGGCTCTTCCTCTTTCTTTAATCCTTACTGGTGGCATTATTTTGTACCTCCAACACGATTTTGAGTGTGATAGACCTCTTGATAAATCTTATTAGATTTAAGAAGTTCATCATGAGTACCAATTGCATCGATATGACCGTTGTCCATAATGATGATTTGGTCTGCATCTTCAATGGAAGAAATACGTTGAGCAATGACAATTTTTGTCATGGTTGGTAAATCTTCTTTTAATCCTTTACGAATTAATTTATCAGTTCTTGTATCAACAGCAGATGTTGAGTCATCAAGAATCATAATTTTTGGTTCTTTTAAAATTGCCCTAGCAATGCAAAGTCTTTGTTTTTGACCGCCAGAGAAATTTGCACCGCCTTGTTCAACAACAGCTTGGAATCCACCTGGTTTTGCTAAGATATTATCTAAACATTGAGCGATTTCAGCAGCTCTTGTCATTTGTTCTTGAGTTGCATTTATGTTTCCCCATTTAAGATTAGATTCAATTGTTCCAGAGAATAAAACGTTTTTTTGTAAAACAACCGAAACCTCGTCTCTTAGAGTTTTCAAATCATACTCTCTAACATCGTGGTCGCCTACAAGAACTTGTCCTTCGGTAACATCATATAAACGAGAAATTAGATTAACTAATGATGTTTTTCCGGATCCAGTAGAACCGAGAATGCCAATAAATTGTCCGCTCTTAATCTTAAGATTAATATTGGATAGCGCATTCTTTTCAGCGGTTTCTTTGTATTTGAAACTAACGTTTTTAAATTCAATATCACCATTTTCTACAACCATTAATGGTTTTTCTGGATTAACAATGGTTGGTTCTTCTTCAAGAACCTCACCAATACGTCTAATACATTCAAGAGACATAACTAGCATGACAAGAATCATAGAGAGCATCATTACGTTCATTAAAATTTGAATACCATACGTAAGAAGTGAAGACATTTGACCAACAGTTAAATGTGTCCAGAATGAAGCATCGGTGCTTGATTTCCAAATAATGAATGAGCCTAAACCAATAACAAGAATGTTTGACATGTGAACCGTTGTATTGATCAGTGGGTTGTTCATTGCAATAATTTTTTCAGCCTTGACAAAGTCAGTTGTCATAGAATTGGATGCATCATTGAATTTTTGTTTTTCAAATTCTTCACGGACATATGATTTAACAACGCGGATTCCTGAAACGTTTTCTTGAACAGACTCATTAAGTTTGTCGTAACGCTTAAAGACTCTCATGAAAATTTTCATGGCTTTCTTGCCAATAATTAAAAGGCCAACTGCAACAACAGGTACTAAAAGTATAAAAATGAGGGCCATAACTCCTCCGGCCAAGAATGCCATAATCGCAGAGAAAATCATCATAAGTGGTGCTCTGACAACAATTCTGATGCACATTTGGAATGACATTTGAACTTGGTTTACATCGGTTGTTAATCTTGTAACAAGCGAGGAAGAAGAGAATTTGTCAATATTAGCAAATGAAAAGCTTTGAATCTTCTTATATAAATCTGAACGTAAGTTAGTTCCCATACCGACGGATGCTTTGGCAGCATATTTACCGCCAAGAATACCACAAAGTAATGAGAAACCAGCCATTAATACTAGAGTTAAAATTAAACCTAAAATCGATACACTCCAATTTATGTTTAAATTAGCGTTTACATAAGGGATCGTTTTGTTAAAGTTTGTGAAAAAGGGAGCATTTAAATCAAAAATACCAGTTGTAATTGCATTTCCGACAGAGTCAATTAGCATTGACATTATAAATGGCATCAAACATTCAAGGAGAGCTTCTCCAATCATGAAAAGAGGAGTAATTAAAGCATACTTCTTGTATTGTCTAACAGATTTTAATATCAACTTAATCTTTTGCCACATAATTTTTACTAGCGCTCTTTAATTTTAGTAACTTATTTTAGATAATCAACATTAAAAATTTTTATTTTTATTTCCTTTATTTATAATTTCAATATGCCTATAATATATCAAGGCGTCAAAATATGAAAAAATCCAAAAAATTAAATATTCTATATTTATGTCTCGTCCTTTTGTATCTTGCAATTGGGATTTTTGTTTTAGTATTTGCTAATGAGAGCCGCGAAAAAAATAATTTAATTTTAGGTGCTTTAATTTTACTCAGCTCTATTCCACATTTACTTATTTTTGTTCTACAGGGTGGGTTAAAGAATAGTAGAAAGTATTTATATTTATTCTTTTCCCTTATCGGAATTTGCATAGGTTTAATAACAATTTTTAAGACATCTATCTCATTAGATAAGGTTTGTGTTATGTGGGGATGTTTTGATATCTGCAGATCATCGTTCGAAATTGCAGACACTCTTCCAGAAATTAAAAACCACAAATGGCTTGAATTCATCGAGCTTTTAATTTCAATCGGAGAAATCATAATTGCAATTCTCTTAATTATTGACGAATTTGAAGGTATTAGATTACACCTCATTTATTTTGGTGTTGTGTTCATTATTTCTGCAGTGAAAAGAATATTGGATAATGTTATTGGATCATTGAGTTATGAAGAAAGTTCTAATAGTAATTAATGGCTATGGATTAGCTGAAGGAATTAAGCATCAAGTCAGTCGCCTTACTGATGAATTTTCAAAGCGTAATATTGAAGTCGAAATAATCAAAAATACCGAGGTTTTTGCGTGGATTTCCGGCGAAAACGTGGAGATTTCCGTTCCGAAATGTGACTTTGTAATCTACCTTGATAAGGATAGGTATGTCGCTGGACTTTTAGAAAAAAACGGTTATAAATTATTCAATTCAATTGAGGCAATTTGCAAGTGTGATGACAAAATGCTCACACATATTTGTTTGGCTAACAACGGAATAAAAATGCCAATGACAATATCATCAACCTTATGCTATACAGATAATGGGAATAGAGATTACCTCAAAAAGGTGGTTGAGAAGATTGGTTTTCCGATGATTGTTAAAGAAAATTATGGTTCACTTGGCAAGCAAGTTTATTTTGTTGAAAATATTGATCAACTTTTGGAACTTGAAAACAAATTAATCCACATCCCACACATTTTCCAAGAATTTATCAAATCTTCTAAAGGAAAAGATTATAGAATTATTGTTATTAATCATAAAGTTGTTGCCTACATGAAACGTGAAAATGAGCATTCTTATCTTTCTAATCTTGCTACAGGAGGTACAGCGTCTGTTGTAAAGCTTCCACAAAGTTATTTAGATATGGCTATTAAGGCGTCTGAAATTCTAGGGCTGGATTATTGCGGCGCAGATATTCTTGAAGGACCAAATGGAGAACCAATTTTATCTGAGGTTAATTCCAATGCGTTTTATGAGGGAATAGAAAAAACAACCGGCATTAATGTTGCAGGTTGTTATGTCGATTATTTAATTAAGAAAAATTATTAATTATTTGGCTACTAAACCATTAAGTCCAACGAGGACTTTTTCTTTTACACTTTCACCTAATAATGAACTAATAATTTCAAGAGCAAAAGGTATGGAATAATGCATCGATCTTGCAGTGATAATGTTGCCGTCTTTCTCAACTTCATTTCCTGTAAAATTACCACGAATTCCCGCATTAAACCCAGCAAAACACGTATATTTTCTATTTTCGAGGTATCCGTATTTTCCTAAAATTGAAGGTGCTGCACAGATAGCACAAACGAGCTTATTTTTGCTCATGAAGTAATCGAGATATTGTTTTAAAAATTGGCACTCAGAAAGATTGCGAGTTCCGCGTCCGCCACCAGGTAAAATTATGAAGTCAAAAGGTTCGCAATCAAATATCAATTTTAATAGTGCATCAGCGAGCACATGAACCCCAAAACTTGATTCAACTTCAAGTCTATCCGTAATTGAACAAGTTGTAACCTCAATTCCAGCTCTAGTGAGAACATCTCTGGTTGTTAAAGCTTCTGTGTCTTCGAAGCCATCTGCTAAAATCATTAAACCTTTCATAGTTTTTACCTCGCTAACTATGATATACTCTAAGCATGAAAAAATCATTTTTAATTTTATTACTTCCACTATTATTGGCCAGTTGCGGTGATGAAAAAGATCCTGGTCACACTTGCGTAGACAATGACAATGATCACTGTTGTGATGTATGCAGCAAAAAACTTACAAATTGCATTGATGAAGATGAAGATGGAGTTTGTGATGTTTGTGGAGAAGAGTTTGAAGAAGAACGCGAGGTTTACAAAATAACAATTACTCAACTTCCATCAAAAACTTCATATGTTGTTGGAGAAATTTTTGATCCAACAGGTATGGTAGTAACGGTTTCTTATACAGATAAAAGTAAGGAAGAAGTTGCGGACTATTCATATTACAATAAACCATTAAAAACAACTGATAAAGAAATTATTATTTCTTATGAAGGTAAAACAGCTAAAGTTAGTATTGTTGTAAAAGAAAACCAAGAGGATTTAGAAGAATACACTCATACATTTGATTTTAATAACGATACTGATTTTGCTAATTTTAAAAATGCAACAGGTTTTACAGATTCAGACGAAAATAAATTGTCATTAAAAAATTACTTTGATGGGCAATTAGAGTATTTATATCTATTAGATAGTATTGATTTAAGTGGTTATATTTGTTCTAGAAAAAGAACGGATGATTCTAAATATTATCTACAACTTGGCTCACAAAAAGTAGAAGGAACTTTTGTTTGGCATTCAACAGTTAAAATTTATAAAGTTGAGTGTGAAGTTATAAATTACACAAACGGTGAATATTCAGTTGATAGAGATGCAAAATTTTATATTGATTCAGAACCACACACTTTATTACAAGACGGCCAAGTTCCAACAAAGCAAACCTTCCCAAAGAACTATGATGATGGAACAACAAGTTTCTCAATTTCAAGTTCTAACGGAAGAGTTTTAGTCAGCAAGCTGACAATAACCTGGAGAGGTTAATATGAAATTAACTGATGAGCAGATTGCATCAATTATGACAAAAGATGCAATTTCCAAAACAGTTTTAGTGGATAATGACAAAGTCATTGAAATAATAAAAGAACACGAAAAAGACGGTTGGAAATTATATAAACAAACAGAAATAAGCGGCAGAACCAAATTGACATTTATAAAATAGTCAATCGGTAATGCCGATTTTTCTTTACAAACACTCATATACAAAGTATATTTATAATGCTCACATTTTAGGAGGAGATATTGAATGCAATATACAAAAGACGTACAAAATATGTGCAAAGTCAATTGTGGTGCTTCTCATGGTTGTGCTCCAATTCCTGAGGAAGGAAAATGGGTTTACTCCAGAGAAATCAAAGATATCAGCGGTTTCACTCACGGTATCGGATGGTGTGCTCCACAACAAGGCGCTTGTAAGCTTTCATTAAACGTTAAAAACGGAATTATTGAAGAAGCCTTGATTGAAACAGTAGGATGTTCAGGAATGACTCACTCAGCAGCAATGGCTGGCGAAGCCCTTGTTGGTAAAACACTTCTTGAAGCAGTTAATACAGACTTAGTCTGTGATGCTATCAACACAGCAATGAGAGAATTATTCTTGCAAATCGTTTATGGTAGAACTCAATCAGCATTCTCAGAAGACGGTTTAGCAGTTGGTGCAGGTCTTGAAGACTTAGGTAAAGGATTACGTTCACAAGTTGGAACAATCTTTGCAACTAAAGAAAAAGGACCACGTTACCTCGAATTAACTGAAGGTTACATCACATCAATGGCTTTAGACGCAGATAACGAAATCATTGGTTATCAATACTTATCACTTGGTAAATTCACTGACTTCTTAAAGAAGGGTGATTCACCAGAAGTTGCTCTTGAAAAGGCAAAAGGCCAATATGGCCGCTACAACGATGGTGTCAAATTTATTGACCCACGTAAGGAATAGGAGGTTCGGAAAATGGCTTTATTTGAAGGTTATGAAAGAAGAATCGTACAAATCAACAAATGCTTAAACGATAATGGCATTGCTTCATTAGAGGAAGCTGAAAAGATTTGTAAAGATAAAGGCTTAGATGTTTACCAAATGGTAAAAGACATCCAAACCATCTGTTTCGAAAACGCATGCTGGGCATACACAGTTGGCGCAGCACTCGCAATTAAAAACAACGCAAAGAATGCTGCAGAAGCATCCAAATGGATTGGCGTTGGTTTACAATCATTCTGTATCCCAGGTTCTGTCGCTGATGATCGTAAAGTCGGTTTAGGCCACGGTAACTTAGGCGCAATGTTACTTTCTGAAGAAACAAAATGCTTTGCATTCTTAGCAGGTCACGAATCATTCGCAGCTGCTGAAGGTGCTATTGGTATTGCAAAGAAAGCTAACAAAGTTAGAAAAGAACCATTAAGAGTTATCTTAAATGGTCTTGGGAAAGATGCTGCAAAGATCATTTCCAGAATCAATGGATTTACTCATGTTGAAACCAAATTTGATTACTTTACTGGCAAAGTTGAAATTGTCAAAGAAACCAAATATGGTAACAATCCAGACAGATTGGCAGTTCGTTGCTATGGTGCGGATGATGTCCGTGAAGGCGTTGCAATCATGCACTTAGAGGGCGTTGATGTTTCCATTACTGGAAACTCCACAAACCCAACTCGTTTCCAACACCCAGTTGCAGGTACATACAAGAAAGAATGTATTGAACAAGGTAAGAAATACTTCTCAGTTGCATCCGGTGGTGGAACTGGTCGTACACTTCACCCAGATAACATGGCAGCAGGTCCAGCATCCTATGGTATGACAGATACAATGGGAAGAATGCACTCTGATGCTCAATTCGCAGGTTCTTCATCAGTTCCAGCTCACGTTGAAATGATGGGACTTATCGGTATGGGTAACAACCCAATGGTTGGTGCAACAGTCGCAGTCGCTGTTTCAGTTGCTCAAGCAATGGCTAAATAATTGCTCTACTACATAACTTTATAGAGACCTCATTAATGAGGTCTCTTTTTTAAAAGTGCCATTGTGTTAATTCGTAAGAGAAGATTTAAACGAAGCTATCTAATATATAAAGAAGAAAAAAACCAAAAGATATTTTAAAAAAATATAATATTGAATTATAATATTGAAGAAATTTTGCAAGGGAGACTTTATGATGAAAAATACAAAAAGAATAAATACCTGTTTATCTCTTATTATTGCATCATCTTTGCTTGGTGGTTGCGGAACAAAAGAAGATAAATGGAATTATAGTAGAGAAGATTTTCCGTTATTTATTAAATACAAAGGATTATTGAAACATTTAGAAGGTAACAAATATAGTTACTCAATTTCTCTAGGCAAAGGTAGAGTTAAAGAATCAGTTAAAGCAGATGATTTAATCTTATTCAATACAACCGACGCAACAAAGAAAATGAATGAACTAAAAAAAGAGTATCTTGATTATGAAACTCTATCCAGTTCTTCTATAAAAATTGAAAATTTCAAGGTTGAAAATAATTCTAATATCAATTTCACTTTTGAGGCTGATAGCAAAGTTAATTCTTATAGTGTCTTACTTAACAAAAATGCAACTACATTTGGAAATTTTGTAGCAGTTGATAATTTTATGACAAAGGAATTATTTAGCGACTCTTCTGAAGATGTTATTAAAGAAAAAAACTACATCAATTCTGAATACGAGGAATCTGAGGAAGTCAATTTCTTTTTTGAAATTATCTCAAATCTAGGGACCTCTATAATTGGTGGATTAACAGATAACCCAGTTTCAGTTTGGTCTGGAATTATTGGAATTCTTCAAACATTAGCCACTTCTTTTGGCTCTTCAGCGTCTATTGCTGATGTTTTGCATTTATTAATCGAAACAGAGCAAAAAATCGATGATTTATCAAACAAAATTGATCGTAATACTGAGCAATTAGCTGACGAAATAATCAGAACTCAAGCAGAAATTGATAAAGATTTACTTGAGGAACTTAATAGCCAAATTACTGGTTTTGTTTCAGATACAGTTTCTAAGATTAATGATTTCAATAGATCTTTTGCTGACGAAGTTGGAGATGCTTATAAAAATTATATTTCTTCAGGCTCATTAGATGTTAAGTTGCATGTTGAAAAAAATGAGAAAGGCGAATATTCTTGCACACCACTTGCTCAATTAGACGAATCGGATATAAATCTTGTTATTCATATAACTGATTTTGCTAATTCATCTAAATTTTTAAAGGACCATGGCAATATTGTAGAAAAAGGTTTTACTGATGAATTTAATAAAGATTTAGATGCTGCAATCGCAAAAGAATCAGGTGTACCTTCTGACTTAGATAAAGAAATTTTGTCTAAATTCGTTCAAGGCATGATTTCTGAGATGATCGCAAAAGCTTATTATTCAAATCCAGACAATAAATCAAAAGCGCAAAATTTACGTGATTTAGTTATTAATTATTGTGATCGTTTAAGCGGAGCTGATGGCGGAAAAGCTATTCTTCAATCTTATGTTGAACGTTTAGGACTAATGTTCAACTTTGGAAGTGAAATTAAGGAAAGCGTCACCCACATATGCGCTAATTTATTATTCCGTTTACAAACAAATGTTGCTAGAGCTTCTCAAGCCTTACTTTATGCAGAACTTTCTAGTGAAGAATTAAGAGAACATTTTTTGATTGCTCAAGACAAAATTAAAGAAGTTCACCAAAATGTTATGGACTTGTCGGATGAATATTCTTTTGCAATTAAAACAAATTTAACTTCTTATTTCATCAAAACAGGTTTCAATGCATATTTTACAAATAAAGGAAATGAGCCTTCATATCACGCTGATTTGTATTTAAAAAATCTTATTGGTAATGGAGAAGGTGGTGAAGTTAAAGAAGAAAATTCATCATACGATAAACATCATATTCTTAATTACATAGACCATCTTAAAGTTGCAACAAGATTAAATTTAATGAAATCTTTTGTAGAAGACCTTAAAGACACAGTTTATATCGACTACTTGCAGTCTAGAAATATTATTTCTCACGAAACATATTCAGCATACCAATATGTTGCACATTCTGAAGAAAGTTTTGAAGATGGCTATAGATTCTTGGGTGGCGATCTTGCAACCGCAACGTTATCTCTAAGTGACTCTGGATATGGTTTATATTGTAATGATAATGGTAATCCTGGCGGTGCAACTTATTTCCGTGCGGGTTATTGGTTTAACTATGGCGCTCAACGCGATGGCAGCTGCTGGTCTGGAACAACATATACAAGCACAATTATTGATGCAAATAGCGGACAAGCAATTGGTAATCAAAAAATATTTGGTTATGCAAAATATTTTGAAGACCATTGGTATTGGAGGAATGTTGAAGCTTGGGCATTTATGTCATATCCAGATGGATACTTTGCATTTACATTAGAAAGTGCCGCTTAAACTCACAAGAATAAATATTATATAAATCCCAATTGAGAGGCCTCTTTAATTTTAAAAATTATTTTTTTGATGGGGCTTATCGAAATGGGTAATAACCTAATAGTTGGCGCAACAGTCGCAGTCTCAGTTGCTCAAACATTAGCAAAATAATCGAATCTCTAGATATTTAAGGCGCCCTCTTTGGCGCTTTTTTGTATTGTGGGTTGAGATATAAAATATAGTTGTTATAATTACGTTTGGAGGTAACTTATGCCTAATTTTAGAAGTTTAAAAATTGTAGATAATTTCTACCAAAACAATTTATTTTTCCCAATGCCAACTGTTGCTATTTCAACATTAGCAGAAGATGGCTCAACAACTATTGGAAGCTATTCTTTAGTTTTCCCATATTACATCGCAGGAAAAGATTACTACGCAATGATTCTTGAATGTCGTAATTCGTCAAACACTGCACAAAACATTTTAAGAACAGGAAAATGCGCTCTTAATTTTATTAAGGACGATACAAAATATTTCAAAGAAGTCGTTCGTTTAGGCTTCCCTGGTAAAACACCACAAGAGAAGATGAAAGATTGTAATTTCGAACTTGTTAAGGGCGAAGCGGAAGGCGAAAGACCACTCATTTTAAAAGATGCATACCAAGTTATTGAATGTACTTGGGATGATTCCTTAGAAGATGCATATAAATGCAAGAAACACATCGGCGAATTAGAAGGTGTTGAAGGACCTTACAATAACTTCAACGGAATTACTTCAAAATTTGGATGCCATTTTATTTTAAAAATGGACAAAGTCCTTATGGAAGAAAAATATGCTGATAATTTAAAGAATGGATTAAAGAAAAATTCATTCCCTAAAGTTCCAGTTGATTATGGCTACCATGATTCAAAGAATTTCTGGTACATGAGATTTGGTGCAAGAAAACCAAAATCAGAAGCTATTGCTACATCTAATGCAGGTAGCGTTGAAAGTGTTATGTATTGTGCTGAAAGACTTGATACAAAAGTGAAGTTTACAAAAGAGGCTTGTGAACTCTACGTTAAGATTCCAAGACCATTCATGAAAGCAGCGCTTCTTCAAATTGCACAAATTGCTGAAGAAAACGGCATTGAAGTAATCGATAAAGAAGCAGCTTTAAAGATTGCAGAAATCAAGAAAAACAAGAAATAAAAAATGACCAAAAAAGTTCATAAAATTCCATTCAGAAATTACTACACAAGAGCTTATTCTTTTGGCGACCTTTCTAAGGGCGTTCCGCTTATCATTTTGCATGGTGGTCCTGGTGGTTGTGTGGAGCGTTATGAACCACTCGAAAAGTTAGCAGAATTTGGTATCCCTTTAATCTTTTATGATCAACTCGGATGCGGTTACTCAAAAGTCCCAAAAACCCACGAAATCACGTGGAATTTCCCGTTATTTCTCGAGGAATTTGAAAATTTAATTAAATATTTCGAACTCAAAAAGTTCTCTATTTTTGGACATTCTTGGGGCGGCATGTTAGCTCTTGAATGGGTATGTAATTTTCCTCATTCAGGACTAGAAAAATTGGTCTTATTTTCCACTCTTCCAAGCACCAAAATTTGGAACGATGAGCACATCAAAATGTTGGATGATTTTCCTACTGAAGAAAAAGCAGCAATTTTGGCTCAATTTGAAGGCAAAAAATATGACAAAAATTCATACGTTTCTGGAATAAGAAGATTTTATAAAGAACATGTCGGAAAACGTTCAAAAGAATTGTTTAATTTCAAGACAAAACGTTTTCCAAAGACAAATAAAGAAATTTATGAGCTGATGTGGGGCGATTCAGAGCTTTTTGGGACTGGAACTTTGAAAAATTGGTCTGTTGAAGACAAACTTCACAACGTCGATGTACCAACTCTCATCATTTCCGGCGCTCTAGATGAGTCAACACCACGTATGAACGAGCTTATGAATAAAGAAATTAAAGGATCAGAGTGGGTTCTATTAAAAAAGTCTCATCACATTGGTTATTGTGAGGAGACTGATGAGGTAATTAGAGCTTTAAAATCCTTTATTTAATCAAACCTAAAATTTCGTTTTTAATTTTCTGACTTGCAAAGGACGCTTCAATCGAATTTCTAGAAAATTCTTGGAGCTCCTTTTCATTAAATCCAATGTCAGCCAATGACTTATATTCTTTTTCTAATGTTGTGTTAGAACAGGTGTCATCATCTGTGTTAATTGAGACCTTAATTCCACGCCTCATAAATTCACGAATTGGTATGTCTTTTAATGATAAAACTGATTTGGTGTCTAAGTTAGATTTCGGACAAATTTCCAGGCAAATCCCGCGTTTTTCTAGTATATTCATGGCTTCTTCACTCTCGTTGCAATGAATGCCGTGACCAATTCTAACCGGATTGTAATTTAGTGCTGTGAGGACCGAATTTCCGCCGTCTGCTTCACCGCAATGTATTGTCAATGGAATGCCATATTTGTTTGCTAATTTTAATTCATTATCAAACATTGTATTTGGAAAAAGCGCCTCTGCTCCAGCGAGGTCAAGAGCAACAACTTTTGATCCTAAAAATTTTCTTGCAACCTCTACAGTTTTTAGGTTCTTTTCGTGAGTGTTTTCGCCTCTCATCATACAGAGGATTAAATTGGTATAAATTCCGTATTTTTCGCCCTCAGTTAGAGCCTCAATTAAAGTTTCTACAACTTCTTCTTGGGTTAAACCTTTGTCACAAGAAAGTTGTGGGGCCATTCTGACTTCAACATACTTCAAACCTTGCTCACTTAATCTCTTTAATAAATCAAGAGTGCAAGTTTTAATGCCAAATTTTGTTTGAAGTGCAAGATTCGGCAAATCAAAACGTTTCAAGTATTCTTCTAAAGAAGGACAATCTTCTGGAACAATTAAGTAAGGATTTAGTTCCTCAACTGTGTAGGCTGGAAGCTTAATATTTTCTTCCTTTGCAACCTTTAGGATTGCTTCGGCTGATAAAGAGCCATCAAGGTGTAAATGTAAGTCGACTAAAGCGTATTTTTTGTAGTTCATGCTTAAATTATACTATTTTTGTGGAAAAACAATAATCTTAATATTAAAATATTATGCGCTAAGGAGATTAATATGAAAGAAATTACAATCGAACAATTAAATAAGATTGAAGAAGAATATTTCGCTGATAAATCTGCCACAGTAGCAAGACATGCTATTGCAGCTAGCGACATCGCAGTTGCAGCAGCATCAAAAGATTCAGTTAAAGAAATGGACTTTAATTTTGATATTAATATCAAAACTATGGCTGTTTCAAACCAAAAAGCTTCTGGTAGATGTTGGATCTTCGCCGCATGTAACGTAATGCGTGAGTTAATCGGTAAGAAGATTGGCGCAGGAACCTTCAAACTTTCACAAAGCTATATCGCTTTTTACGATAAACTTGAAAAACTTAATTACGCCCTCAATGCATTAATTGAGACAATTGACAAAGACTATGATGATCGTACAGTTCAATTCTTAGTCCAATCCGGCATTGGTGATGGCGGACAATGGGACATGCTTGTTAACGTTGTTAAAAAGTATGGCATTTGCCCAAAGAATGCCTTTGTTGAGACATTTACATCAAACAACACAAGAATTTTAAATTCTTTGCTCAATGCTGAAATCCGTAGATTTGCTAGCGAATCACGTGTTGTGTTAAGAAGAGATGGAATGGATGCAGTAGAAGCACTTAAAGATTCATATATGAAACGTTTCTACAAAGCACTTATTTCCTGTTATGGAATTCCACCAAAGAATTTCGATCTCAAATACACAGATGATAAAAA
Organism: Bacilli bacterium; assembly: GCA_024408085.1. Lineage (GTDB taxonomy): Bacteria > Bacillota_I > Bacilli_A > RFN20 > CAG-826 > Fiminaster. Next base: position 14,605 of record JAKSVH010000002.1, on the reverse strand, counting down.
TGAATACCACGTCGTTCGTGGATTTACTCCAAAATCATTCTTTGAAAAATACATTGGTAAAGAAATTGATGAATACGTTAGCTGTATTAATGCTCCAACTAAATCAAAACCATTTATGAAGAGCTACACAGTCAAGTATTTAGGCAATGTTGCTGATGGCAAAATCGTCAAACACTTAAATCTACCAATGGAAAGACTTAAAGAACTCATTTTATGCCAACTTAAAGACAATCAAATCGTTTGGTTTGGTAGTGATGTCGCAAGCTATGGCGATAGAATGCGTGGTGTTTGGAACGATCAAGAATTTGATTTTAAATCCTTATTGGATTTAGATATTAAGATGGAAAAGGGTGAATCCCTTGATTTCCGCGCAAGCGCAATGAATCACGCTATGTGTATCACAGGCGTTGGATTTGATGCAGATGGCGTTCCATCAAAATGGAAAATTGAAAACTCCTGGGGCGATGACAGAGGTTATAAAGGATACTTTATTATGTCAGCAAGCTGGTTTGATCAATACACATATCAAGCAGTTGTTAACAAAAAGTATTTAACCAAAGAAGAACTTGCTGCATATGAAACAGAACCAGTTGTTTTACAACCATGGGATCCGATGGGATCATTAGCAGACTAATTAAGGAGAAAAACAATGACAAAATTAGTTTTAATTAGACACGGCGAATCAGAATGGAATAAGTTAAACTTATTTACGGGCTGGACAGATGTCGAATTATCCGAAAAAGGTGTTATGGAAGCTCATAGAGCTGGAAAAACACTCAAAGAAGAAGGCTACGATTTCGATATCGTTTATACTTCTTTACTCAAGAGAGCTATTCATACAATGAATAACGTCTTATTTGAACTTGATAGAGAATGGCTTCCAGTCGTTAAAACTTGGAGACTTAATGAACGTCACTATGGCGCACTTCAAGGCTTAAATAAGTCTGAAACAGCTGAAAAGTACGGTGAAGAACAAGTTAAGGTTTGGAGAAGAAGCTATGACTGCCCACCTCCAGCACTTGATGCAAAAGATGAAAGATATCCAGGCAACCAAGCTCAATTTAGAGATGTTCCAAAATCAGATCTTCCATTCACTGAATCACTAGAACTTACAGTTGCTCGTGCAGTTCCATTCTACGAAGATGTTATCAAACCAGAAATGGAAAAAGGCAAACGCTGTTTAATCGTTGCTCATGGTAACTCAATCCGTGCTTTATACAAATATTTCACAAATTGTCCAAAAGAAGAAATTGTTGGCGTTAACATACCAACCGGTGTTCCACTAGTCTTCGAATTTGATGACAACATGAAAGCTGTTAAACATTACTATTTAATGGACGAGGCTGCTTTAAAAGCTGAAATGGAAGCAGTCGCAAATCAAGGAAAAGCCAAGAAATAATAGGGTTTTCCCGGTAATTTTGATGAAAAAAGCCACTTACGACAGATTGATGAAATTTAGAGACGACCGCGATTGGTCTCAATTTCACACTGGAGAAAATCTTGCAAAATCTATCATGATTGAAGCAGGGGAACTCCTTGAAGTTTTCCAATGGTCAGATAAAGAAAAATCAATCGATAAAGTCAAAGAGGAATTAGCTGACGTTTTTATGTACGCAACGCTTATGGCAGACCGCTACAATCTTGACATTGATGAAATTATCAATGAAAAGATGGATCAAAACGAAAGAAAATATCCTGCAGAAATGGTAAAAGGATCATCAAAGAAATATAACGAGTACAAAACATCATGGAAAAAGTAATTTTCTCATTAACATCAAGTTGCAAACTTGCTCAAGAAATTGCCTCAGCTTCAAAAATTGAACTCGGAAAGAGTGAAGTTGTGAAGTTTTCTGATGGCGAAATTATGGCAAGATGTTTAAGCAAAGTTAAGGGAAAAGAATGCTTTATTGTGCAGTCTACAATTGCACCTTCAAGCGACACAATTTTCGAGATTTTGATATTTGTTGATGCACTTAAAAATGCAGGGGCAAAAGAAATTGTTTTGATTACCCCTTATTATGGTTATTCTAGACAAGACAGAGTCGCAAGACCAGGAGAACCAATTACTGCTAAATTAGTGGCAAAAATGCTAGAAAACAGCGGGATTTCCCGTGTAATTTCCGTAGATTTGCATACTCAACAGATCCAAGGTTTCTTCTCCATTCCAGTTGAAAATCTTGAGACTTCAGTCTTGTTTGGAAGATACTTTGCAAAACGTTTTGACGAGCTAAAAATTGCTCATAAAAACGTTGTTGTTGTTTCACCAGACCACGGCTCTGCAAATAGAGGTAGGGATGTCTCGTCTGAACTCAATGGAGCAGGCCTTGCAGTTATTGATAAAAGACGTCCAGCACCAAACCAATCAGAGGTTGTTAATGTTGTTGGAGACGTTGAAGGCAAAGTTTGTCTCATTGTTGATGACATTTGTGATACTTGTGGAACAATCAATAATGCTGTTGAAGCACTCTTCCAAAAAGGTGCAAAAGAAATTTATGTTGCAGTTACTCATGCAATTATTTCAAAGAACAGCATTGATTCTAGAGTAAAAGAATTCGTTACAACTGACACAGTTGAAAAAGAATATAAAGGAGCTAAAGTTTTATCAGTAGCTGAGCTTATTGCTCAGAACCTTTAATATTTAAAGTGTTCCCTTGATAAACCACTTAGAAAAACAAGGATATGAAAAAAGATATCGTTAAAACAATTACAAGAAACGCGGTTGTGGCAGCGATATATTTTTTATTGACTTTTGCATCCACTCCAATCGCATTTGGACAAGTCCAATTTAGAATTGCAGAAGCATTAATTTTGCTTTGTTTCTTTAGAAGAGATTTCACAATTGGACTCACTTTGGGATGCTTATGCGCTAACTGTTTATCAACTCTTGGTCCGTGGGATATTTTAATAGGAACGCTTGCTACATTAATAAGCTGTATTGGAGTTTCGTTCTGCAAACATTTACTTGTTGCATCTTTGATACCAGTAGTAATAAATGCGTTCGCAATCGGTGCAGAATTGCATTTTATTCTAGAAATTAACCTTTGGTTAGGCGTTGGTTTTGTAGCTTTAGGTGAATTTATTAGCGTAACTGTGTTAGGATATATGTTGTTCCTACTCTTGAGAAGGAACAAACCTTTCATGGATGTAATAGGTGCAAACAAGAACTTAGATTTCAAGTTCTAGGAGGAAAATTATGTCTCTTCAAGCATTTAATATGGGTTGCAATGTTCTTGCATTTAATAAGGATGGAAAGAAGTACGGAATGGTCTGTGCTTGGGCAACTCAAGTTGATTACGATAAAATCGCCTTATTAGTGGGCGGCCAATCAGTAACTGGAAAAGTTATAAAACTTGATAGTTTTGTTGGTGTATCAGCTTTAGCTGAAGGACAAGAAGATATTGCTCATAAACTTGGTGAAAACCACAGCGATGAAGGTAATAAATTTGAAGGAATCGAATGTGAAGAATTTGAATCAGCTGTCTATGTGAAAGGCGCAAAAGTTAAGATGCTTTGCCAAGTTCAAAAAATCATGAATTTAACAAACTCAGAAGACAAATTTATAATCCTCCAAGTATTAAAACACAGTAGCTGCAAGAGTAAGAAATTCCTTCCTCTTAACGCAGTTTATCCGGAAGAATAATTATGAAAGATTTTTGGTTAGAAATTAAACATGTTTGCAAACAAACAGGTGCAAGATATGGAATCCTCCACACCCCACATGGAGATGTTGAAGTTCCAATGTTTATGCCTGTTGGCACTTTAGCAACCGTTAAAACTTTATCTCCAGAAGAAGTAAAGGAAATGGGTGCTGGAGTTATTTTATCAAACACATATCACTTACATTTAAGACCAGGCGAAGACATTGTTGCTAAAGCCGGTGGTCTTCACAAATTTATGAATTATAAAGGACCAATCCTCACTGATAGTGGTGGATTCCAAGTCTTTTCTCTACAAGAAAATAGAAAGATTACTGAAGAAGGCGTTACATTTAAATCACACCTTAATGGAGATAAGCTTTTCTTCACTCCAGAATCAGTAATTGGAATTGAAGAAAAATTAGGCGCAGACATTATTATGTCTTTTGATGAATGTATTCCTTATCCAGCAGATCACAAATATGCCGAAAAATCGGTCGAAAGAACCCTTAGATGGGCTAAACGTGGTAAGGATGCCCACAAACGCGAAGATCAAGCTTTATTTGGCATTGTTCAAGGCGGTGAATTCCCAGACTTAAGACAACGCTGTGCTGAAGAGTTGGCAAAAATGGACTTTCCAGGTTACTCAATTGGAGGTACCTCCATTGGAGAACCTAAAGAAGTTTTCTCAAAAATGCTAGATTATTCAGTCCCATATCTCCCGAAAGATAAACCACGCTACCTTATGGGCGTTGGTTCCATAGACTACCTTTTAGAAGGTATTGCTAAGGGAGTTGATATGTTTGACTGTGTTCTTCCAACAAGAATTGCAAGACACGGTGCTTTAATGACTTCCAAAGGAAGAGTTAATATTAGAAAAGCAGAATACGCAGAAGATTTCACCCCGCTTGATCCAGAGTGCGATTGTTATACATGTAAAAACTACACAAAAGCATATCTTAGACATTTATATGTCGCTGATGAAGCTTTTGGCAAGAGACTTCTCTCATACCATAACGTTAGATTCCTTATTCATTTAATGGAAGAAGCAAGAAAAGCTATTCAAGAAGATAGATTCGGTGATTTTAGAGAAGAAATGCTTAAGAAATACGGCGATAAAAGAGGTTTCTAATGGACATAGAATTATTTAATTACGATTTACCAGAAAAACTAATTGCACAAACCCCTGCAAAAGTCAGAGATGAGTGCAGACTTTTGTGCATAAATAAATCTGAAAAAACATACGAAGACAAGATCTTTAGAGACATCATTAATTACCTCAAACCAGGTGACGTAATTGTTCGTAATAATACCAAGGTTTTGCCAGCTAGAATTTTCGGTACAAAAGAGGGCACTGGAGCCCATGTAGAAATACTACTTTTGAAGCAACTTGAAGGTGACACTTGGGAATGTTTAGCAGGTAATGCAAAACCAATAAAAGTTGGCTCAGTAATTGACTTCAATAATGGTAAATTAAAAGCTGAATGTTTAGAGGTTCGTGACGAAGGAATTAGAGTCATGAATTTCAAATATAATGGCATTTTCCTCGAGATTTTGAATGAAATCGGCGCTATGCCGCTTCCTCCATATATCAAGAAAAAGTGTGAAGATAACTCACAATATCAAACAGTTTTTGCTAAAGTTTATGGCAGTGCAGCAGCACCGACTGCAGGCTTCCATTTTACTGAAGAATTAATCAAAAAATGTGAAGAGAAAGGTGTTGAATTTTTAGACGTTACTTTAAACATCGGATTAGGCACTTTTAAACCAGTAAAAGAGAAGACTGTTGAAGCTCACAAAATGCACACTGAACATTACGAAATTTCTCAAGAAGTTGCAGACCGTTTGAACCTTGCCAAGAAGGAAGGAAGACGCATCATTGCTTTAGGAACAACTTCCACCAGAACTTTGGAAGCAAATATGCAAAAATTTGGTGAGTTTAGAGCAGATAAAGACGATACTTCTATCTTTATTATGCCTGGCTACAAATACAAAGCCATTGATGCACTCATCACAAACTTCCATTTACCTAAATCCACATTAATTATGCTTGTCTCAGCTCTTATGGGCAGAGAATTCACTTTAGACTGCTATAAACATGCAGTTGAAGAAAGATATAGATTCTTCTCCTTTGGAGATGCAATGTTTATTCATGACTAACAAGATAAACTATTACAAACGTTCCATTGAAGAGCTTGAAAAGTTACCAAAAACAGGTAAAAAACCAAGCTTACTTTTGCATGCTTGTTGTGGTCCTTGTTCGACATTTCCGCTTACATTTTTATGTCCACATTTTGACGTTACAATCTTTTTCAACAACTCAAATATCTATCCTTCAGAAGAGTACTACAGACGCCTAAATGAGCTCAAAAAATTCCTAGAGTTCTTTAAAAGAGACTATGGTTTTGATGTAAAAATTATCGAAACTTCTTACAAAAATGATGAATATAATTTAGACCTTGAAAAGTATGCTGATCAACCAGAGGGCACGACTCGTTGTTTTATTTGCTATGAAAAGCGTATGAATGAGGCCTTTAAATTTGCTAACGAAAATGGCTTTGATTACTTCACAACAGTGATGACAATTTCGCGTCAAAAAGACTCTCAAAAACTCAATGAAATTGGCGAAAAATTGCAAAAATCCTATGTAAAAACCCGATATTTTCACTCTGACTTCAAGAAGAATAAAGGCATCGACATTGCTCGTGAAATGCGCATTCATTACGACCTTTATCAACAGCTATATTGTGGGTGCAAATACACCTATGAAAAAGGCCTAAAAAAGGCAGCAGAAAAAAAGCAAAAATAAACAAAATTAACAAAAAAATGATGGAAAAATAGGGGTTTGGAGCCCCCTTTTTCGTATGCATTATCTATTAAATTAATAAATTTTCGCTTGCATATATTATATATAGGCGTATTATATATCACGTTAACGTTTGCGTTGACATGCGAGGTTGCCGACACACCGTCAGGCGTTGTCATGAGAAAGGTTGCCGGGGAATTCGCATCGAGCAGTTCGTTAAAAAGCCTGAAAGAAAAATTAGGAGGAAAATTCATGGCAAAAGTAAAAACCATTAGGGTTCGCTTACAAGCTTATGATCACAAGATTCTTGACTTAGCAGTTGAGAAGATCATTGCAGCAGCGAAAAAGACTGGGGCTGGTGTTGTTGGTCCTATTCCACTCCCTACAGAGAAGCAAGTTTACACCATCTTACGTGCTGTCCATAAGTACAAAGATGCTCGTGAACAATTCGAAATCAGAACACACAAGAGATTGATCGATATCACCAATCCAACTAAGGAGACCGTTGAAACATTACGTAAGCTCGACTTAGCTTCTGGCGTTGATATTGACATCAAGCTATAAGGAGGTAAGACAAGATGAAACAAATCATTGGTCGTAAAATGGGCATGACAGAAGTCTTCGCCAAAGACGGAACAATGTACGCAGTTACAGTTGTCGAAGTACTTCCTAATGTCGTTACACAAGTAAAGACAGTTGAAAAGGACGGCTATGCAGCAGTCCAAGTCGGATTCGAAGAAAAGAAAGAATCCAAAGTTAACAAAGCCGAAAAAGGCCGTGCAGCAAAAGCAGGCGTTCCAGTATTCAAAGTACTCGGCGAAGTTAAAGGTGATGAAATGGCTAACTACAAAGTTGGCGATAAGATCACAGCAGACATCTTCAAAGCTGGTGATGTCGTTGACGTAATCGGTACCTCAAAAGGTCGTGGTTACTTAGGCGCAGTTCAACGTTACAACCAACACATTGGTCCAAAAGGCCACGGTCACGGTTGGCACAGATTCGCTGGTTCAATGGCAAACTTAGGTCGTATCCAAAGAGTCACACCAGGAAAACACATGTCTGGTCACCATGGTAACAAATCAGCAACCATCCTCAACCAATTAGTCGTTGAAGCAAATGCTGAAAAGAATTACATCTTAGTTAAGGGTTCAATCCCAGGCGCAAAGAAATCACTCGTTGTTATCCGTAGCGCAATTAAGGCACAACTTGGTAAGAAACCATCAGTTGGTGAATTAGTTGATATTGAAGCCGAATTAAGAGCAGCAGAAGAAGCAAGACTTGCCGAAGAAGCAGCAAAGAAAGCAGCTGAAGAAGCCGCTAAGAAAGCCGCTGAAGAAGCAAAAGCTGCAGAAGAAGCTGCAAAGAAGGCCGCTGAAGAAGCAGCCAAAGCAGAAGCTGAAGCCGCAAAGGCAGCAGCAGAAGCTCCTAAAGCCGAAGAAGCTCCAGCAGCCGAACCAGTTGCTGAAGAAAAGAAAGGAGAATAGTTTATGGCAGACAAGAAAATCACATTAGACGTTCTCTCAATGGCAGGCGAAAAGGTCTCAACCGTTTCAGTCTCCGGTTATGTATTTGGTCAAAAAGAAGCAACTCAAGCTATGCATGATGCCGTTGTCGTGTATCAAGCAAACATGAGACAAGCTACTGCAAAAACCAAAAAACGTGACGAAGTCTCAGGCGGTGGTAAGAAACCATGGAGACAAAAAGGCACAGGTAGAGCCCGTGCTGGTTCATCCCGTTCCCCAATCTGGGTCGGTGGTGGCGTTGTATTTGGTCCAACAGGTGATCAAAACTACACACTTAAACAAAACCGCAAGGAACATAACTTAGCATTACGCTCAGCATGGTCCATGAAGGTTAAGGCTCTTAAGATTGTTGACGAAATCAAAGTCGGTAAAAAGACAAAAGAAATGGTCGCACTTCTTAAAGCCCTTAAAGCTGAAGGAAAAGTTCTTGTCGTTACAACATGTGATGCAGACAATGACAACTTATTCTTAGCAACAAAGAACATCGCAAACGCAGTATTAACATGCGCATGCAATGTCTCAGTCTATGACTTAATGTACTTCGATACAATCGTTATGGACAAAGCAACCTTAAAGGTTGTTGAAGAAAGATTAGAGGAGGCAAAGTAAGATGGCTGAAAAGAAAGCAAAAGTTGCATCTAAAGCAACAGTTCATGACTTCGATGTAATCATCGAACCAGTCATTACAGAAAAAACTATGTCCCTCATGCAGGAACAAAATAAGGTAACACTTAAAGTTTCACCAAAAGCAAATCGTGCTGACGTTAAGAAAGCATTCGAAAAGGTCTTCGGTGTTAAAGTTATCGGCGTTAACATTGTTAATGCTCCTGCCAAAGAAACCACAAGAGGCGGACGTTATAAAGGCGTCATCTCTGGTTTCAAGAAAGCAGTCGTTACTGTCGCAGACGGACAAGCAATCGACTTATTCAAAGAGTAGTCTGAAATAGGACTTACACATTATAGGAGGAAAAAATATGTCAATCAGAACATATAGTCCAACTTCCGCATCTCGCAGAAATATGACTAATTTGACCTTTGACGAAATCACCAAATCAACTCCTGAAAAAAGTTTAACAGTTAAACTTAGCAAGACTGGCGGTCGTAATAACCAAGGTGTTATCACAACACGTCATATCGGTGGTGGTCATAAGCGTCGTTACAGAGTCATTGATTTCAAGAGAAACAAAGATGGAATCGTTGGCACTATCAAAGCGGTGGAATATGATCCAAACCGTAACGCAAATATCCTTCTCGTTGTCTACAGTGATGGCGAAAAGAGATACATTCTTGCCCCACAAGGCTTAAAAGTTGGAGACAAAATCGTCTCTGGCGAAAATGTTGATATTAAACCAGGCAATGCTCTTCCATTGAAGAATATCCCAGAAGGTACATTCATTCACAACGTTGAGCTCAGCCCAAAGAAAGGCGGACAAATGTGTCGTGCCGCAGGAACAAGCGCACAAGTACTTGGTTCTGAAGGAAAACACGTCATCTTACGTCTCGCATCCGGTGAAGTTAGAAAAGTTCTTGCTGAATGCCGTGCAACAATCGGTGTTGTAGGAAACGAAGACTTCATCTTAGTGAACAAAGGTAAAGCCGGAAAGAACCGCTGGTTAGGTATGAGACCAACCGTACGTGGTTCTGTTATGAACCCTAACGATCACCCACACGGTGGTGGTGAAGGTAAATGTCCTGTCGGACGTGATGCACCAAGAACCCCATGGGGTAAACGTGCTCTCGGTGTCAAGACAAGACGCAACAAACAACCTTCTACAAAATTAATCATTCGTAGAATCAATGACAAATAATGAAAGGAGAATTTAGAATATGTCACGTTCAATTAAAAAAGGCCCATTCTGTGATGCATACCTTCTTAAGAAAGTAGACGCACTCAATGCAGCTAATAAAAAAGAAGTCATAAAGACTTGGTCACGTCGTTCAACAATTTTCCCATCATTTGTCGAACACACATTCGCAGTCTACAATGGCCGCGAACACATTACCGTCTATGTTACAGAAGATATGGTCGGACACAAGCTCGGTGAGTTTGCACCAACCAGAACCTTCAAAGGACACCACGGTAACAATGCGGAAGATAAGGCCGCAGCAGCTAAATAGGAGGTAAGGTTATGGCAGAAGAAAAGAAAACTGTAGCCAAAGCTCCAGCAGCAAAGAAAGCTCCAGCAAAGAAGCCAGCAGCAGCAAAAGCAGCAGCTCCTAAGAAAGTTGAAGCTCCAAAAGCTGAAGAAGTAAAAGCTGAACCAGTAAAAGAAGTAAAACCTGCAAAAGCAGCAAAAACTCCAGCAAAGAAAGCTGAAGAAAAACCTGCTAAACCAGTAGTTACCTCAGCAAAAGCAATCGCATACGATGTCCGCGTTACTCCACGTAAGGCACGCCTCGTTGTCGATTTAGTTAGAGGAAAAGCAGTTAATGAAGCACTTGGTATCTTAGCCAACGTCAACAAAGCTGCATCCCCAATCGTTGCAAAAGTTATTAAGTCAGCAGCATCAAATGCTATCAATAACTTCGGAATGCATGAAGATAAGCTCTATGTAGCAGAAATCTATGCTAACGAAGGTATTAAAATGAAACGCTTCCTTCCAAGAGCAAAAGGATCCGCTTCAGGCTTAGTAAAAAGAACAAGCCACATTACAGTTGTGGTTAAAGAAAGATAGGAGGAATTACTACAATGGGTCAAAAAGTTAGTCCAGTAGGAATGCGTGTTGGTATCAACCGCGATTGGCATTCAAGATGGTTCGCAAACGATCAAGAATTCGCAAAATTCCTTCACGAAGATATTAAAGTCCGTAAATATCTCACAAAAGAATTAAAAGATGCTCTCGTCTCACACATTGAAATTGAAAGACGTAAAAATGACAAAGGACACGAAGTCGTCGTTATGATGTTCGTCGCTCGTCCAGGTGTTGTCATCGGACAAGATGGAGCAAAGATCAACGCCTTAAAGGCAAAAGTTGGTGCTATGCTTAAAGGTTCAACAGTTAGACTTGATGTCGTCGAAGTCAAACAACCAGACTTAGATGCACAACTCGTCGCACAATGGATTGCTACCGAACTTGAAAACCGTGCATCATTCAGAACTGCTCAAAAGAAAGCTATTCAACGCGTTCGTAAAGCAGGTGCTAAAGGATGTAAGACCTTAATCTCTGGTAGATTAGGCGGTGCTGATATCGCACGTAGCGAAGGTTATAAAGAAGGAACAATTGCTCTTTCCACACTTCGTACCAACGTCGACTTCGCAATCGCAGAAGCTGTCACAGCATATGGTCGTTTAGGTGTTAAAGTTTGGATTTCCAAACCAGAACCTAAAAAAGAAGCCGAAGATGTTATGAAGGAGGCTAGATAATATGTTACAACCAAAACGTGTTAAATATCGCCGTCCACATGGCATTAAGTATGAAGGCTTATCAAAAGGCGGTAACGAAGTTTCATTTGGTGAATTCGGATTACAAGCTGTCACAGGCGCATGGATCACAGATAGACAAATTGAAGCTGCTCGTATTGTCTTAAGCCGTTATACAAAGAAGGAAGGTAAAGTTTACATTCGTATCTTCCCACACTTAGCAAAAACTAAAAAACCAGCCGAAGTCCGTATGGGTTCCGGTAAAGGTAATCCAGAACAATGGGTCGCCGTCGTCAGAAAGAACAGAGTTATGTTCGAAATGGGCGGCGTCGATGAAGCTACAGCACGTGAAGCACTTCGTTTAGCAGCTTACAAGCTTCCAAATAAGTGCCGTGTCGTCGCAAGAAAGGAGAGTAAGTAATCATGAAAGTCGCAGAATTAAGAGAATTAACTGATGCAGAGTTAAATGAAAAGATTTACTCCCTCAAAGAAGAATTATTCAATCTCCGTCGTAGAAAAGCCGTTGGCCAACTCGAACACGGTGAAGAAGTAAGAAGAGTTCGTAAAGATATCGCAAGAGCCTACATGGTTCAACGCGAAAGAGAACTCGGTGTTAAATAAGGAGGATTAGACCATGGAAAGAAATTTCAGAACATCACTTCAAGGCGTTGTAGTCTCTGACAAGATGGATAAGACAATTGTTGTCGAAGTCGAAACTCACAAAAGACACGCCAAATATCTCAAGCGTATTAAATATTCTAATAAGTATTACGCGCACGATGAGAAAAACGAAGCCCACGTTGGTGACGTTGTTACCATTATGGGTTGTAGACCACTCTCTGCTACTAAACGTTTCCGCTTAGTCTCCATTGATCAAAAAGCAGCAGCATCTATTAAAGAAGCTGTCGAAGCAGAAAAGGCAATGGAAGCACAAGTAGAAGAAGTTAAAGCAGAAGTTAAGGTTGAAGCTCCAGTTGTTGAAGAAGCTCCAAAAGCTGAAAAAGTTGCACCAGTTGCAGAAGAACCAGCAAAAAAAGAAGCTCCAGCAAAGAAAGCTCCAGCCAAAAAGCCAGCTGCTAAGAAAGCTGCCCCAAAAGCAGACGCAGAAGCAAAACCAGCTGCTAAAAAACCAGCAGCAAAGAAAGCTCCAGCAAAGAAAGCAGCCGCTAAAGCTGAATAAGGAGGCACTAAATTATGATTCAAAGAGAAACTAACTTAGTCGTCGCCGACAATTCAGGCGCACGTTCAGTAAGAGTCTTCAATATTAAAGGAGGCTCATTCAGAAAATCTTGTAGCATTGGTGACATCGTTACCTGTGCAGTCAAGGAAGCCATTCCAAACGGCCGTGTCCACAAATCTGATATTGTTAAAGGCATCATTGTTCGTACAAAACATGCCATTAATAGACCAGATGGTTCCCAAATCGCATTCGATGATAACGCAGTCGTCATTGTCGATAACGATGGAAACCCAGTAGGTACACGTGTCTTCGGACCAGTGGCAAGAGAACTTCGTGAAAAGGGCGATGGTGCAATGAAAATTGTCTCCCTTGCTCCAGAAGTTTTATAAGGAGGACCTACATCATGAAGATTTTAAAAGGTGATAAAGTCGTCGTTATTGCTGGTAAAGACAAAGGCAAAGAAGGCATTGTCCAAGCAGTTTATCCAAAAGTAAACAAAGTCGTTGTCGAAGGCGTTAACACACACAAGAAACACAAAAAACCAACTCAACAAAACCCAGAAGGTTCAGTTGTTGAAATGTATGTCCCAATCGATGCAAGCAATGTTGCTATCGTCGATCCAAAAACTAAAAAAGCATCAAGAGTCGGATACGGCGTTGATAAAGACGGTAAAAAAGTCAGAGTCAGCAAGAAATCCGGTTCAAAGCTTAACTAGGAGGAAGCAAAATGGCAGAAACCAAGAAACCTGCAGCAAAGTCTGCAGCAGTCAAGAAAACTACTGCTGCTTCTAAACCTGCTACATCAAAAGCAGCTCCAGCAAAGGCAGCCGCACCAAAAGCAGCAGCACCAGCTGAAGCAAAACCAGCTGTTAAGAAAGTTTCAAAAGGAAACAAAAAACCAGCAGCTACAACTCGTTTACAAGATAAGTACAATAACGAAATCAAGAATGCACTCATGGAAAAATTCCATTACGAATCAATCATGCAAGTGCCACATCTTGAAAAAATCGTTATTAATATCGGTGTAGGCGATGCTCTTACAGATAACAAAGCATTAGAAAATGCTATCAGAGAGCTCGGTCAAATCACTGGACAACGTCCAGTTGCAACCAAAGCTAAGAAATCAATCGCAACATTCAAGTTACGTGAAGGACAAGCAATCGGTTGTAAAGTTACATTACGTGGTATGCGTATGTACGAATTCATGGACCGTTTAGTCTCAATCGCACTTCCACGTGTTAGAGACTTCCGTGGCGTAAGTAAGAACTCCTTCGATGGTCATGGTAACTATACCTTAGGCATCAAGGAACAACTTATCTTCCCAGAAATTGACTACGATAAGGTCAGCAAAATCAGAGGAATGGACATTGTCATTGTTACAACAGCTAATAAAGATGATGAAGCCTATGCATTACTTGAAGCATTAGGAATGCCATTCCATAAATAAGGAGGACGAATCAAATGGCAAAAACCAGTATGAAGGTCAAATGTGCAAGACCTAAAAAATTCAAAGTTCGTGAATATACTCGTTGTGAACGTTGTGGACGTCCTCACTCAGTTTATTCTAAATTCCATTTATGCCGTGTTTGCTTACGTGAACTCGCTTATAAAGGCGAAATCCCAGGCATGAAGAAATCAAGTTGGTAATCGATAGGAGGAAATATACATATGATGACAGATCCAATTGCAGATATGCTCACACGTATTCGTAATGCTAATGCTTTACGTTATGCCTCCGTCAGCATGCCATCTAGCAAAATGAAAGTTGAAATCGCAAAGATCTTACTTGAAGAAGGATTTATTTCTGAATTCAAAGTCACAGGCGATGTCAAAAAAGAATTAAACATCACTCTTAAATACGGAGCAAATGGCCAAAGAGTCATCTCCGGACTTAAGAAAATTTCAAAACCAGGCTTACGTGTTAACGCAGGCGCAAACAAACTTCCAAAAGTTTTAAATGGTCTTGGAATTGCAATTATCTCTACAAGCAAAGGAGTCGTAAGCGATAAAACTGCTCGCACATTAGGTGTTGGTGGTGAAGTTCTTGCTTACGTTTGGTAATTATTATGTCAAGAATTGGTTTAAAAGTTATCAATCTCCC
>JAKSVH010000019.1 GCA_024408085.1 Bacilli bacterium | reverse complement strand
TCTAGCATATAATTTAGAACCTTCTTTAACGTCTTTTTCAGATGCTTTTTCGCCCGGTTTTTCGTTGCCTTTTGACATGGCAATTTCCTTGTATGCAGGACCAATATTATTCTCAGAAAATAGGATGTAAAGTTCTCTTAATAAGTCACGTTCAATTTGGAAACGATTATCTTCTGAACAAGCTACAGCGAAGAACATATTTGCGCCTCTTTCGTTAATTTCTGTAATGCCTTTATAAATGATTTTTCCCTGCAAATTCGGGATATTTTTCTCAATTTTCCCTATGTTTTCCCCGATAATTCCTTCTACATGCTTGAGGTCTTGATTAAATGGAATCACGATATTTACTTGAGCATTTGACATGTATCTTGAGACGTTAACAACGGATTGAATTGATGAGTTAGAAATTGACTTAATGTTGTTGCACCAGTCTCTAATTTTTGTAGTTCTTAAACCGACTGAAACAACGGTGCCTCTGAAGCCATCAATAATGACTATATCTCCAACCTCAAAGTAGGAGTCAGTAACAATGAAAATTCCGCTAACAATATCGTTGACTAAACTTTGGCATCCAAGACCAATAATTAAGGTTAAAATTCCAACGCCTGCAACAATGCCTGCAACGTTAACTCCCCAGAGTGAGAGAATTACACCAAATGTAATAATAACAATTAAGTATTTAAATAAGGATTTAATTAAGGAACCAACTGTTCTTCCTCTTTTTGATCTATGTGAAAGTAAGTTAACAATTAAATCAAGTATTAACTTGATAATCATTGCAACAAAGATTGCAAGTAAAGTTCCAAAAATTGCGCCTCTTCTTTCAACAATGCTATTCCATAAAGCAACAAAACCATTGTCTACTCCAGCGCCGAAGATTTGATCTCCAATTTCATCACCAAAAATTTGACGGCAGAATGCAACAAGAATAATTCCTACTAAACAGATACCGAAAATTACTGCTGCAGTGATTGTTCCAGCTTTGCTGGCAGCACTTCTTTCTTTCCATTTCTTTGTGAATCTAATTCTTGTTTTTTCTTCTGGAAGATTTGCTTCGTTAACAACTTCTTCAGGTTTGATTTGCTCATCATTAAATGTTTTTTGATCCATTTTTAGTTCCTCCTAGAGCTCAAAATTGTATGTATATAAATTACCAAAGAGATCAACTTCATTTGAGTAGTCTAAACTTGCACTCAATGAGCCTGAACAACTTGATAAATCATAACTACTTTCGTATGTATCATCTTTATCTAATACAACTTCATAAATATTTTCTTTATTATTTTTGATTGTGAATATTACTTTGTAATTTTTTACATCAGTTAATTTAAATGAATAGAAAAGAGTTTTATTTTCAACCCTAAAACTTGGTGTTTCAACAACAGGTATTTTAGGACCATTATTACTTTGTGTTAAACCAACTACAATAGCGCCTCCAGTTACGGTCACAGTAACGCTAAAAACTGCGATTTTTGCTATCTTAATTTTTCTTTTGAGTTTAGCAAAGTTGGTTTCACGCTCGTAATTGTATGTTTCAGGCGCTAAAAGCTCATCACTTTGAGCAACATTGTTTGGCGAAAAATTAGTAGTAGTTGCAGTGTTATCAAATACAATATTGTTGAATTCTGTATTAGCCATACCGTTAATATTGTAAACAATAAAATAACATATGTCATTGATAATTCATTGAAGTTTATTTGTGCCGGAGACTATAATGAATAGTAACGGAGAAATAAAATATGAAAAAATTGCCTAAAATTTTAACATTATTATGCAGTGCTACAATGCTTTCAGCATGTGGCCAACCAAAAATTGAACCTGGTCAAATTAGATCAAATCCAGTGAGACTTGCAGACCATCTTTATGAAACAACTTATGTTGATTGGAATGAAGACAAAGCAAATATGGTTGCTTCAATTTTAAGAAAACAACCAACTTATGAAGATGATATTGAAGATTACGATTCATTCTTAGAAGCTCTTAAAGAGTATGGAAAATATTTATCTGAAGCTGCCAAAAAATTCGTAGAGAAAATGTATGAAGAAGATTTACTCGAAGAATTTTATGAAGCAATGTTTAATATGTCTTGTACTTCTGTAAGAAGTGAGAACTTTATTGGTCGTAACTTTGACTGGACATACGATGATATTGATGAATATATCGTTAGAGTTCCAGCAGATGAAGCAAAACATAGAAACGGATCAATTGGTGTCGCACACTGTTTCTTCCCAACAGCAATCCAAAACTTAATTGGAATGGAAGATATTATTCCAATGCTTACAATGGACGGAATTAACGACAAAGGTGTCGCTATCAACGTTAACGTTGTTGTTGGAGATTCCGAGTGTTGTGGTGATACCTATGGAACATTTGAAAATGCTCCAGAAGGTGAATATTGTGTTGGTGATTTATGCACAGGATTTGTTGTTAGATATGTTCTTGATCACGCTACAAGTGCAGCAAATGCTATTTATTTACTTGAACACGCAAACATTTATTCAGTCACAGGACAAGAATTCCATTACATGATTTCAGATGCTAATGAAAGCTACGTTTGTGAGTTTGTTAATAACAACTTAGTTGTTCTTAAAGGAAAGGGCAAAAATGCTGCAATGGCTAACTTCCATGTTACACATTCTCCATACGTTACTGACTACGATATTGTCTATCCAGCAGGTACAGTTCTTGAACCATCTGATTACGAAGGATTCGATATCGAAATTGAACACGAAAAATTAGTTTCAAACAAATACTACAGATATCCAATGGGTGTTGAAAGATATCAAAGAGTTAAAGAAGATGTTGCAAGTGTTAACTCACGTGACAAAATGCTCAAAAATATGGAAAAAGTTTACTACAAGAAAATGTATCTTCCAGGAAATGAAAGAGCATATTGGTCAGATTGTAATTTCCATTTCTACGAGATTGGCGATGACTATGGACAATTTACATATTATGATGATACATCTTTAGATGAACTTCGTATGAAAGAGTTCAAAGCATTGCAAGAAAAGTATGCAAAAGTTGTCGCATTTGAAGAACAAACTGGAATTAGAACCCCATCAAATGTTCTCTCAACAGGGCTTTGCCAAACAGTCCATTCAAGTGCTTACGATATTAAGGGCAAAAAGTTGTCAGTTAATATCCAAGAAATTGCAAAAGCATACGAATTCTCGTTATAAGAAATCAATATAAAACAAAAAACCCAGTTTAGATAATTGGGTTTTTTCATTGCCTACATAACGCATTATTGGTAAACTATGTTTAATATTTTCAGAAAGGAGAAGTAAGTTTTTATGTCTTATGTATTCAAAAAATTTACTTGGAAAAATTGGCTCTGTGTAGCAGCAATTTTCTTGCTCACAATTGTACAAGTCTTTTTTACCATGCGAATTGTTGATAAAGTTACAGAGATTACAGAAGCTATTGCTAATGCAATTGGTACATCAGACACCAGTGCAATCTGGCAAAAAGGTGGACTGATGGTTGCTTGTGCTGCAGCACTATGTGCTTGCCAAGTAGGTGTTCAATTCTTAGCATCCTATACAGCATCTAATATTGCTACAAGACTTCGTGATGAACTCTATGTAAAAGTTAACAAATTTGCTTTAAGCGACTTAGCTGGTTTTTCAACAGAATCATTGATTACACGTTCAACAAACGATATTCAAAACATTCATATGGCATTCCTTTATGCCTTTAGAACAATCTTTGTTGCTCCTATTACAATGGTGTGGTCAATTATCAAACTTATTAGAACAGCATCTGCTCCATTAACAATCTCAACAGCAGTATGGTTAGTTTTACTAATCATCGTTGTTGTAGTTTTAATGATTCTAGTAATGCCAAGATTCAACAAAACACAAAAACTCATGGATGATCTTAACGTTGCATCCAGAGAAAACTTAACTGGTGTTCGTGTTGTTCGTGCATTTAATGCTGAAGAGTACCAAGAAGGAAAATTCGAAGTTGTTAATGAAAGTTACACTCGTTTAATGGTTTTCGTTGGTAGAGCAGTTGCTTTATTTACTCCATTCGTAATGTTCGTTATGATGGGCTTAACATTATCACTCCTTTGGATTACTGCTTTCATTATTAATGGTATGGGTGTTGCAGAAGCTGCAAATGTCTTCAAAAATTCAAATTCATTTGTAATGCTTGCATCACAAATCATTATGAGCTTTGTCTTACTCATCACCATTATGATTCTTTGGCCACGTGCTTGTGTTTGTGCTAACCGTATTAAAGAAGTTATGCTCCACAAGGAAAGTGTCCAAGATCCAGAAAATCCAAAAGAATTCACCGAAAAAGGAACTATTGAATTTAAAGATGTTGGATTTGCTTATCCAGGCGCAGACAAAGAATCTGTTAGCCACGTTACTTTCAAAGTTAAACAAGGTGAAACAATTGCATTTATTGGTGCAACTGGTTCAGGTAAAACAACCATCATCAACATGATTCCAAGATTTGCAGACGCAACATCTGGTGAGGTTTTTGTTGATGGTGTTAACGTTAAAGAAGTTAGCCAAGAATCACTCAGAAATATCATTGGTTACACACCACAAAGAGGTTTCTTATTTAAGGGAAATGTCCGCGAAAACATAGCGTTTTCTAATCCAAATCTCACAAATGATGAAATTATTGAGGCTGCAAAAATTGCTGAAGCTGACTCCTTTGTTTCAGCAAAAAGAGAAGGTTATGATTCACCAGTTGCTCAAGGTGGAACAAACTTCTCTGGTGGTCAAAAACAAAGACTCTGTATCGCACGTTCAGTTGCAAAGAAACCAGAGATTCTTATTTTTGATGATTCCTTCTCAGCTTTGGACTACAAAACCGATAAAGTAGTTCGTGGAAATATTAAAAATTCGTTACCTGGAACAACCAGAGTAATTATTGCTCAACGTGTCGGCACAATTATGGATGCTGACCAAATCGTTGTTCTTGATAAAGGCGAAGTTGTAGGTTTAGGCAAACACGAAGACTTGGTTCGTAATTGCCCAGTCTACCAAGAAATTGCTCTTTCACAATTAAGTGAAGAAGAACTTGGCTTAAAGAAGAAAGGAGGCAAGTAATATGGAAAACGCAAAGAAAAAAGGCAATGGCGGTTTATTCTTTAAATCACTCAAACATTATTATGTTCCATTCATTATTTCAATTGTTCTTCTTGTTGCATCTGTCATCCTTTCAATCTTGACTCCAGGTAAAATTCAAGATTTAACAAACAAGATGACAGAATCAATTGGTGAAGTCGCTATTTGGGCTTACATCTTTGATGATCCAACATTGAAAGTTAATCTTCCAATGAATGACATTCTTACAATTGCTATTACTCTTATTATCTTCATTGTTTGCTCATTTATATGTGCAGGCATTTCAGGATATATCTTGAATACAAGTATTCAACGTTATTCAAAGGATATCAGAAAGAATATTCTTAAGAAAGTTAATGTCCTTCCATTAAATTACTTTGATACCAAACAAATTGGTGACATCCTCTCTGTTGTTACAAACGATGTTGATACATTATCTACATCACTTCAAAACTCAGTTAGTATGTTAATTGAAGCAGTTGTCACATTAGTGGGCGTTATTATTGCAATGTTCCTTTCTTGCTGGCAAATGGCTATTGCAGTTATTTGTTCACTCCCATTAATGCTTCTCGTCTTATTCTTAACATTTAAGTTTGCAACACCATACTTCAACAAGACTCAAAAAGTCCTTGGTGAAGTTAACTCAATTGTTGAGGAAAACTTCTCTGGTCAAATCGTTGTAAAAGCCTTTGGTGCAGAAGATAGGAAGATTGAAGAATTTAAGAAAGACAACAAAAATCTCGGCAAATTCCTGTATAAATCACAAGTTTTAGGTGGAATTATTGAACCAGCAATGTCAATTATTTCTTACTTAACATACGCTGCAATCTTAGTCATTGGCGGTATCTTAATTTCAAAAGAAACAATTACATTTGGTGTCATCACTGGATTCCTTGTTTATGTCGCATTATTCCAAAAACCACTTGCTGAACTTGGACAAATTGGTTCAACAATTCAACTTGGTCTTGCAGCATTAAACCGTGTCTTCACATTCCTCAATGAAGAAGAACTTCCAGACGAATCATATAAAGCACCTCAACTTGATACAGATCATATTGTCGGAAATGTTGAATTCCAAGATGTCTGCTTTGGTTATGATCCAAGCAAGCTTACAATCAAACACTTCTCACAAAAGATTCAACCAGGTATGAAAGTTGCTATTATTGGACCAACTGGTGCAGGTAAAACAACTCTTGTTAACTTACTCATGCGTTTCTATGAAACGACAAGCGGTGATATCTTAGTTGATGGCAAATCAATTCATGATATGCAACCAAGTGAGTTAAGAAAAGTATTTGGTATGATTCTTCAAGAAACTTGGGTTATCAATGGAACTCTTAGAGAAAACATTGTTTATAACCTCAAGAACGTTTCTGAAGAAAGACTCAATGAAATTCTTGAAGAAACAAATCTCAAACACTTTGTTGAAACTCTTCCACAAGGTATTGATACAGTTATTCAAAAAGAATCTGCGTTATCCGCAGGACAAAAACAACTTGTTACTATTGCTAGAGCAATGGCAGAGAACTCTCCAATGCTCATCTTAGATGAGGCTACAAGTAACGTTGATACACGTACTGAAATTCTCATCCAAAAAGCAATGGATAGCCTTACCAAAGGTAGAACAAGCTTTGTTATCGCACATAGACTTTCTACAATTAAAAACGCTGATCTTATCATCGTCATGAAAGATGGTAACGTTGTAGAAACAGGCAACCACGAATCCTTAATGAAATTAAAAGGTTTATACTCAGAAATATACAATTCCCAATTCAACAAATAGGAGAAACATATTTTATGAAAAGAAAATTAGTAATTTTAGCTTCAACATTTTTCTTGGCAGGATGTGGAGGCGGTAATGGCTCAAAGATTGAAGTTGGTCAAACTTATACTTTCAGTCCAACTATCGCCATTAGTGCAACAGAAGAAGAGAAAACAAACTTCTTCAATATGATTCCACAAATGAAGGAAGCTTCAACCTTTGATGAAGGCGATCCATTCTATGAAGTAAGTGATGCATCCTCACTTGGAAACTTCCTTGTGAATCAATACAAGTCAGTTATTGTTACAACACATTATGATTCACCAAAGGAATTCTTTGGATTCAAACTTGGAACATCAAGATACGATATTGATGGTGGATTACGTTCTGATGGAACTTTCTGTGATGTATATGGAGAAGGAACGTATTACCGCAACTACTCCTATCAAGTTACAACTCAAAAAGCTATTTGTACTGTTGAAAACCACTTCCTTAAGATTGTTGATTCAGATATCTCATTACAGATGACTGCAACAATCTCAGATCCCGGATCTGTTGAAATATCTAAGGCAGTTATTAACGTTACAATTCCAGTAACAAAATAACAAATATAGGCTCGGCATTGCCGAGCTTTTATTTAATTAAGAGCTTTGCTCTTTATTGATTTTTGTTGCGTGCGCTTTTGCGTGCGCTACAATATAAGCAAATAAATTTGGGTGCGCCCAAAGGGGGAAAAATTATGAAAAAAGCAATTAAGCTACTCTCATTAGCAATGCTTTT
>JAKSVH010000018.1 GCA_024408085.1 Bacilli bacterium | reverse complement strand
AGATTCTTTGTTAAGGCATCATCTTGTTTATAATTTGAATACAAACCATCAACTTCTCCACCCCAAGCATTAAATCTAAAGTCGACGATTCTCATTCTGTCACCATTTGTGACAAAAATTGGAGAATTATCTCTAGCCCATGCATCATTGTATGCAACCTTGATTGGGTAAATGTTTTTAAGTCCTTCGTAATCTTTGATTACGCGATTCCATAATTTTGGAGAAATTCCAACATAAACAGGTTCATATTTTGCAATACTTGTAATAACTTGTTTATAGTTTTCGAGTGCTGGTTCAGCATTCTTTCTCCAAGTGTCTTTTCTAAACGGCAAAAGAACAATTGTTCCGCTGTGTTTATTGCCTTCAAAAGGCATTGAGAAGTCATCTCCGCGAGGAGTTGAAATTCTCTTGACTAAATAGTCATTAAGTTTATTTTTGTGTGCTCTATAAGCTCTCCATTTTGCTGTATCAATTACGTTTACGTAATCTCCGTGATAATCTGAAAGAATTGTACAACCAATTTTTCTATAAGAAGCAATTCTATCAACTAAGTCTTTAGTGAATACTTCACCTGGAACAATTAGTGGAATTCCTGGAGGATAAATCATGATTGATTCTTTAGAAATGCAATTAACAGCATCCTTTAAGGCAACTTTGTTCCCAGGTGCATGATAAGCACTTCTTGGTCTAACAATTTGGAATGGGAAATCCACGCCAAAGGCGTGACGTTTATATTCATATTTCTTATTATAGTGTTTCTTTGAGATGTCTTTGAGAGCAGCAATAAAACGATTCATTTTTGATTTTGTGAATGCTGCAGATAAAACACCCATTATTACATAAGTTTCTGCAAGTTCAATTTGAATATCATACTCTTCTCTCAAAATTCTAAATAGGTCAAAACCATTTACATCTAGGTGCTCCAATTTAATGACTAATTTTGTGTCATCATAGTCATAGCAACCATGCGAAATAAAGTGCTCTTTTCCAACTGGAGCGAAGCCTTTAATTTTTGCAATTTGTTCGCGACCATAATTAGAAATTTCATGTATTTTTGCCATATATTCTTGGCCTTTTGTTGCTGCAAATTGTCTTGCAGAATCAATTGAAGCCATAAGAATTGTGGATGGCGAAGTTGTGTTAAGAATATTGAGTGTTTTTTGAACTTTTGCACGATCAATAAATTTGGATTTGAGAAGCAAAACTGAAGATTGAGTTAAGCTTCCACCAGTTTTATGGAACGAAACTGACGCCATATCTGCTCCAGCGTCCATAGCTGAAATTGGTCCTTGTTTATCAAAATAATAGTGAGCACCATGTGCTTCATCTACTAATACTGCAATTCCTCTATCATGTGCTTCTTTGACTAAACGTTTTAAATCATTAACTGCACCAAAATAGGTTGGATTAATAACAAAGATAGCTTTAGCAGATGGGTATTTGTGCATTGCGTTGATGTAGTCATCAACAGTTGGTTGATTAGCAATTTCTAAATCAGCATCAATTTTTGGTGCAATAAAAATTGGTGATGCACCAGAAAGAATAAGTGCTGAAATAACTGATTTGTGCACGTTACGTGGGAGAATAATTTTCTCGTTAGCGTGGCAAGCGCACATAACCATGGCAATAATGCCACTAGAAGTGCCGTTAATGAGGAAGAAAGACTTTTCAGCATTAGTAAAGTCAGCCATAAGTTTTTCGGCCTCTAAAAGGACTCCTTGTGGATTAGCTAAATTATCTAGTCCTAAAGGAGCATTAACGTCTGCATTATATAATGAGTCGCCAATGTAAGATCTAAATTTGCTTGGTAAAGAACCTCTTTCATGTCCTGGAACATCAAGTTGGAGTACATCTTTAGAAAGATACTTTTTTAAAGCATCTAAATACGGTGTTTTATTTTGATCTAATTTCGCCATAACTATTTTGTTAACGAATTAATAAATTCGGTCTCCACTGCAACATCTAAACGTGGGAATAATGGTGTTCCTTTGTCAACATGATTTCCTGCGAAACAGCAGAAGTCATGAACTGATTCATAAGCTTGTTGTTTTTCGTTCAAATTGAATAATGCATAAACTTTTGGAGCAGATTCAACTAAAACAGGCGATAAAAGTTTAGTTCCAACAATAATACAATTTGTTAAAACTGCCATTACGTTTCCAAGCTCTTCAATCTTGCCTTCTTTTGACAAAACCCATGGTTGAGATTCTTCAATATATTTATTTGCAACATTGAGTAAATTAATGACTTCATTGAGGGCTTCAGTAACCTTCAAATCATCCATCAAATTCTCATATGCTTTAACCGTTTTCTCCGTCAAAACCTCAATATTTCGCTCATTTTCTCCAGGATTTTTAAGTTCTGGAACGATGCCATCGAAGTATTTTGAAATCATTGAAGTAGTACGATTAACGAGGTTACCGAAATTGTTTGCGAGGTCGACATTAACGCGGTCTGCAAATAACTCTGGAGTGAATCTTCCATCACTACCAAATGAGAATTCTTTTGCTAAGAACCAACGAACTGTATCGACGCCATATCTTTCAATAAGTGGAAGTGGAGAAACAACGTTTCCGCGACTCTTTGACATCTTTTCACCATTGAGGTCTAAAAGACCATGAACAAAAACTCTGTCTGGTAATCTAAGATTAAGACCTTTTAAGAACATTGGCCAGTAAATCACGTGGAAGCGTGTAATGTCTGCGCCTACAACATGCACGATTTCAGAATCAGGGTCATTCCAGAATTTTTCAAACTTTTCTGGATTGTCTGAGCCATAACCTAATGCTGTAATATAATTACAGAGAGCATCTAACCAAACATACATAACGTGTTTTGGATTTTCCAAAACTGGAACGCCCCAATCAAAGGTTGTTCTAGAAACACAAAGATCATCCAAACCATTCTTAATGAAAGTGTTCATCATTTCATTTTTGCGTGAAACTGGTGTGATGAATTTTGGATTTTCTTCGTAATATTTCAAAATGTCAGGAAGATATTTGTTTGTTTTAAAAAAATAACATTCTTCAGAGGCCTTATGAACTTCTCTATGGCAATCTGGACAAAGGTGTTCTTCACCAACTTGAGTATCTGTCCAGAATGATTCGCATGGAGTACAATACCAACCTTCGTATTTACCAAGGTAAATATCTTCATTTTTATAGAGTTTTGAGAAAATATTTTGAACAACTGTAGTGTGTCTTTCTTGGGTTGTTCTAATAAAGTCATCATTTGAGATTTTCATGGCTTTCCATAAATCTTGAAATTTTGCTGCGATCTCATCAACATATTGTTGAGGAGTTACACCTTTTTCGGCAGCTTTCTTTTGGATCTTTTCGCCATGTTCATCTGTACCGGTTAGAAAATAAGTTTCAAAACCACGCATTCGTTTTGAGCGCGCTAAAATATCACACATGGTTGTGCAATAAGCGTGACCTATATGTGCTTCGGCACTTGGGTAATAAATTGGTGTAGTAATGTAGAACTTGTTTTTCATATGAGGTACTCCTTGTCCTAATTAAATTTGCTTATCCCCAAATTCGTTCTGCATATTCAGGGTGGTCAACAAATGGATTTCTATTTTTCTGTTTTTTAAAAACAGCTTCGTTTCTATGATAATCACATTCCTCAGGCGGATATTCTTCGTGCCATGAAAGCATTGTCTTTATTGAATCGAAATTATAAGTTGGATTGAAGCCATACATGACGCATGCATACATAGTTGCTCTAGCAACAACGCCTCTAGCAATAGTATCTCCTGGATCAAAAAATGTTTCGCCGCTCTTAGAGCCTGATTTACATGGGGTTATGTTTCCGTATGAATCTGTTACGTTTGGTGAACCGCTTAATTCTGCGAGTCTGTAGTTACTTCTAACACCATTAACAACTGAATCGGAAGCAAAAACTATGTGATTATCAGATTTTGCTTGTTCACTAGAAATCTTTGATTGTGGGAAGGTATGTTCTCTGTTCCAACCTTTTCCTCCACTAACGTGAGCATTCTTTTTGAGTGACGTTCTAGCATAGATAGTAGTAATATTACTACTATTATTAATATCTTCATCAGCGGCTTCATAACGAGACCAGTCGTAACTTACTTGAATGTTCTTTTTAATGATACTTTGTAAAGCACTTTTTAACTCATTACCATTCATATCATCAGTAATGGTTGTGTAATAATCTCCTGGATCAGGTGCTGGCCCTGGATCTTTTCTATTAACGGTGATTGAAACGGTTGTATAAATTTTTGAATTATAGTCATTTACGTCTGTAATTTTTACAGTTGTATCACTCAATCTTAATTTTCCGTTATTATCACCGCACCAATAATAATAATTATTATATTTTGCAGTGGTTTCGCTTCCTGTTGACTCATTAAAATATGTGCCTGTTACAACCATACCCCTGGTATCGAAAGTTTCTCCGACAACATAAATTAATTTGTTAGGTTGTTTTGTTACTTCAAGTTTGGTTAGTTCGCCTTGGTGTGTTCCGCAGCTTGAGCAACAAAGAGTAGCTATGGACATTGTGGCGAGAAAAATTAATCTTTTTGCTTTCATATGTCAATATTATAAAACTGTTTATTTAAAAAATAAAGTCGAATATAAATAAAAAACTCGCGAACAACTCGCGAGTTTCATATTTTGCTATTTCTTATTTTAAACCGTATTTCTTATTGAAACGATCAACACGGCCATCAGTTGAAACGAATCTTTGTTTGCCAGTATAGAATGGGTGGCAATTTGAGCAAGTATCAACGTGGATTTCCTTGCGTGTAGAATGTGTTTTGAACTTGCTTCCACATGAGACGCAAGTAACTTCTACTTCGTAAACTTCTGGATGAATATCTTTTTTCATTAATCTAACTCCTTCCGCCTTAGGGCTCTATGGCTCCTAAAGAAAGTGCCTAAATATGTTAACATGTTAAAATCCAAAAGCAAGAAAAAATATAATTTATTTATATCTTGCGAAAAAGTCTATATAATACTATCACCACAAAGGAGAATCCTATGTTAAGTAAAGCTCAAGGTTTAAGAATACTTCAAAAAGGTTTGCTCACTGGCGCTGATTACGCAGAGGTTTTTATTGAGGACAAAATATCTCAAAATATCGTTATCGAAAATGGTAAGGTTGAGACCTCTTCAATTAACCGTACTTTTGGTGCTGGAGTAAGACTTTTGAAAGGCTATCAAAGTGTGTATGGATACACCAATGAAGTCAACGAAAAATCAATCACAAAATTAATAGAATCTTTATCCAAATCATTTAACGAAAAACCATGTGTTTTCCTGGATAATTTGACAAAAAAGACCGCAAAATCCCTATCAAAATCAGAAATTCCTTTTGACAAAGTTAGTGATGAAGAGGTCATAAAATATTTGAAATCTGGAGAAAAAATAATGCGCGATTTTGACAAGCGAATTGTCAGAACAAATGCATCACTTTCTCACCAACATTCCAATATCCAAATTATTAACTCAAAAGGCATGATGATTATGGATGAAAAAGAACGCGGAAGATGTGCCCTTTCTTGTGTTGCTGCAGACAATGGAAAAATTGAAACAGCATTTGAAGGACCAGGTGCATCTGCTGGTTTTGAATTCTTTTTAAATAAAGTAAATATTAAAGAAGTTGCGCATCGTGTTGCAAGTAACGCAATTATGATGCTTGAAGCAAAAGAATGCCCAAGTGGGAAAATGCCAGTTATTATCGGAAACGGATTTGGTGGAACTTTGTTCCATGAAGCGTGCGGACACCCACTTGAAGCAAGTGCAGTCAGTAAAGGATTATCTGTTTTTGCTAATAAAATTGGACAACAAATTGCATCACCAGTAGTTTCAGCTATTGATGACGGAACAATTCCAAATGGTTGGGGTTCAAATAATATTGATGATGAAGGAAATCCAACTCAAAAAACTTTACTTATTGAAAACGGCATTCTTAAAAACTACTTAATTGATGATTTTAATGGTAGAAGAATGGGTTTGAAAGGAAACGGTGCTTGTCGTAGACAATCATATCGTTTTGAACCAACTTCTAGAATGTCTAATACATTTATTTGCAATGGAAAATCTACTCCTGAAGAAATTGTTAAAGCAACTAAATTTGGCTTATATGCCAAATCCTTAGCCGGGGGATCAGTTAATCCTGTAACTGGAGAATTCAACTTCGGTTGCTCAGTAGCTTACATAGTAAGAGACGGCAAAATCTGTGAACCTGTTAGAGGCGCTTCAATTATCGGAACTGGTCAAGACATCTTAATGAAAATCGACATGGTCGCAAATGACTTAGAAAGAGCTCAAGGTATGTGCGGAGCTGCGTCTGGTTATTGTCCAGTTGATGTTGGACAACCAACAATTCGTGTCAGTGAAATGACAGTTGGTGGAAACGGAGGAGAAATCAAATGAAATTAAATGAACAAAAATTCTTTGAATTAGCCAAAGAAAACAAATTTGAATCAGCAGACCTCTACATCAAGAGAAATTACTCTTTATCCACCTCAATTTTCCATGGAGAAGTAGACTCGATGACTGAACATGATTCGCTTCTAGTTACCGCACGTGGAATCATTAACGGAAAGTTCGGTTCAGTCACTACAGAAGCCGTTGATAAAAACACTCCAAACTTCTTAATTTCAAGTATTAAAAGAACTGCTGGAGTTATTGAAAATGATGACCCAAGTATCATCTTCAAAGGCAGTGAAAAATACCACAAAAAATCTGTTTTCAATAAAGCTGTTTTAAGCGGAAATATCCAGGAAAAAGTGGGCATTTTGCTTGAAATTGAGCAAAAATTAAAAGCTTTTGACAAGAGAATTGATGAGGTAGTTTCAGTTGGCTATGAAGAGAGTATGAGCGATGAAAAATTATCAAATTCTTATGGCTTAAAACTTGCTTCAAAAGTTGCTGATTATTCCTACTTTGCTGAAGTAACTGCAAAAGAAGGAGATGAGGTCAGAACTGGTTTCAAAATCTTTGCCTCAATTGATCCAAACGAGTTCAATATTGATAAATTTGTAGAAGATTGTGCCAACGATGCACTTGGAAAACTTGGATCTGTCCAATGTAAGTCCAAAAAATACCCTGTTGTGTTCACTCCTGAGTGTGCATCCATCCTTTTGCGCCATCTTTTAGAGTCAATTGACGCAGAAGAAGTTCAAAAACACACTTCTTTATTCGAAGGAAAGTTAAATCAACAGATTGTTAGCAAAAAATTAACAGTTATTGAGGATCCTTTACAAAAGAATTTGTTCTTTAGATACTTCGATGATGAAGGTGTTGCAACAAATAAGAAAGCTATCATCAAAAACGGTGTTTTAGAAACATATCTATACACACTTCAAACTGCAAAAATCGCAGGTGTTGAACCAACAGGCAACGGATATCGTAATGGTTCAAAAGCATCAGCAGATTCTGCATTTTTAACGGTAAAACCTGGACGAAAATCAAAAAATGAGCTCTTTTCTGAGATTAAAGAAGGCATCCTAATTAATGACTTACAAGGTCTTCATTCTGGTATGAATTCTCATTCAGGAAACTTCTCACTTCCATGTGCCGGTTTCATGATTAGAGATGGCAAAATTGCTGAGCCTGTTGCACTCATTACAGTTGCAGATAACTTAGTAAATATGTTCTCTAACATTAAAGGTCTCTCAAAAGAGACAGAGATGGTTATTAGAACCACCACACAATGTCCATATATTTATATAAGTAAGATGGCAATCAGTGGAAAATAATAGACAAAATTTAAATTTACATATAAAATTTTGAATTAGGAGGAGAAAAATATGAGAAAAATTATTGTTCGTATTTTCAATTTAGTCTTCTTAGTTGCTGCTGCAATGTCAATTGTAAGCTTTTTAACTAAACCTTTGGTTTCATTAAAAGTTTCAGTGTCAATTCCAGCAACACAAATTACAGGCATGATTCCTGCTGAGGAAGAGACCCCATCAAAGAGTCATATTTATCGTGAAGATCCAGCTCCAGCAGAAGATTACGATCTCGCTGAATTATTAACTGAAGAAAATCTTCAAAAAGCTGGTATTGACGATTTAGCACTTACTTTTGATATTAGTATCACTCCAGATAATGCAAAAACTTATTTTGATTTACAAAATAACTATGAAATTCTTGCAAAAGCTGTTGATGAATTTATTGCTAATTTTATTGATGATGCATATAAATACTTCTCTGATATCATGGTTGCTGTAACAAAAATCGTTGCAAAAGAAGTTATTAGTGATCAAGTCAAAGATCAAATTAAAGATCAATTAGAAAAATCAGGAGCCAATGGAGATGCAGAAAACATCTTTGCTACAAGTGGCTGTGAAGAAAAGGTTGATCAATTAGTTGATAAGGTTGTTGATAAATTTGCCGAAGGCAATGTTCCAATTTCTGACTTAGCTGCAACCATCACTGATGATGAAGAATGCGGTGTTAAAGGAATTTTAACCAGCTTAAAAGAAAGTAACGTTCCTGGTTTTGAAGAAGTCGATGTTAACATGGTTAAAGCAGAAGATATTCAAGGCCCAATGGAAGACGCTTTAAAAGCTGTTCCAGGATTAGTTAAAGAAAGAACCAAGCTTGATGCAAATGGTAATCCAATCCTAGATGCAGATGGTAACGAAGTTAAAGAATTAATTGTTACTGATATCACCACAGCTTTAATCACCATCATTGAAAATGCAAGTGGTATTGCTAGCGACACCGCTTCAGAAGGTGAAGAAAAAATCGAGAATAGTGAAGTTGTTGAAGAAGAAAAACCAGACGCAATGGAACATCCAGAAAAACCAGAAGTTCCAGAGGAACCAACTGAAAAATCTGTGAGAGCAATTATGCGCGATGAATCAGCTCCTGCAGAAACTTCTAAAGAAGAAGAATTAAAAGAAAAGGTAACAAAATTCATTAAGAGCTTAATTCCATTTGATATCGATAACATCGATTACTCTGCAGGTGGAGTTATGCCATATGTATTACTTGGCGTTATCCTATTAGGTATCTTCCCATGGGCTTTATTTGCTGTTCTAACTATCATTAGAACAATCAGAAAAAGAAAATGCTGGACAAAACCATGGATTGTATTCGTACTTGGATTCGCTCAACTTATTCTTGGTGTTGTAATTACATTAGTATTTAAATATGGAACACCAATGATAATGAAATTTGCAGGATCTGCAATTCCAGCAGAATACGAGTCATTATTAGGTGGCTTAAATGTTGCATTCCAAACCGCAGCATTTGTTCCATCAATTATCTATCTTGCAATGATCCCAGTTACAATTGTTTATATGATCTTTGCTCACGGTGTGAAAAAAGAATTCAAACAATTTAAAAGAGATAAAAAAGCAGCATAGTTAATCTA
>JAKSVH010000017.1 GCA_024408085.1 Bacilli bacterium | reverse complement strand
GAAAAATGTTCACAATTCTCCGCAAGAGTTGTTAAAGGAATCAAAGTTGGTGAATCACCAAAATGGATGAAAGAAGCTTTACGTAGCTCTGGCATTCGTTCAATTAATAACATTGTTGATATCGGTAACTACGTCATGCTTTTAACAGGTCAACCACTTCATATGTATGATATGGACAAACTTGCAAAGCAAGAACTTGTTGTTAGAGATGATTTAGAAGGCGATTTTGTAGCCTTAGATGAAAAGACTTATAAACTTCAAAAAGGTGATATTTGCATTACTTCAAATGGTAAAGTTATGTGCCTTGGTGGAGTTATGGGTTCACTTGAATGTGCAGTTGATGAAAATACAAAGAATGTTGTCGTAGAAGCTGCTAACTTTGATTACGCTTCTATTAGAAGAACATCAATTAGACTTGCACTTGTCTCAGATTCATCACAAAGATTTGTTAAAGGAATCAATCCATCACAATGGAAGTATGTTCAAGACATGACCGCTTCACTTTTAGTTGACCTCTGCGGAGCAAAAGAAATTGGTGAAGTAGTGAACGTTTCAAATAAAGAAGTTAAACCAGTTGTTATTGAATCAAGCGCTGATTACATTAATGGTAGACTTGGCACAAACTTCTCCAAAGAAACTATTGTTGCTTCTTTAGAAGCTGCTTGGATTAAAGTCACTGAAAAAGGTGACAAATTGGTCTGTGAAATCCCAGCTCATCGTATTGATATCACCGGTGAAGCAGACCTTTCAGAAGAAGTTATTAGAATCAATGGTTTTGAAAACATTGAATCAAAACTTCCTGAAATTGAACTTTCAATTGGTGGTCTTGAAAAAGACCTCGAAAATAAACGTGCAGTTCGTTCCTACCTTAGAGGTTTAGGAATTGATGAAGCACTTTGCTACTCACTTGTTCGTGAAAAAGAAGTTAAATCATTCGCAATCCTTAACAAGGGTGAAGCATACAAGATTTTAAACCCACTTACAGATGAACATGAGTACTTAAGAACAAATGTTCTTCCAAGTTTACTTAACACACTTTCATATAACTTAAATCACGGTAATGAAAATGTTGCAATCTTTGAAGTTAGTGATTTATTCACAACGGACGGAAAGAAACATATTCATCTTGCAATCGCATGTGTTGGAAATGATTTAAGAAGAGGTGCAATGAGCGGTGAACCATATAGCTATTATCACCTCAAAGGTGTCTTAGATGGCTTATTACGCGCATATAATATTGAAGAAAAGAGAACTGTTCTTGAAAGATGCAAAGCAGCAGAATTCCACCCAGGTAAATCTGCAATCTTAAAGATTGATGGAAAACCAGCAGCAGTTCTTGGAGAACTCCATCCAAATACATTAAAAGAACTTGGTTTATCGGGTGAAAACGTTGTTGTTCTTGAAGCTGATTTAGGCGTCATTTTCGGAACAAAAACATCCGCTATTAAGATGAACCAAATCTCCAAATATCAAACAGTTAAACGTGACTTCGCATTCGTTCTTGGAAACGAAGTTACTTCTAAAGAAGTAGTTAATGAAATTTACAAGGTAAATCGCGAAGTAATTAAGAACGTTGAAGTATTTGACGTTTACCATGGCGAACACGTTAAAGAAGGACATTATTCACTTGCTGTAAGTGTCTACCTCAATGACATGAATAAGACTCTTGGAGAAAATGATATTGTTTCTCTTGAACAAGCAATTATTAAAGCACTCGAAACAAAGTTTGGTGCAGAGCTTAGAAAATAATGAAATTAGATGTATTAAAACTTCCATACACTAAAGAAGCAAAGCTTTCTGAAGAAGTTAGTTTTGATCCTGAAGTATTTAAGTGCCACTTTCCGCTAGTGGAAGTTTTAGGTTGTCACACCGATGTAACTGTTCAAAGATTTGAAGAGTTTATCTATGTCACAATCAGCATTAAAGCAGAAGTCATTTTGCAATGTTCTTACACTCTTCAAAATTTTGAAACAATAGTGAAAGGTGTGGATGAATTACATTTCGCATCTTCTAGTGAAGATGATGAAGATTGTATTGAATTTAAAGGAAATACAATTGACATTGATCCATACATCTTTAACTTATTAAGTGCTTCAATTCCACCTTCACCAAAAGCTCCAAATGCTAAAGCACCAGAGTCTGGTAAAGGTTATAGAGTTCTTTCTGAAGAAGAATTTATTTCTGAAAGAGAAGAAAAAGGCAATTCCCAATTTGATGCATTAAAGGATTTAGATTTTGATGAGTAAACACGTTTCAGTTTTATTACACGAAACAATTGATGGATTAAACGTAAAACCAAATGGTACCTACGTTGATTTAACGCTGGGTCGTGGTGGACACTCAAAAGAGATTCTTAAAAAACTAGATAACGGCTTACTCGTCGCATTTGATAAAGACGAAACTGCAATTAATGAATCAAGACAAAATCTCCATGGTTTTGAGGGAAATTTCACGCTAATTCTCGATGATTTTAGAAATTTCAAATCACATTTAGATCAAATGGGAATAACTGAAGTCGATGGTCTTATGGCAGACTTAGGAGTTTCATCTCCTCAATTTGATGATCCAACAAGAGGTTTTTCCTATAAGGAAAATGCTAGACTTGATATGAGAATGGATAAACGTCAAAAATTGTCTGCATACGAGGTTGTAAATACCTATTCTTTAAATGATTTAACACGCATTTTTAGAGAGTATGGAGAAGACAAATATTCCTATCAAATCGCGAATAAAATCGTAAAAACCCGTGTAAATTCCCCAATAGAAACAACAACTCAATTGGTGGAAATCATTAAGTCTTGCAAGCCTCAAAAAGAACTTTTGAAGAAAGGCCATCCAGCCAAACAAATATTCCAAGCAATTCGTATTGAAGTAAATGATGAACTTGGAGCATTAAAAGATGCACTTACTGATGCTCTTAAAGTTTTAAAAGTTGGTGGCAGAGCAGCCTTCATTACGTTCCATTCTTTGGAAGATAGACTTGTCAAAAATGCATTTAATGAAGTCTCAAAAATTGAGGGAACTCGTCACAATGTCTTCTCACTTCCAAGTGAAGACGATCTTCCTAAGTATCGTTTAGTGAATAACAAAGTTATTCTCCCAAGCGATAAAGAAATGGAAGAAAATCCAAGAAGTAAATCAGCAAAATTACGCATTATAGAAAAAGTTAGATAAGCAAATATTTGCTTGAAAATGAAAATGTAAGCGGTATTAATTACATTATTTGTAAATTAATATTGCTTTTTTTAATAATTAATAGTATAAAATTATCAATTTTAAGGTTGGAGATGCGTCAACAACCTGAAATTCTTACCACTTTCTGCGGATTGTGATAAGTTCCCAAAAGAGCGCAATATTAGACTTTTACGAAAAGTGAAATCTTTTTGTAAAAATTTTGTCTAAAAATGTGCATACGTATTAGGAGGAAGCGCTTATGAAAAAACATTTATTATTTGTTCCAATCTTAGCTTCTTTAGTGCTTGCCGGATGTGGTGAACAACCAACTCCACCAGGCCCAACCCCAGATCCAGATCCAGTGATAGTTAATCCTACTGGAATTACTTTAAGTGCATCTAGCCTCAGTTTAATTGAAGGCGAAAGTGAAACTATTACTGTAACAGTCTCTCCAGATGATGCTACTGATAAAACAGTTACTTGGTCTGTAAGCGAAGGTAGTGACTTTGTCACAGTTACTGATGGCGTTATTACTGCTATTAAAGTCGGAAGCGCTGTTGTTACTGCAAAAACAGTTAATGATATTTCAGCAACTTGTTCAGTCACTGTAACTTCCAGTGCTGTCGATCCAACTGAAGTTTCTATAAGTTTATCTGAATTTGATATTTCAGTAGGTTCAACTCAACAATTAAGCGCAACAGTATTACCAGAAAACGCAACTGATAAATCAGTTACTTGGTCAATTAGCCAAGGCGATGCAGTATCAGTAAGCGAAACCGGTCTTGTTACTGCTTTGAAAGCAGGTGGAGCTGTTGTTCAAGTTAAAACAGTTAATAATTTAGTTGCAAGATGTAACGTCAGAGTTTCTGATGTTGTCATTGAACCAACCGGAGTTACTTTGTCAGATTCACAAGTTAACTTGGTTAATGGTTCATCAAAACAATTAGTTGCAACAGTTGCTCCTGAAGATGCAACTGATAAGTCAGTTATTTGGTCAGTTACAAGCGGTGACGCTGTTACTGTTGATGCTTCAGGTAAAGTTAGTGCAATCAAAGTTGGTGATGCAGTTGTTACTGTTTCAACAGTCAATGGAAAAACAGCTTCATGTAATTTCAGTGTTGTTCAACAAGAAGTTCTTCCAACTGGTGTTACTTTAAATGATCATTCACTTTCAATTACAAATGGTAGCAGTGTTACATTAAATTATACAGTTGCTCCTGATGAGGCAACTGATAAGTCAGTTACATGGGCAGTTACAAGCGGTGACGCTGTAACTGTTGATGCTTCAGGTAAAGTTAGTGCAGTCAAAGTTGGTGATGCAGTTGTTACTGTTTCAACAGTCAATGGATTTGCAGATTCATGTAACTTCAGTGTTGTTCCACAAGAAATTCCTGTTGAAAGTGTTTCTTTAAGCACAAATTCTCTTTCTCTTCCATTTGGTGGAAGTGCTAGATTAACATTTACTATTGCTCCATCAACTGCAACTGTTAAATCAGTTACTTGGTCAGTTATTGAAGGTAATGATGTTGTTTCAGTTTCTGATGGTGTTGTTACAGCAATCAAAGATGGTTCAGCAAAAGTTCAAGTTTCTACTTCAAATGGAAAAACTGATGTTTGTGTTGTAACAGTTGCAAAAAGAAGTATAAAAGCATACCTCAACAATGATATTCATTCATTAATCGACGGAAATCCATTTGAAAGTGTTGATGGTGGTGAATACGTTGAAGTTATAAATAAAGTTTGGGAAGACAATGTTTATGTTTATACATTTACATTTGGTTCTAAAGTTAAATTCAATTTAAAACAAAATGGTTATTATGTTCCAACAGGTCTTAAGATTAACGGAGATACTTATGGTATGTCAGGCAATTCAGTTATCTTTGATGCTGTTGTAGAAGATCCAGATGATGAAACATCTAACTTCTTTGACATTGAAGTCTTATTTAAAGATACAACTCCAAAAATTGGAGATTACGAAATTGTTGCAACTGAAAGTTCACATATTTCTTTAGTCTTCACATATGCAGATAACGAACAAGAAACAAAAGGCTGTAGCCAAGGCGATAAGATTATCATCACACCAAAAGCTTCAGATCCAGATTACGAAGTAAAAACCATTACAGGTTATACATATACAACAGATGATACCATTAAACATAAATCATATTTTGATATTACAAAAGTTGGTGATGGCACATTCTCATTTGTTACTCCATTTTCACATGATTCATGTAAGACAATTTGGATTGAAATTACTGAAGTAAATTCTTCATTATTTAAAGATAGCGAACTTGTTGGTGATTATGCTGTTGTTCGTACATATGGACTTTCTGAAAGTAGTTCCTATATTGATAAATTCGAAGAACTCGCAACAATTTCATTCTTATCAAGTGGTGAAATTGATTATAAATCAGAAGTTGCATATGCAAGTAAGGCTGAAAATGGCGTTATTAATGCACAATTTACAACCTCAAATATTGAGTTATATTACGGCAAAAACGTTATTGTTTTAGGACAATCAAGTTCTGGTCTTAATATGATTACTCCATTTTCACAATCTTCAAACGATATTGCTATTGGTATCAAAATGATGCCAGGAATGCTTTTGAAAGATGTTGTTCTTGACAACTTTGCATTCAAATTAGGTGATGATATTTATGGTGTCTTCAATTTCTATTACAACAATGAGCTTTACGCTTCATTAGTTGCTGATGTTACAAGAAAGACAATTACAACCGATACAACCGTTACTCAATATCTTGGTGATAAATTAGCATCAGATCAAACAGTCTTTGAAGTATTTGACAAAGATAATAATTCAATTATGCATGTAGGTTACAAAAACGAAGGTGGTAAAGGCAACTATGTTGAAATCACCTCCAGAGAAAACGGCTACACTGATGCAGATCATTCTCTTGTATTCATAAATGATAACGAAGCATTATTTGATGATGAAACTTATAAAGTTTCTGATGTTGATGCAAACAAGATTACGCTTGCATGTCCAACACATGAGTATGACATTACTTTAAATCCATCATCACACACATTTGTGATTACTGGAGATAGAGTCATTACTCCAAAAACTCTAGATATTGTTGGCAAAACATTTACTGCAACAGTCTACAATTCTTGGGATGAAAAGTATTGTGATTGCGAAGTTGTCTTCAGTGGCACAAATGATAATATTAGTGGTGTAATCAGATACGACTTAAAAGCACAAAATGTCTTCTATTGGTCATTTACAGCAGTGTTTGATTCAGCAACAAATATGTTAACAATTACAGTTACTGATAGAGGTTATAACGGTGCTACTTGTAACTTTGATAACTCTATTGGTAGAACTGCTAGAATCTTAGTTGAAGATGGACAAATTACATTTAAAGATCAAGTCTCTACACAATCAAATGTTTACGATTTAAAGAATAAAACATTTGTCTGTGATGACTTCCATTTCTAAAAAGGAGGAAAGTTAATGAAATTAAAACATTTATTATTAACAGGTTTATTAGGATTTGCTTTCACTCTCGCGGGATGTGGAAATAACGATGATCCAAATCCTCCAACCCCAGACCCAGATCCAGTTATTCCAACCATTGATTGGGATGAAAAAGATTATATTTGTAAAGGCGGCTCCTATGGTGGCTACTTCTCAGATGTAAACGTAGAAAGAATGTTGTGTGTTGATACATCATATGAATTTATGTTTGAATCAAGCCACGCAACAGACAAATCGTTCACGATTGTCTCTACAAATCCTAACATTGCTAACTGGGTTAAAAGGGAAGACAATCCAAAGATGTTCAATCTAGATTGTAAAGCTCAAGGAGACATCATTCTTACAATTGAAAATGCGGATGGAATTCTTGTGTATAGAAATATCATAAGAGTGAGAAACGCAATAGCAACTGATAAGATGAATGATTACCTTAGAAGCGTAGATAGATTCGAAACTCCTAGAGAATACGTTGCATACTTAGGCGACTACAAGATGTCATTTGATTACCTTGAAGAATTCGATAATAAGTTCGCAGGAATTCTCAAAGGTGGAGATGATTATGACTCCAATGTGAATATTATATTCACACTTGAGTATGAAGAAGATCTCCCAGAAAGAGATTGCTACTTATATAAGTTAACAACACTTTATACAGAAACATCGTTAACTTACATTGGCTATCTCGATATTGCTAGAGCAGGAGATTGGCTCTACATGTATGAAGATGAAACACTCGGAACTGGTGGCTTACTTGCCATGTTTGTCCCTAGAGTTCTCAAATAAAGAAAGGATGGAATTAGGTTATGAAACAAAATTCTAAAATTCTTGTAACAATGCTTACCACAACATTGTTCGCTGGTGTACTCTCCGGCTGCGGCCACGAGCACACATTCTCAGACGCCTGGTCATCAGACAAAGAAAATCACTGGCACGCAGCAACATGTGAACACACCGATGAAAAGAAAGACCTTGGTGCTCACGTTGACGCTGACGGTAACTACATTTGTGATGTTTGCGAATATCAAATGGAAAGACCAATTGTCAGCGAGTTCGTTGTTAAAGTCTACGAAAAGACTGGTGTTAAGGCACACGCTGATGTTAGCAAAGCTAAAGCAGGCGAAACAGTAACAGTTACAATTGATTCTGTTAGCGATGGTTATATCTTAACTGCAGTCAAAATGAATGACTCCAAATTAACAGCAGATGCAGCAAATCCAAACGTTTACAAGTTCACAATGCCAAACCAATCCGCAGTTATCACTTTTGACCTTTCAGTCTCAGGTGATGTTGTTATTGATGGTGACTTCTCAGTTGAACTCCAATTAAATGCAAGCACAGGCATTTATGAAGCTAAGAACGTCTTAGTTGTAAATGATCCAAACAAAGATGCTTTCTTTGATGTCAAAATTGGTTCAACAAAACTTGAAGCACTTGATTTATGTGAATCAAAATCATTTGGTGATGTTGGTTGCACATTTACTGGAAGTAAAGAATTCTATGTAAAAGCACACAACTCATATGATTTCTACTTTGATCCAAAAATTGGAAATGACGATGAAGGACGCTTCTATGTTCAAAGAGTTGGCGTTGATGTTTTACCTTCAACAGTTGATGAATTATCCTCACTTTTAGTCACTGGTTATGCAGTTAGAAGTGAAGTTGCTATGTATAGCGGTGTTACCTCAATGGACCTCAAGATTGATAACATTGATGGCAGCGAAAATACAGACATCATTCATCAACAATATACTTGGAACAAGTATGCAAACGATGTTTCCTTTGGTAAAGTTATTGATTCATCAGATACAATGGGCGATCCAGTTGAAAAATACGTTTACAAGAAATTCGATAGAGCTAATGGCGTTTTCGAAGTTGTTGATACATACAATAGAAGAAACGGAAATCTTTTAGCAAACGATGATCCATATAGAGAAGATTATAACAAATATGGAGCATACGCTGCTAAGTTCGGAATCGTTAGTGGTGACGATTACGATTACAGAAGATTTAACATGAACACAGCACACGCTGAAAGAAAATTAAATACTGGTGCTCACATGCCAGTTTACTACATTGAAAGAGAGATCATGGATTCATACCGTGTTGGTTATGAAGGTTCTGATGAAATGAATTGGAATGATAGAAAGATTGTTTCTACAAGAAATCCAGATAGTTCATTTACAGTTGCAATCGACACAAAAGTTGAATACAAACTCGTTTCAGGTAGCGGTGCAGATGCATCACAAGCTTGGGTCTTTGATGTTGATCTTGGCTTTGATAAACGTGGTGCAATGACATCAATTTCTTATAAGAAAATGGTTTATAAAGTTGATGCATGGAACTTTGTTGAACACACTCCAGTGGTTGGAAAACAAGGCACAACAGTTAAGAAACTTAGCGGTACTTACGGCTACGCAGCACCAGCCTCATCTTTCTCAACAGATGTCTTTGATCCATCTCCATATTTCATTAGTAAAATTAACGCTGTTAGATTCTACAATCCAGCAACAAAAAAACCAAAAGATGACGGAAATTCATATGTCCAATTAGGAGATGATATTTCTCTTTACAATGATGAATTTGAAAAGAATGAAAATGTAGTCTTTGATTATTCACCAGCTACAGCACTTGATATTTGGCAATACGCTCCAACAGCATCTTCCAACGAAGATGTCCTTGTTAAGGAAGCAAATGACCTTTACTATCAAATGTCCGCAGTTAACGAAGGTGACGCAGTTGTTACAATTAGCAATCACCATGCCGCTGGCACAGCTGCTGCAGGTGTAACATTTGATGTTTCTGTTAATGTTTCTACAAAAGTTCTCCTAAGAGAATTCTACTTATCACCAGTTGATAATCCATATGATTATATTACAGTAGCAACTCCAGTTAATGTTAAAGCTGGCGGTATTAAATCATACAATGTATTTAAAACTCCATCTGCTTCTCCAATGAAATATACTGCAGTTAGCTCAAATCCAAGTATTGCTAAGATTACATCTGCTCCAAATGCAAAAATCTTAACAATTGACTTTAGTGCTGCAACATCAATTACTGACACAGCACCTATCACAATCACATTTGAATCTGACAAATATGATCCAGATTTCGGTGGAAAAGCTACAGTTTTAAATTTCTATGTCATTCCAAATGATGTTGATCCAACCGGTAAATGGGGACTTTGGCTAGAAGATAAAACATTATCTCCTGATGAATATGTTGAATTTACTACAAACTTTGTTGAAGGTTCAGTAACTGAAAAAATTGGTTATGTGCATAGCTATTACTCTGAATCAAAATTCATGGATGCAACATTTGCTTACACATTTGATGGTCTTGAATTAAAAGCTAGAGTCACAAGTATTACAATTCGTTCCTCTGAATCTTGGTCAACAGATCCAAATGACTATGTCTTAGTATTCGAATACCATCCAAAATACGAACTTGGTCCAGCATATGGTGTTGGTCTTGCAGAATACGCCTACTATTCAGATTATGGGGGTTATTATTACTCTGAAATCATTGGTGAATGGGATGAAACTGATGGATTGGTTAAACTTGATCCATTTGGAAAGATGGGCGCATAGTATGAAATTTGCTACGACTAAGAAATTTCTATTTACATTCTCAGTCATTGCTTCTTCATTACCTTTTAGTGGCTGTAATGACGAGCCAACCCCAACTCCAATTGTGGTTGACTCTGTCAAAAGCGGCTTAGTTGCATTAAATACAACTAATAACTACACAATGAACTGTACTGGTTCTAGAATTAACGAACATACACGCATTTATTT
The DNA here is from genome assembly GCA_024408085.1 of Bacilli bacterium. GTDB lineage: Bacteria > Bacillota_I > Bacilli_A > RFN20 > CAG-826 > Fiminaster. The sequence goes on along the minus strand of JAKSVH010000017.1, from coordinate 1,561 downwards.
AAAGGATAGTATTTCCTTATTATATAAAAATAGTAAGTCATACGATAAGATTTATTATCAAGACGGAGATAAAGGCGTTTATTCCGTTGCTTTCAATGGTGAAAAGTATGTTGGAAGCTCCTACTATACAGACGTCTCTAAAGACGTTTGGAGTGGCAAATTCTATCACACCATGAAGGGCGTTGAAACTGACTACGTAAATAGCATTGCAGCAGATGCTGCTAGTGTTAATATTACCAACAAATCCTATCGTACAGCATTCCTTAAATCAGTTGGCTATAGCGCAATTGATTATGTTGAACTTGATTCATTAAATGCATCATTTAACAACGGAAAGTTATACTTTAAGATGCATTTTAAGAATCTTGATTATAATTTCATTTTCTCTGATTTTGGTACTAGTACCAATTCAGTGCTTGATGACTTTCTTAAAAATGGTGGAAAACCATACGAAGTAATAGCAGCACACGAATCAATTAGATCAAGAATGATGCTTAATAATTATGAGCAAATGATTTTCCAATTTGGTGAAACAGAAGAAACAACAGGATACGTTGGAAAGAACTATTTCAATCCAAATTATTTCTACACTAACTACTTCAACTCTGTTGCAGCAAGTGGTCACATTGCTTTAGATGGTAGAGAAAGTGCATCTGGAGAATACAAAGATATTTATGGTTGTTACCAATTCTATCTTGATTATTCTGAGACAGCAGTTCAACCTTTGATTCTTTATCCAACAAAATTCTATGAAGAACCAGATATTCCTACTTTCTATAACTATCCATCAAAAATGTCTTTATGGAATCATATGGAATATTTACTTGATTGGAACACAAAAATTTTTGATCCAGAATACGATTGGCCATTACAAGGAAAAGGCTATACAGTTACTGATCCAACCCTAGTTTATGAGATTGAAACTAACTTTGGAATTACTTCTTCATTTGAAGGTGCAAGTCCAGTAGCAGTGGGTATTGATTTCTATTCAACTAGAGAAGCTGGACAACTTATTTATTGGATTACTTTCCTTTGTAAATTCTCATATTCAGGCTACGAATATACAATGCCATTCCCATTCTTTAACTTCGGTCAAGTTGACAATGCTCTTCTTAATGCCGCAATTGAAGAAATGAAACTTTAATACTTTGTATTAATTTTACAAACATAAAAAGCTAGGAAAAATTTAAAAATCCTAGCTTTTTTCATGTTTTTACAATATATGTGAGCACTTTTACAAAAAATTATTTTCAGAAAATATTTACATTTTTTACATTTTTTAGTATTATTTACCAAATTTTAGAATTTGGATGCGTCCAAAATCTATAAATTAACTAAGTTAAAGATAACTGCGGTTATTAAGTAAACTTAGTCGAGTGTCGATTGCTCAAACTTATTACAAAGGAGGTTTGTTTTTATGGCAAACAAGAAAATTCTTCTTCCTTTAGTGGCTTTGTTCTCAGCCGTAGGACTCGCAGCTTGTGGCGCTGATGGCGCACAAGGTCCAAAAGGCGACAAAGGTGACCAAGGCGTTCCAGGTGAAGTTGGTCCACAAGGTCCA
>JAKSVH010000016.1 GCA_024408085.1 Bacilli bacterium | reverse complement strand
TCATCTATTGGCCCTATCTTAGTTGTTTTAATTCTTTCAATTTTCTTAAAGAACCAACAACTCGTTTATACTTATGTTGAACCAGTTAATCCAGATAATGTTATATCACCATTTATTCATGCTTTAATTGGCGAAAATGGAACATTAGTGAAGGTTGCAATGTCAATTGTTCCAATTGTTGTAATGTTCCTTATTTACGAATTAATCTTCATTAGATTATCCGCAAGAAAATTACTCTCATTATTTATTGGTGTTGTTCTTGTTTATGTTGGTTTAGTTATTTTCTTAAGTGCTGTTGATGCAGGATTCTTGCCAGTTGGAAAAATTATCGGTCAACAAATAGCTCAAAGTGGTAATAAATTAATACTTATTATTGTTGGTGCAACATTAGGTGTTGTTGCAGTCTTTGCTGAACCAGCCGTCCACGTTTTAACTAATCAAATTGAAACAGTTTCAAATGGAACTGTTAAAAAGGGCGCAGTCTTGATTTCCATTGCCATTGGCAACGGTATAGCAATTGGTATCGCAATGCTTAGAACATTTATGAGATTTAGTCTCTTCTACGTAGTAGTTCCTGGTTATTTCTTAGCATTCTTATTATCGTTCTTTGTAAAACCAATTTATACAGCAATTGCTTTCGATTCTGGCGGTGTTGTTTCAGGTCCAATGAACTCAACATTTATCCAACCATTTGCAATTGGTGCTTGCTTTGTTTTCGCTGGCGCAGACGCATCCACAAGAATTATGTCTGATGCCTTTGGCACAATCGCAATTGTTGCATTAATGCCTTTGATTATGATTCAGTTACTTGGCTTAACAGGTACTGTTAAGGAAAAATACAGAATGAGTGTTGCTCGTAAGCGTATCGCAGACGCATACGATGATCAAATCATTCATTTCTAGGAAGGAGGAATTATGGCTTTCATAAAGAAAAAACAAGAGCAAAAGAAATTAGTTAGAAACACTAATGGACGTTTTGTTCCATATGAAGAAACTAAGAATCTTTTAGGCCTAAAATTATTTATTAGCATCGTTCCTCTTGGACAAGCTTCAGGTATTGTCAAAATATTGGAAAATGTCGGCGTTAATTACAATATAATTACTCAAGGTGAAGGAACAGGAGCAAAATTCGTTCCAAACCTTGTTAATGATAACAAGAAACAGATTGTTTTCTCCTTTGTAAGAGAAGATATGACAGAACTTGTTAAGAAGGTTTTAAAAGAAAGATTCTCTGTTTCAAAAGCATCAAACGGAATTTCATTCTCAGTAAAATTAACATCTGTTATGGGTGTTTCAATTTATAAATTTTTATCAAACACAAGAAAGGTTTCAGGTAAGTAGTATGAGCGATCAAAAAGAACTTATTGTTTGCATTATCAACAACGGTTACTCAGACCTAGTTATGCAAGCAGCCAAAAACGAAGGAGCAAGAGGCGGAACAATCTTCCATGCTAGAGGAACATCAAATAGTGATGCAGAAAAATTCTTTGGTATTAAAGTTTCACCAGAAAAAGAAGTTGTTTTCATTGTTTGTTATAGCGAAATTAAAGACAACATTATCTCTGCAATCTACAAAGATGCAGGATTAAATACCAAGGGTCAAGGTATTGTTTTCACACTACCAATTAATGACTTCGTTTCAGCTCTACCTATTGAAGAAAAATAATAAAAAAACACGGGAATTCCTAGGGATTTATGCGGGAAAACCGTGTTTTTTTGATGTTTAATTTAAATGAACAAGTTTATAAATGTAGTTCTTATTAACCTGAGTAATTTCAGAAACTTTTTTGATTGCATCTTTGGTTGACATACCTGACTCAACAAACGTTTTAACCATGTTCATTATGTCGTGATCACCCAAGATTGGTTGTTCTTCTCCGTTTGAACCTTCAACAACAATAACCATCTCGCCCTTTAATGTCTCTGGATCAAGTTTTTGCATTTCTTCAAGTGGCATTCTAATGAATTCTTCATGCTTCTTGGTTAGCTCTCTTGCGATACAAGCTTTTCTATTGCCAAAAACATTAAATAAGGATTCAAGAGTCTTCATAATACGATGTGGAGCCTCATAAAATATCAAAGTTTCTTTTCTTGGAAGCAAATTTTTGAGTTCTTCTAATCTTTCAGACTCTTTTGCAGACAAGAAACCATGGAAGTAGAAGTGATTTTCGCATAGACCAGATGCACAAAGAGCATTAAGTGCAGCATTTGGTCCAGAAATTGTAGTTACATTAATGTCGTTTTGAAGACAAATTTTTACAAGTTTTGAACCTGGGTCAGAAATGCATGGATAACCAGCATCAGACATGTATGCAACTTTGGTTCCGGAGAGAATTTTCTTAACTATTTCTTGCGACATTGAAACTTCATTATGTTCGCGAATTGATACTAAATTCTTGGAAATACCCAGGATTTGCAGGAGTTTTCCAGTAACTCTTGTATCTTCGCAAGCAATCAAATCCACGCTCGAAAGAACCTCTAAAGTACGAGGCGAAACTTCTTGCATGTTTCCGATTGGAGTAGATACAAGATATAGCAAAGGTTTATTGGAATCAAAGTTTAATGATCTCATTTTTCTCTATGAACCCTTTTCATTTTCTTTGCGACTTCAAGTGGTACAAATTCAAAGTCGTTTTCACAAACCATTTTAACGTGTTTTGAGAAAACATTGTATGAAGTAACTTTCCAAATCTTACCATCATCTCTTTCATAGAGAGTTCCAAGTGGTGGAAAGTCTTTCTTTAAGTCGGTATAAGCATCATCTTCATATGCTAAACAGCAGATAAGCTTGCCACAGTGACCGCTTAGCTTAGGAATATTAAGTGAAAGCATTTGATTCTTTGCTAAATTGATTGAAATTCCTTCCATCTGAGTGAGGAATTGCTTACAGCAAAGTTCTAATCCACACATTCCTAAACCGCCAACAATTTTTGCTTTATCTCTAGAGCCTACTTGGCGCAATTCGATACGGCAACGGAATTTAGAAGCAAGGACTTTAAGTAATTCTCTAAAGTCAACTCTTTCATCAGCGACATAAGTAATTGTAATTTTAGATCCATCGAGTGCATATTCTGCATCAATTGGTCTCATTTCGAGTCCTAAAGCAGCAATTTCTTTATTTGCGGTGATAATTGCAGCTTTGGCACGTTTAATGTTTTCGTCGTGAAGAATTAAATCATCTTCTGTAGCAACTCTGAGCATTGGTTTTAATTCCAAATCAGATTTATATTTTGAAATGTCAAAAACTTCAGTAGCAACTTCGCCAACTTGCATTCCTCTAATGGATTCTGCAACAACTTTTTGGCCAATTTTTAAATCAGAAAGCTCAGTTCCAAAGAAATAAGCCTTTCCGGAGCTAGAAAATTTAATACCAACGTAATGTGTAATTCCCATTATTTTCCCTCCCTAGTAATTTCATATACTATGTGGTCTAAAAGTAGACCAATATTTACATTCAAATCGAGCTTTTTAAGCGATGACATCAACATGATTAATGATTTATCAATGTGAGTCACATGATTTAAGAGCTCTTGTAATATATTATCATAACTTTTTAATGTTATGCTTTCATTTACTGATAAATTAAGCAAATCTTTAAAAACTTCAGTGAGCATTTTTAGATAAAGTCTTGCTGGTTCTTGTTGTTTGAGTGCTGGGACAATTAATTTTTGGCAAGAAAAGACAGCGTCATCTGGTCCAATAAGTAAGCTTTGAAGTTGGTCATTAAGAGCTTGTTTTGCCACTTCATATTCTTTGCTTTCGGACACTTTTTTGATGGTGTCTGCATCATTGTAAAAACCACTCAAAATCTCAGCATCTTCTTCAAAAACCCCTGAAAAAACCGCCTCTTTTATGATTTTCGAACGATCAATTTCTCTGAATCTTAATACTTGGGTTCTTGAAATAATTGTAGGTAAAATCTTTGACTCGTTTTCGGTTGTGAGGAACGCAAAAATATTCTTGCCTGGTTCCTCTAAAAATTTAAGCAATGAGTTAACTGCAATTGGTGTCATTGTTTCGACTAAGTGGAGAATGTAAATCATTACACCTTTTTCTTCTAATGCTGTTTTATCAAAACTTGTTGTGATTTTTTCAATGTCGCCTTTTTTAATTTTTGCGGCTTCGCCATCAAAAACCATTAAGTCAGCATAGTTACCTTCATCAACACGCATGCAAGTAATGCATTCGTTACAAGCGAGTGGGTGTGGGTTGTCACAAATGAGAGATTTGGCTAAATATAGAGCAGTCTCTTTTAGAGGCATACCTATAGAGCCGCTTAAAAGATATGCATGAGAAAGCTTTTTGCTTTCTAAAGCATTACAAAAAGTTTTATAGATAACTGGTTGATATTCTTCTAAGTATTTCTCTATCTGCATTTTGCTAATTTATCTTTAATTGCCTTGTAGGCATCTTGAACAACTTCTTCAAAAGGTTTGGATGCATCTAGGACAACATATCTATCACTAAATCTTTTTGCGAGATCCAAGAAAGTTTGTCTAACTTGATCGTGGAACTCAATTTTTTCTAAATCTAAACGATTTACTTCTCTATTATTGTTTGCTGCAATACGAGCAAGGCCAATTCTTGGGTCTAAGTCAAATAACAAAGTTAAATCTGGGTAGAAACCATCTGTTGCGTATTGATTAAGTTCAAGAACCTTGTCAATTCCAAGGCCTCTTGCACCACCTTGGTAAGCTAAAGAAGAATCTAAGAATCTATCAGAGATAACAATCTTGCCTTCTTTTGATAAAGGCCAGACTTTTTCAACCAAATGTTGTCTACGGGAAGCAGCATAAAGCAAAGCTTCGGTCATAGAATCCATAGCTGTATTCTTTTTATCTAAGATAACATTACGAATTTCTTCAGCGATTGGTGTTCCGCCAGGTTCGCGTGTTCTAACAATAACTTCACCATCTTTTTCGAGAAGTTTAACAACTTCTGCGACAACGGAAGACTTTCCGCTTCCTTCAGTTCCTTCAATAGTAACAAACATAGTTTTGCACCTCTAAATTTTCTTTCTACCTTCAAGTGCCTTACTTAAAGTAAGAGCATCGGCATATTCTAGATGACCACCAAGTGGTAATCCATAAGCAATTCTTGTAACTTTAACACCAGTGTTTTCAAGAATTTTTGCTAAATATAAAGCGGTGGTTTCTCCCTCAGTGTTTGGGTTGGTTGCAATAATGATTTCTGAAACATTTTGTTCTTTTATTCTATCGAATAATGGAGCAATGTTTAAATCATCAATGCCTATTCCATTAACTGAGCTCAAAACACCTCCTAAAACGTGGTAAACACCATCAAATGAGCCAATCTTTTCAAAGGCAATTACATCCTTTGGATATGAAACCACTAAAATTTTGGTTTTATCTCTGCCTTCATCTGCGCAAACTTCACAAATTTCATTTTCTGTGTAAGCTCCACAAATTGGGCAGTGATGGATTTTTTCTTTCACCTCTTTTAGAGCATTCGAAAAGTATTCCACAGTATCGTCATTCATTTCTAGGACTTGGTAAGCCATCTTTTCAGCTGTCTTATGACCAATTCCTGGAAGTCTTTGGAATGAATCAGTTAACTTTGTTATACTTTTCAATTCTTTCATTAAAATAAACCGCCGGATCTTCCTGTAATTCTTTGGTTGATTTCAGCTTCTTCTGCTGAGATTTGATCAATTGCTTCATTAATTGCTAAAGCAATCATTTCTTCAACCATCTCTTTGTTGTCTGGATCAAATGCGTCGTTATCGACTGAAATTGATGAGACTTTTTTGCTTCCTTTAACGACTACAGTGACTGCGCCGCCTTTGGAAACTGTAAAATCTTTTTCATGCAAAGCATCCATTGCTTTTTGAAGTTCTCTTTGCATTTTTTGGGCTTGCATTAACATTTGTTGCATGTTCATTTGCGTAAATCCTCCAAATCAATTTTGATATTTCTTGGTAATGGAAGTTTTGAGATTTGTCTTAGGTTTTGGTAAGCGGTCAATAATCTTACTGATTCGCTTCTTGAAACTGCATAGACAAACATGTCTCTTCCAAGCATTTTCTTAAGTATTTCTGAAATGTGATTTGAATTAACTTTTACATTAACTTTTGCGGCTAATTTTTCAAAATCATACTGCAAAACCAGGACATTTTGAGTTGCAATGAATGGATTTCCATCTTTCAAAAGTGCAACTAAATCCCCTAATGTTGGGTGTCCTAAATAAGAGTCTAATTCATCCCATCTTGAAACGATATTGTGGCGTAATTCTTTGTCGCCAGTAACCATTAATTTAATGATTAATTCATCATCAAATTCATATCTATCGCCTTCAACTTCAACAGTTTTCTTTGTTGAATCATCATCAAACAACCAATCTGGAGCCTTTGCTTTTGGCTCAACCTTTGGTTCTTCAACAACTGGTTGTGGTGCAACTGGAGCAGGTTTAACTTCTGGTTTTGGTTCTTCAATCTTTGGTTGTTCAATTACAGGTGTAGCAGGAGCTGGTGCTGGTGCAGGTTTTGGTTGAGGTGCAGGTGCAGCTTTTGGTGCAGGTGCAACTTGAACATCATCAGCGGTTAAGAGTTTTAGCAGAGCTACTTCAAACATCGTCTTGATGTTGCTTGCTGTTTTGAAATCAAGTTGAAGTCTTAAGAACGAACCAATCATCTCATGAAGTTTGCGAATTTCGATAGCGTCTGCTAAATCAGCAGCATCTTGTTCACTTAACTTTGTTAATTCATTCTCGTCTTTAGTTTTCTTATAAATAAGAACATCTTTCAAAATTTCTAATAAATCTTCAGTAAGACGTTTAATATCAACACCAGCTTCGCTGAAGGATTTAACTTTTCCAAGAGTTCTGGTTACATCTCCAGAGTTAATATCTTTTAAGAAATTAACTTTTTCTTTAGTGGAGAGTAAACCAAAGATTGAATAAACATCTTCAACACTTAAAGTATTATTTGAGTAAGCTAAAATTTGATCAAGAATTGATAAAGCATCACGCATTCCGCCATCAGCGAGTGAGATAATGGCTCTAACAGCTTCCTTATCATATTGAACGCCTTCTTTTTCAAGGACAGTCATCATTCTTTCTTCAATATCGCCATCACTTACTTTAGTAAAATCATAACGTTGGCATCTTGAAAGGATGGTTGGAATGATGTTGTGTGGCTCTGTTGTAGCAAGAATAAAAATAACGTGCTCTGGAGGCTCTTCTAATGTTTTTAAGAGTGCATTAAATGCACTTGTTGTCATCATATGAACTTCATCAATGATGTAAACTTTCTTTTTTCCTTTAATAGGAAGGTAGTTGACTGTATCAATGAGATCACGAACTTGATCAACGCCGTTATTTGATGCAGCGTCGATTTCGATTACATCTGGATGAGATCCTTCAATAATTTCTAAACAGTTGGAGCAATGATTACATTGATGTCCAATTCCCTCTTCACAGTTGAGTGCTTTTGCAAACAATTTTGCCATTGTTGTCTTTCCTGTACCTCTAGGGCCACAGAAAAGATAAGCATGAGCGATTTTGTTGGTCGCTAAAGCGTTCTTCAATGTTCTTATAATGTGTTTTTGTCCAGCAACTTCTTCAAAGGTCTGTGGACGATATGTTCTGTATAATGCTTTATATGCCATAATTTTGTACCGAGTTAGATTTTATAACTTTTCGCCTTTAAAATAAAGCATTTTAATATCTATATTAATTAAAGATTGTTTCTCTTTATTGAAACATTTGTTTGTGGTATAATCTTGGCGCTTATGGAACAAAGTATGTTGAAACGACTCGAAGTCTCGAAGGTTAGACTTCAACAAGTCGATAAAGAATTATGCGACGAAAATGTCATGAAAGACATTCGTCGTTTTAAAGACCTTTCTAAAGAAAGGGCTAACCTAGAACCAGTCGTTGAAGGCTATGAAAGATATTTAAGAATTGCATCCGACATTAAAGATGCCGAAGCAATGATTAATGATTCAGATCCAGAGATTGTTGAACTCGCCCACACCGAACACAAAGCTCTTCTTGAAGAGGAAGAAAAACTTTGTGAAGAATTAAAAATTTTATTACTTCCAAAAGATCCAAACGACGACAAAAACATTATTGTTGAGATTCGTGGAGCTGCTGGTGGTGATGAAGGAAATATTTTTGCTGGTGACTTATTTAGAATGTATGTCCGCTATGCGGAAGCACAAGGTTGGCACATTCAAATGATTGATGAAAACATCTCTGAAGCTGGAGGTTATTCACTTGTATCATTTATGATAAAAGGTGATAACGTCTATTCCAGATTAAAATTTGAATCAGGCGCACACCGTGTACAAAGAGTTCCGAAGACTGAAGCTTCCGGAAGAATTCATACATCAACCGCAACCGTTTTAGTTATGCCTGAAATGGAAGAAATTGATGTTGAGCTTAGAATGGAAGACATTCAAGTTGATACATATCGCTCTCAAGGAGCGGGCGGACAAAACGTTAATAAAACCGAGTCCGCAGTTCGTATGACCCACAAGCCAACTGGTGTTGTTGTTTCGTGTCAAACTGAAAAATCACAAATTCAAAACAGAGAAATCTGTATGCAAATGCTCAGAGCTAAGATTTATGCAAAACTTCAAGAAGAACAAGATGCAAAAGTTGGCAATGAACGTAGATTAAAAGTCGGAACTGGTGAGAGAAGTGAAAAGATTAGAACTTACAACTATCCTCAAAACCGTGTTACCGACCACAGAATTGGATTCACCATTCAAAAACTTGATAGAGTTATGGAAGGCGATCTTGATGAAGTACTCGATGCACTTCAACATTACGACCAAGAAATGAAGATGCTTGGCGAACAAGAAAAATGACATTATTTGAAGCCTACAAACAAGCACTAACTAAACTAAAAAATCCAGAGGTCGACGAGATATCTGTACGTATACTTTTATGTCACAATAATGGTATCAAATCGATGTCTGGTTTTTATATTCACAAAAACGAAAATGTCCGAGATTTTGAGGGATTTTCCCGTGATTTCTCGCGTTTTTTGGCTGGAGAACCAGTTCAATACATCCTTGGAGAAACCGAGTTTTTAGGCAACGATTTTTATGTTGATAATCGTGTCTTAATTCCTCGTCAAGAAACCGAAGAAGTTGTTGCTCAAGCATACCTTAGAGCGCTCCAAGTTTTTGGTGATCATGTTATCAATGTTGCAGACGTTTGCTGTGGTTCTGGAGTTATGGGAATTAGCCTCGCTAAAAAATTAAAAGTTAGATACTTACACATGTCCGATATTTCAGCTGATGCAGTCGAGGTTGCAAAGAAAAATTGTGTTCGCAATGATGTAATTGCAAACTTCTATGTCGGCAATGCTTGTGATGAACTTGTGAAGGCTGGTGCAAAAATTGATTTATTTGTCGCAAATCCACCTTACATTTTAAAGAAAGAAGACGTGGATGAATCTGTCTTAAAATATGAACCGCATCTTGCACTTTTTGCAGACGAAAACCTAGAGGTTTATGAAGACATTTTTAAAGCTTTGCCAAAAATTAAAAATAAACAAATGTTGTGTGTTTTTGAAATTGGTTATGACATTAAAGACAAACTTATTGAGTTAATGCATAAAACATTAAAAAATGTTCAATATGCATTCAGAAAAGATATAAACGGAAAAGAAAGAATTTTAATTTTAATGATAAGGTAGTAAAATTTGATTATGAAAATTTTAAGACAAACTCAATTAGATGAAGCCGCCGAAATTTTAAAAAGAGGCGGTGTAATTGCCTTCCCAACCGAAACTGTTTTTGGTCTTGGTGTTGTCTATGACAACAAGGAAGCATATGATGCACTTGTAAGTGTTAAAAGAAGACCTCCAGAGAAGCCTTTCACTTTAATGCTTGCAGATCCTGAAGAAATTGAAAAATATGCTGAACTTACAAATGTTTCAAGGGCATTAGTTAAAGCATTTATGCCTGGTCAATTCACAATGATTACCAAGGCAAAAGAAGGTTTACCTTCCTGGTGTGTTTCAGTTGAAGGGAACATTGGTATTAGAATTGCAGATTATCCTCTAATCAGGGATTTAATTAGAAAAACTGGAAAACCACTTCTTGTTCCAAGCGCGAATAGAAGCGGTGAAGAACCAGCAACATCCGCTAAGGAAGTTGAGATGGTCTTTAAAAACGAAATTGAAGCTGTTATCGAAGGACATTCAATCAGCAATACCCCTTCAACAGTTGTACTTGTAAAAGATACTTATACACACGTCTTCAGAGAAGGCGTTGTAACAATAGATGAAATTAAAAAGGTCATCGAAAAGGAGAATAAATAATGAAAATTTCTATCGCAAGCGATCACGCAGGCTATGCATATAAAGAAGAAATCAAAAAATATTTAGCCAAAAAAGGCCACGAAATGGTCGATTGTGGCACTAATTCACTTGATTCCTGTGATTATCCTATCTTTGGAAAAGCCGCAGCTCAAAAGGTTGCAGATAAAGAAGTAGATTTTGGTGTTTTAGTTTGTTCATCAGGCGAAGGCATTGCAATTGCTGCTAACAAAGTTAAAGGTGTTCGTGCAGGCATTGCATATAACGATGATGTTGCAAGACTCATGAGACAACACAATAACGCTAATATGATTGCCTTTGGCGCATCATTTATGGCACTTGAAGATGTTTTGAGAAGAATTGATATTTTCTTAGATACAAAATTCGAAGGTGGCCGTCACGAAAGACGAGTTAACGAAATCGAGTAAAAATTCTTCAAAAATAAATTTTTGAAAAAAGCGAGTTTCATCGCTTTTTTCATTTGGTACTGCATATTGTATATGTGGAGAGTATTTTTATTTGCCCACGCTGTGGGAACAAGAATCCAAAATATATTGGGTACAGAAACGGAGTTCCGTACTGTCGTTTTTGCATATCAATGAATGGCAAAAAAGCAGAGGAACACCACATAGATCCGGGATCCGTAGTTTTGAAACTAGGCTACCCGCTTTCAGAAGATCAAAAAAGAATATCTGATGCAGTAGTAGATAATTGGAAACACAAGAAAGACACTTTGATCAATGCGGTTTGCGGTGCAGGAAAGACTGAATTGGTCTATCACGTAATCGCAACTTGTTTGTCACAAGGTAAAAATGTTGCTTTTGCAGTCCCGAGAAGAGATGTAGTTATTGAACTCTATTACAGAATCAAAGAAGTTTTCCCTACAAACACAGTAATTCCTCTTTATGGAGGCCACACCGACAAGTTAGAAGCAGATATTGTCGTTTTAACCACCCACCAGATATATCGATATGAGGATTATTTTGACCTAATTATTCTTGATGAAATTGATGCATTTCCATTCAAAGGAGATCGGCTTTTGAGCAAGATGTTTTTTAGAGCGATCAGAGGAAATATTGTTATGATGTCAGCCACTCCTCCAAAAGACGCTTTAGACTATTTTAGCCGGGAAAACAGGGCGATTTTGGAGTTAAATACGCGTTTTCATCGTCATCCGTTGCCTGTTCCTGAGGTTGTAAAAAAGATTGGTTATCTCAAGTTTCCGTGGTTGTTTGAAAAGCTAAAACAGTTCTTTTTGGAAGATAAAGTTGTGTTTATTTTTACACCAACAATTGATAAGTGTGAATTCGTGTACAAAATTTTGAGTTTGAAATTAAAGAACGGAACTTTTGTGCATTCGAAATGTAAAGATAGAACAAAGAAAATTCAAGATTTTAAAGAAGGCAAATATAAATTTTTAGTTACTACTGCGGTTTTGGAAAGAGGCGTAACTTTCAAGAATCTTCAAGTCATCATTTTTGATGCTGATAATTCAATTTATGATTCACAAGCTTTAATTCAAATTTCGGGTAGAGTTGGGAGGAAGATCGATGCTCCAGAAGGTGAAGTTATTTTTCTCGTCAATAAAGACACAGATGAGATCAAAAAAGCAATCGGAACAATCAAATCAAAAAACACGAATTTGTAAGGTGTGTTTTAAGAACATTGAGAATGAATCAACAATACATAATTTATTGTCAAAAGACATATCAATTTGTCATGATTGTTTGCTTGAGTTAAAACCAGCTTTTAACGAGTTTAAATTTGAAGGAATTAAGTGCTTAAATATTTTCTATTATAACGAAAAAGTTCAAGAGATTTTGTATCAATTTAAAGGGTGCAAAGA
>JAKSVH010000015.1 GCA_024408085.1 Bacilli bacterium | reverse complement strand
TTTCCGGAAATAATGAAAGAGCGACCAATGTTATCATATACAGTCATTAGGTTATTAATTCCTAGATCAATTGAAATGTGTCTGCCATTATCTGGTTTAATTGATTTTGCAAATGTTTCGTAGGAGATGAAAACTTCATATTCAAACTTATTTATAAAAGAAAAGGTTATCTCTTTAATTTCTCCGTCGATTTGTTCTTTGATTGGAACATAAAAGTAGTGTGAATCGATTTTAAACTTATTGTATAAATGTTCTTTCATCGCTTTCGAAATAGCGAATCTGATTTTGTTTTCAATTATTTTAAAACCGTTATTTAAGTAAGTTATGTTTGTGTGACTATCTTTCTTTTTATAATATGGTGCTTTTGGTTCACCAGAAAGCTTCTTTCCATGATCATATTTATATTTCAAAACATCATAACTTTTCCATGACTCATCAAGTGTTTTTAATACATCTTGAGCAGTCTGAGATGGTAAATTTTTATACCACATATTAGTTTTCATATTTTTCTTTTGATCATACCAATTTGGGCGTTTTTCTAATCCGAGTTTTTCGTATTCATGTCGTTGATAATTTGCTTCATTAAAAAGTTTAGAAGCCGAATAGGTTAAATGGCCTAATATAATTGCTTCATTTGTGCTTGTTTTAAAAATAAATTTTTTAGTCAACAACATATTTATTCCTTGAATATATTATAACATATAGTAGCCAAAAAAATAAAACTTATTTTCTTTGAAAATAATATTTGTTCATATACTCAATTTTTGGGCTCGCTTTCATCTCGACAATTGAATAGCCGAGGATTCCCGCTCGTTTCCTAAATAAACTAAATAATTTAAAGAATGTTCCTTAGAAAAGGACACTTTTATGTAGTCAAGAATTTGATCAAGTTGGTTTTCAAAAGTATGGGAACGAACTACTTTGTAGTTCATTTACTATATTTTTCTTTCAATCTCTTGAACATATTCTCGGCTGTGTCAACTCTTCCTTCAGCAATATCTCTTTCAGAGGCAGCGAACATCTTTAAGAGTTCGATTTCAGCTTCTAATTGTTCATAGTATTCCATGCTCAAAAGAACTGTATCGCCCCTGCCGTTTACAGTGATATAAATTGGCTTATTGCTTTCTTTACAACGTCTTGAAACTTCAGGATATCTGTTTCTTAAGTCTGATGATGGGATAATACATTCCATAATGTTCTACCTCCTATCATAATTTTATCATTATTAAGATATCGTTGCAATATGAAACTAAAGAAAAAAGCGCGATTGAATCGCGCTTCTTAATTAATAAATTAATTAAATCTTGTCGTTTGAGCCAAGAACTGTCATGATTTTGTGTTTGACAACTTCTTTGACATACTTACGGCCATCACCGACATATTGACGTGGATCAAAGTGATCTGGGTAAGCCATAAAGTGTTCTCTGATACCTGCTGTCATAGCAAGTCTTAAGTCAGAGTCGATATTGATCTTACAAACTGCTAATTTTGCTGCTTGTCTTAATTGTGCTTCTGGGACACCAACTGCATCTTTAAGTGCGCCACCATTATCGTTGATAATCTTGACGTATTCTTGATTAACAGAGCTTGAACCATGGAGAACGATTGGGAATCCTGGGAGTCTCTTTGAGACTTCTTCAAGAATATCAAATCTTAGAGGAGGTGGGCAAAGAACACCGTTTTCATCACGTGTGCATTGTTCTGGTTTGAACTTATAAGCACCGTGTGAAGTACCGATAGCAATAGCTAAGCTATCACAACCAGTTCTACGAACGAATTCTTCGACGTCTTCTGGTTTGGTATATGATTCATTACCGTGTTCAACTTTGACGTCATCTTCGATGCCTGCTAATGTACCAAGTTCAGCTTCAACTGTAACGTATGGTTTGTGAGCGTGGGCATATTCGACAACTTTACGAGTAATAGCAATATTTTCTTCAAATGGTTTGCTTGATGCATCGATCATGACTGAGGTAAAACCTCCATCAATACAATCTTTACACATTTCAAAGTCTGCACCGTGGTCTAAGTGTAAGACAATTGGAAGACCTGTGTCTTCAACAGCTGCTTCAACCATTTTCTTTAAGTAAACAGGTTTTGCATATTTTCTTGCACCTGCAGAAACTTGAAGAATAACTGGAGAATTACATTCTTTTGCAGCTTCTGTAATAGCTTGGACAATTTCCATGTTATTGCAGTTAAAAGCACCAATAGCATATCCGCCTTTGTATGCTTTTTCGAACATTTCTTTAGTATTTACTAATGGCATAATGTTTTCCTTCTTTCTTTTTCAAAGTGTTTTTATTGTAAATCAAAGTTATTGATTTATAAACTAATTTTTATTTTTTCTCGCAATTTTGTTATACCAGCGTTCCTCTTTTGGAAGCTTAATTGCTTCAATTAATGTGAGAATTCCGAATGTTGCGACAATGAATACTGGACCTAAGATATAGAACGTTAAGAATGGAACTCCATCAATTGGAGATCTAAACAAGAACATTGCATTGTAACTTTGCATTCTTTCAACACTTCCAATGACTGCAATAATAGCGTCATCAATAAGCCCAATAACTGCCATAAGCACAACACCAGCCGCAACATTGATTGTGTTTCTGATTGTGTCGAGTTTAAAGTAACCAAAAACAGGAAGCAAAAGAACATTTGTCATCATACAAGCGTGAGCAACTGCACTCTTGCAACTATCATAATCTTTGACAACATTTGGATTGAAATAATCACCGTTTGCACAGATACCAACAAAGGCACTTACAACACCGAACACAAAACAAAAATCTACGAAAAATCTATAGGTTTTTGTGTCTTTTTTCGGTAAAAATGCCAAAATTAAGCAGAGCCACATTACCACGTTACAAGGGTAAATTGGGAGTACTAAATTTGGGTTGCATTCAACGAAATTTAAGACTGTAGAAATTTGATCTGGAGCAACTGCGTGACCAATTGCGTGATAGATGATTGAAGAATAGTGAATTAACACCGTTCCGCATGCTGCAGCAATAATCCAAATACGTTTTGCTTTATCTGTTTTTGCAGTCTTACTTGCAATAATAACTGCGGCGATAGAAAGTAAAATTGAAACAACAATAGTAATAATTAAGCCAACCATAGGTTTTCTCCTTATACCATTCCTGATATGACATTAAGAACCATACCGGCTGTTACCATTAAAATTAATATAATTAATTCCTTCTTGTTGTTTGCTTTAAAGAATAAAACGGTGGCTAAAGAAACTAATACAAAGTCGAATGATATGACACAGTTAACAATTGCAGGGTTAGATCCTTCACAAAGAAGGGCTTTATATCTTAAAAAGATAAGAAGGGCATTAAAGATAGCTGCAATAAAGAATTTTGCATAATCTTTAACCTTAACAACCTTAAGTTCTTTGTGTGCTTTTGAAACAAACATAATTATTGTGCAGACAACAAAGACAATAAACATTTGATGAAATGCAATTACATCAGGTTCAATTCCTTGAAGTTTTGTTTTGGTAATTACTAAAGTAAATCCCATTGCAAGAGCGGACATGAATGCGTATAAAACCCAAATCTTCTTGGTTGAAGGATTAATCTTTTTGTTTAAAACCGCAAACAACATTGCACCAACCAAAGCACCCAAACCAAGGAAGAACAAAACAGTATTTATTGGTGTTCCACCTTTGGTGACGGTGCTAAACATGAATATTGAGAACAATAAGTTAGACAAGAAAAGAACAGATGCAGCCTCAAATGGTGCAAAAGCCTCCAAATGGGCTCTCTTAATAGATAGGAAGTAGAAAATCCAGTCCGCTACAGTAACAAGTCCTAAAACGCCCATCCAAAGCCATTGTTCATTTGTAAATGAGTAGAGTTGACGAACGTGTCCTAAGATTGCGCACACAACAAAAATACAAAGCACTATAAAAAATGCTTTCAAGACAGCTGAAACCAGCGTACCAATTTTATTGGCTGAAATTCTATTAAATATTGTGTTTGCAGCACTGGCTAGCAAAGCTAGACCAGCAAAAAGTAGATAATTCATTTTAAATGGTGGACCTGACCGGGATCGAACCGGCGACCTTCTCGTTGCGAACGAGACGCTCTCCCAACTGAGCTACAGGCCCATTAACCAGCTAAGCTGGCTATTCAATATCCTCCGGTAATAATTCTGGTGTTTCTTCACCCTCAATTTCTTGAATTTCAGATCCAGCAATAGAACCGAATTTGGAATTGATTTTTGTAACTCTTGAATCGAGTTTTTCTTTTGCTTTAGAAGCTCTTTCAAGTTGTGTAGAAAGTGAATCCCACTCTCTTCCAAACATTTCGAATTGCTTTCCAAGCATAGCAAGTTGTTTTGAAATTTCTTTGGCATTTTTTGCACGCTCTGCATCAATTCTTACCATATTTATGGTAACAAGAATTGGCGGAAGTGTTGAAGGAGAGGTTAAAATAACCTTCTTCTCGCGTGCATAATCAACGACTTCTTGTAAGTCGTGATGAATAAATGCAAAAACACCATCGTTAGGAATAAACATTAATGCTTCAGGGGCTGTTTTTCCTTCAACGATGTATTTATCTTTGATAACAGTGATGTGATGTTTAACTGCTGCAGCAAAGTCTTTCTTTAAGGCTTCTTTTTCTTCAGGAGTTTCTGCATCAAATAAACGTTTGTAATCTTGGAATGGGAATTTTGAGTCGATTGCGATCATTTTATTTGGTTCTGGCATAAAGACAACTGCATCAGCTCTTACATCGTCGCCATCTTTGACTTTCTTCATGGTGTATTGTTCTTCATAACATCCGATTGTGTCTCCAAAGACATTATTGAGAACCATTCTTAATTGATATTCGCCATATTGACCACGAGTTTGGTTGCCTTCAAGGATTCCTTTGAGTGAAACGACTTCTTTTCCAAGCCCTTCCATTTGTTTTTGGGCTTCATTGATGGCTTGGAGTCTTTCTCTTACTTGAGCCATTGATTCTGAGGTGCCCTTAAAACCTTCCTTTAATTTGTCATCAACCTTCTTGTCTAAAGAGGCAATTTTTTCATCTAATTGTTTATTCAAAGCTTCGATTCTTTTGGTGAGGTATTCAGTCATCTCAGATTGAAAATGATTGAGATTTTGCGAGGATTTTTGTGTATTTTCCCCAAATTCCTTGGTTAATTTAACCATTGATTCTGCCATAACTTTCTCAACAGTTTTCTCAACAAGTTTGTCAACATTATTGACGCTTGCTTTGATGTCTGACATATCTCCAGAAGATACTGCTGGACTAGATTTTTTCTTTAATAAAACAGCAAGCAAAACAATGCCTACAACAAGGATAATTCCTAATAATATAATGATTGCAATTTCCATAAGTTTTACCTCAACGGCAATTATTATACATTATTTTTAAATGATTTTTGAGAATTAATTCACAAAAAATCACAAACTAATAAATTAAGTTAATAATTTTACGCGTTTCGAGTAGAATATTTGGTATGGATAGGAAAATAGCAGTTATTGATATGAAGGCCTTCTATTCATTTGTTGAATGCGTAGAAAGAAATCTCAATCCTTTTACAACTCCACTTGTTGTCTGTGATCCTACTAGAGGAGACGGCACAATTGTTTTATCTGTCTCGCCTTTCCTAAAGGAACAAGGCGTTCCATCACGTTGTAGAAGAAGAGATTTGCCAAAAATTGACGGCCTTATTTTAGCTCAGCCAAGAATGGAACTTTATGTCAAAAAATCTGCTGAAATTATCTCGATTGTTTTAGATTATATTGCCGAAGATGATATTCATATTTATTCAATAGATGAATTTTTCGTCAATCTTACTCCTTATTTAAAAACTTATGATTGTACTCCATACCAATTAGTCAGAAAACTTCAGAAAGCAATTACTGAAAAGACTGGATTGGTCACTACTGCAGGTATTTCATACAACATGCTTTTAGCAAAAGTCGCATTAGACACCGATGCTAAGAAACGTGCTCCATACATTGCTCAATGGACTAAAAAAGACATAAAAGAAAAACTTTGGAAGATTACTCCGCTAACAAAAATGTGGGGAATATCCTTTGGATATGAAGCAAAACTAAACGCCATGGGAATTGAAACTATTGGCCAACTTGCGAATACAGATAAGAATTTGCTAAAAGCAAAATTCGGCGTTATGGGTGAACAACTTTGGGAACATGCCAATGGCATTGATAACACAAATTTAAGAGACAAATACATTCCACAAGACACATCTTTCTCGCTTGGACAGGTTCTTTGGAAAGATTACACACCAGAACAAGCTCGTTTAATTCTTAAAGAAATGAACGATGACCTCTCTATGAGACTTAGAGAACACAACAAAACGACAAAGCGTGTTGGCGTTGCTTGTGGCTACAGCGTAACTGAAGGCGGAGGTTTTTCTCATCAAACAACACTTGATTATCCAGTTGATGATACAGATAAACTCTTTGAGGATATTATCAAATTATTTGATAAGTACTGCGCCAAAAATGCAAAAATTAGAAGACTTTACATTACTTATTCTCAACTTTCTCCTGCTGGTTATGAACAAGTTAACTTGTTCGAAACCGATAAACAAGCAGATACAAAAAGAGATATGACAAAAGCTATAGATTCTTTGAAAAGAAAATATGGAAAAGATATAATCTTAAGAACTTCTTCACTTTTAGAAGAATCTACTGCTAAAGAAAGACATAATCAGATTGGAGGACACCATAAATGAGCGATCGTGGAATGAAAAAGTGGGCTCCATATTCTTCTTTAATAGAACAAGCTACATGTTTAGCTGAGATGAGATATAAAAGAAATAAAGTTGATAAACCAATTCAAACTCAAGACCAAATTGAAAAGATAAATAATGCCTTATCAAACTATCGTGGAGGACCAATCAAAATTAAGTTCTATTATGATGGTTACTTCTACATCATTAACAAAGAAATTAAACGTATTGATATAGAGAATCGAAAACTAATATTTGACTCCGGAAAACTTAATTTCTCACAGATTGTAGACATTGAAGAAAACTTTGAATTTTAACAAAAAAGCCCGGGAAATCCCGGGTTTTTTCGTGTTTTTGATTTTTAAATTAGAAGGCCCAAGTACCGTTTTTGAAGATAGCAACTTTCTTGCCGTCTTTGGTATAACCGGTAATGTTAAGATCTCTTGAACCAATCATAAAGTCAACGTGTAAATTTGAATCATTAACACCCATTTTGAAGAGTTCTTCTTGAGTGTACTTTTCATAACCTTTAATGAGGTTGGTGAAGCCGTGACCTAATGCTAAGTGACAGACTGCATTTTCATCATAAAGTGTATTGTAGAAAAGTAATCCTGTTTCGTTAATTGGTGATTCGAATGGAACAAGTGCACATTCACCTAACATGCTTGCACCTTCGTCCATGTGAACCATTTCTTCAAGTGACTTTTGTCCCTTTTCAGCATGAACCTCGACAACCTTACCGTTTTCGAATCTAATTGAGAAGTTCTCAATTAATTGTCCTTGGAATGAGAGTGGTTTTGTTGAGAATACAATACCTTCTGCTTTTCCTGCAAGTGGAGAAGTAAAAACTTCTTCTGATGGAATATTTGGGTTGTAGTAGATACCAGAATCTTGTCCTGTTTCACCACCACCGAGCCAGTTACAAAGTGGGTTCATCCAAACCTTAAAGTTTGTGCCGTTTTTAGACTCATAGTGAAGATAATCTAAGTTTAGACTATTGAGATATTCGAATCTCTTTTTAAGGTCTTTATTGTGTTCATCCCAAGCTTTAATTGGATCATCATCACAACGTGATGTTTTTAAAATTGCATCCCAAAGCATATTAACTGCTTTCTTGGTTGGAACTCCTGGGAAAACTTTCTTTGCCCATGCAGGTGATGCTGCACCAGCAATAATCCATTGATACTTATTTTCTCTTAAGTTTCTATATGGTTTGATGATTTTCATGTTGCTGCGTCTAACTTCTGTATATTTAGTGACATCAACACCATTTAATGCATCTGGATCAGATGATTCAATATAAATCATACATGGAAGCTTTTCATTAAGATAAACTTGTCTTGCCTTCTCATATTCTGGGAATTCACAAAGTGCATCTAATTTAGCTTTTTTATAAGTTGTCTTCTCGACTTTGTCGGAAGTCCAACGAACTTTAACCATTCTTGCACCAAGTTTATAACAAGCTTCAACAATGTAATCTGCTAAAACTTCTTGGTTAACGTCTACTGTCAATTCGACGTATTGTCCTTTTTGAACATTTGCACCAACTTTTGCAATTAAGTACGCATACTTTTTCAATGTTGCTTTTTTCATAATCGACTCCTTTTTATTAATTGAAAAATGCCTGTGAGCCAGGCATTTTCAATTTGTTATTTTCCTAAGATGCTAACTAGCAATGCTAGGAACATAAATATAATTACAAATATGAAGGTTAAGATTGTAATAATCTTTTCTGAGCCTCTCTCCTTTGTTTTAACAAAGACGTTCATACCGCCACCGGTAATAGCACCAGAAGCACCTTCAGATTTACCGCCTTGAAGCAAGGATAAAACAATGATGATAAGACCAACAATTAAGAAGATAATGTCTAATGCTCCCATGGTTTTCCCTCCTTTAAGCGCTCAAATAATTTACCACAACTAAATATATAAAGCAAACGCTTTATTCAAGAGATGCCTTAAGTTCGAAGATAATGTCTCTAATTTCAGCGGCTCTTTCGAAGTCATAAGCCTTCGCTGCTGCACGCATATCTGACTCAAGATGTTTGATTTCTCTTTCAATCTCGCTTCTTGTTGAATGTTTGTTAATTTTTGATGCAACTTCTGAAGCATTTTCAACATTTCCTAAAGGAGATCTGATTTCTTTGATAATTGTTGTTGGAATAATTCCGTTTTCGTCATTGTAAGCTTTTTGAATAGTTCTTCTACGATTTGTTTCTGCAATTGCTTCGCTCATTGAATCGGTCATATGGTCTGCATACATAATAACTTTACCGTTTTTATTACGCGCAGCACGTCCAATAACCTGAATAAGTGATCTTGTTGAACGTAAAAATCCTTCTTTATCAGCATCCAAAATTGTGATTAAAGAAACCTCTGGAATATCAAGACCTTCACGAAGCAAATTAATACCTACTAAAACATCATATTTTCCCTTACGTAATTGATAGATAATTTCTGTACGTTCGAGAGTCTTGGTCTCATTATGTAAATATGCGACTTTTATGCCTTTTTCCTTCAAAAACTCGGTTAAATCCTCGGCCATTTTGATTGTTAAGGTGACAACCATGGTGCGTTCTCCGCGCTTGATTCTCTCCTTAATTTCGTAGATTAAATCGTCGATTTGTCCAAGTGTTTTTCTGACCTCAATTTCTGGGTCCAAAAGACCAGTTGGACGAATGATTTGTTCAACTACCTTTCCACCACATTTTTCCATTTCGTAATCACCTGGAGTTGCAGATGTACAAATGACTTGTGGCATCATTGATTCAAACTCTTCAAAATTGAGTGGTCTGTTATCTAATGCTGATGGAAGTCTAAATCCATATTCAACAAGGGTTTCTTTTCTTGATCTATCACCATTGTACATTCCTCTAACTTGAGGCAAAGAAACGTGTGATTCGTCAATAATCATAAGGAAATCTTTTGGGAAATAATCGATGAGTGAAAATGGCTTTTGACCAGGTGCTCTTTTATCGATGTGGCGAGAGTAATTTTCGATGCCTGGACACATACCAAATTCAAGCATGCTTTCCATGTCTTGTTTTGTGCGCATTTCAAGGCGTTCTGCCTCTAATAATTTTCCGTTATCTTTGAACCATTTTAGACGCTCTTCTAACTCAACAGAAATTGTCTTAACTGCATCAGCAATTCTGGCACGAGTTGAGGCGTGATCATAGGCTGGAAAAATAGGATAAGTTTTGAATGATTTCTTCACTTCTCCTGTTAACATATCAACTAAGTTGATACTTTCAATTTCATCGCCAAATGTATCAACACGAATTACTTGGTTTTCAGAGACTGGTGGGCAGATCTCAATGATGTCTCCACGCACCCTAAAATATCCAGGTTTTAAATCTAAATTATTACGTTGATATTGAGCATCAACTAAACGGTTAAAAAATGCCTTTCTATCAATGGTTTCTCCAACACGAATATCAAAGGCTAAATTGCGGTATTCATCAGGGTCAGTTAACCCATAAATTGAAGCGACTGATCCAACCACAATTGTGTCTCTTCTTTCGAGCACTGAATTGATGGCGGAAGTACGCAACATTTCTATCTCTTCATTCATCACCGCATTTTTATCAATGTAGGTATCTGATTTTGGCAAATAAGCTTCAGGTTGATAGAAGTCAAAGTTTGAAACGAAATACTCAACTCTATTGTTTGGAAATAACTCTTTGAATTCAGCATAAAGTTGAGCAGCTAGAGTTTTGTTGTGAACTAAAACAAGAGTTGGTTTTTGGACAGCTTGAATTATGTTTCCAACTGTAAAAGTTTTTCCGGTTCCGGTTGCACCCAAAAGAACCTGGATTTTCTTTCCTTCCTCAATGCCCTTAACTAATTCTTTAATAGCTTGAGGTTGGTCTCCAGTTGGCTTGTAATTTGATACTAACTCAAACTTTCTGTTTTCCATAAATATGCCTATTTTAACGGGGATTTTCGTGCTAAATTCTCAAGATATGCGTAAATAAAGCCATCAATTTCTCCGTCCATTACCATGTTAACGTCACCTTCTGAATATTCGGTTCTGTTATCTTTAACTAATGTGTATGGACAGAAAACATATGAACGAATTTGGCTGCCCCATTCAATGTCTTTTTGCTCACCGATAATGTTCTTAAGTGCAGCCTCTTTTTTCTCGATTTCCATTTGATATAAACGGCTCTTTAACATTTGCATTGCCATCTCTCTATTTGAAAGTTGTGATCTTTCGACTTGGCAAGAGACAACAACGCCTGTTGGGAGGTGTGTAATTCTAACTGCGGTCTCAACTTTATTAACGTTTTGACCTCCAGCGCCTCCAGAACGGTATGTGTCAATTCTTAAATCCTTCTCATCAATAGCGATATCAACATCGTCATCAAAAAGAGGAACTACGTTAACGCTAGCAAAGCTAGTGTGTCGGCGTTTGTTAGAATCAAATGGTGAAATTCTAACTAATCTATGGACACCTTTTTCAGATTTAAGCAATCCATAAGCGTTTTTACCGCTAATATTGAACATTATTGACTTAATGCCAGCTTCTTCACCAGGTTGTTGATCTGCGACCGCAAATTTCATATGGTGTCTTTCGCACCAACGAACATACATACGTGAAAGCATGTCTGCCCAATCTTGTGCTTCTGTGCCACCAGCACCCGCGTGAATTTCTAATGTACAATCAAGTTTGTCAAATTCTCCTTTAAAAAGGAGTTTTTGTCTAAACTTCTTTGTATCAACTGAAAGTTCAGATATCATTTCATCTAATAACGAAAGCATATCTTCATCTGTTTCAGTGGTTGCAAAAAGCAACTCTTGAATTTCTTTGTGTGTTTTATCAATTTTTAGATAAGTATCACGTTCTTCTTTTGCATCGTTATACTCATCAATTACTTTTAATGCAGATTTTTGGTCGTCCCAAAATCCGTCCTCGTTTTGTTTGGCTTCTAATTCGGTAACTTTTTTATCTAGGAAAGCGAGGTCAAAGAGAGTCACCGAGCCTATTTACAATCTCAGTAACTGCATTAAGTTCTAAGCGTAATTCTTGGAGCTCTTTCATCTTATTCCTTATCCTTTGCTTCGACGTCAACAACGTCCTTTTCCTCAGGTTTTACTGGGGATTCTGCGGGTTTTTCCTCGGTTTTCTCGGCTGGTTTCTTAATTTGAACAACAACATTAAGGAACTTGAAAACCGCTTCACAAGAGATGTTTTCGAGGCACTCTCTAAATAAGGCTTGGCCTTCGTTAACATAGTCTTGAAGTGGGTTTGTATTAGCATAGCTTCTTAAGTGAATTCCTTCACGAAGTCTTGCCATTGTATCAATTTGTTTTGTCCAGTTTTGATCAATAGTTTGAAGTGCTAAATCGCGTTCAACTTGTTTTGCAATATCTTCACCCCATTGTTTACGGCGAATGCAATACACGTCATATAAATAGTCGCCTAAATCTTGGCCGGCATCTTCAAATGGAGCATCATCATAAAGCTCTGCTTTGAATGTGCCTGCTGGTAAATATTTTGGTTCGACAACTTCTTTAAGAAGTTGAGAATTAACTAAGCCTTCATTTGAGTCTTTTGGCAGAGCTTGTCTTGCAATACAATAACCAGCAGTTCTAAAGAACTCTTCGATCATCTCTGTAATATCTTCTGCGTACATGATTGCGTCACGTTTTTCGTAAATTGCTTTACGTTGTCTCGAAATAACGTCATCGTAATCAAGTAAATTCTTACGAATATCAAAGTTTTGACCTTCGATTTGTTTTTGAGCATTTGTAATAACTGCTGAGAACATTTTAGATTCAAGTGGTCCTTCGCCGAAGGATTCGATACGTTTTTGAATACTTTCTGCAGCAAATCTTCTTAGAAGATCATCATCAAAGCTAACATAGAATCTTGAGAAACCTGGATCTCCTTGACGTCCGGAACGTCCTCTTAATTGGTTATCAATACGACGTGATTCATGACGTTCTGTACCGAAAACACAAAGTCCGCCAAGAGCTTTGACTTCGTCATTAATCTTAATATCGGTACCACGACCTGCCATGTTAGTAGCAATTGTAATTGCGCCTTTTTCACCTGCGTGTGCAATAATTTCAGCTTCACGTGCGTGATTCTTGGCGTTCAATGTTTCGTGTTTTAAACCTTCGTTGTCCAACATTCTTGAAACTTCTTCGGAAGATTCAACAGAAACTGTACCAACAAGGATTGGTTGTCCTTTTTCGTGTCTTTCCTTGATCTCTTTTACAAGTTCTTCGAGTTTTTCTTTCTTGTGTGCGTAGATGTAGTCAATTGCATCAATTCTCTGAATTGGTCTATTGGTTGGAATAGAAACAACTCTCATGTTATAAATTTTTTGGAATTCTTCTTCTTCAGTCTTAGCTGTACCTGTCATACCAGACATCTTCTTAAAGAGTCTGAAGAAGTTTTGATAGGTAATTGTAGCCATTGTGATGGTTTCTTCTTTGATTTTAACGTTTTCTTTTGCTTGAATAGCTTGTTGTAAACCATCAGAATATTCACGGCCTTTTAAGATACGACCAGTAAACTGGTCAATAAGTTGAATTTCGCCTTCTGAATCAACCATGTATTCAACATCACGAGTCATGATGTAGTTAGCCTTTAAGGCTTGTTGAATTCTGTGGAGATCTTCTTGGTGAGCACCATCATTGAGATTTTCAACACCGAAAAGCTGTTCGGCACGTTTTGTACCAGCTTCTGTTAAAGAACAGGTTTTATCTTTGATATCAATTTCAAAATCAACATCTCTTTTAAGCATCTTTGCAAATCTATCATAGACTTGGTAAGAAGATGCACTTGTTCTTGCTTGACCAGAAATAATAAGAGGAGTTCTTGATTCATCAATCAAGATTGAGTCAGCTTCGTCTATGACGGCATAGTTAAGTCCTCTTAAAACACGGCGTGCTTTTGTGTTAGCCATGTTATCTCTTAAGTAGTCAAAACCGAGTTCTGAGTTTGTTGAATAACAAATATCACATAAATGTTGTTGTTGTTTTTCTTGGGTTGTTAAATCGTGAATATTACAACCGACTGTTAAGCCTAAGAATCTATAGATTTGTCCCATCCATTCGGCGTCACGTTGTGCAAGGTATTCGTTGACTGTTACTACGTAAGCACCTTCACCTTGAAGAGCATTTAAGTAGATTGCCATTGTAGCGGTTAAGGTTTTACCTTCACCTGTTTTCATTTCGGCAACGTCGCCATCGTGCATAACTAATGCACCAATAACTTGTACTTTGTAAGGGAATTGTCCTAATGTTCTTTTAGCAGCTTCACGAGCTACGGCCATGGCTTCATATTTAATATCATTAAGGGTTTCACCCTTTGCTAATCTATCTTTAAAATAAGGGGTTTTATCACGAAGTTGTTCATCTGTTAATGCAGCGATCTCTGCTTCGTATGCTAAAACCTTATCAGCTTCTTTGCTGTAGTGTTTGAGTACTCTTTCGTCGACTCTAAATAGTTTTTCAATAAAATTTGCCATAGTTTTTGCTCCTTATGCGGACAATTTAGTATTCTACCATATATAAATGGTATATCAACATAATTATTATTATAATGTTGCAAAAGAATACTTATTTGCTA
>JAKSVH010000014.1 GCA_024408085.1 Bacilli bacterium | reverse complement strand
TGTCAGGTAAAAATAAGCTAATGTCATTTAAAGCTATTACTTCTTCGTCTTTATTGACACCAGGATATTTCTTTGTGAGGTTATTAATTACAATCATACACACATTATACATTAAACAACAAAAAAGAGGTAAGAAATTTCTTACCCCTTAGTTTTGGTTTAAATTAAATTATGCACCAATTGAATACATACCAACAATGAGCATCATACCAGTGTAGTAGATAGCAAGATAATCTCCACAATTTAGGAAGATTGGATCTGTTGCTTGTACTCCTGGATCCATTGGGTTTGTACCGCCTTGTGCAGCAAACTTGATTACATCAAGTACTTGTGCTGTATTATCGTGTGGGTAAACACCAAATGAACCACCCTTAATTTCTACGATTGGTAATCCGCCTTTTTGAAGTCCTCTAAATGATTGATAGAGTGTTCTTTGTGCGGCATATGCATCTTGATCCTTATCAAAAGTTGTTTTTGGTTTCATGTAATCAAACATATCAACTTGTTCGCCGTTCTTTATAAATGTAACTGTGCCATCAACAAGATATGGAGTAACACCCTCAGATGCACCAGATTTATTAAGAACAATGAAATTCATTTCTGATTCTAAGCCCATATCAGCTGCAGCACCAGAAGTAACTGGTGTATAAACACTACCTGTTTTAGCTCTTAAGAATGTTTTAACATCACATAAACCACCAGTTGCTTGGCTTACTTTTTGGCTATAAGCGGAAACAACATCAGATAATGATTTAATTGTAGCGGCTTGGGAAGTTGCACCAAATGATTGGAACCAGCCTTCTTTACCAATAACGTTATTGTTAAATTCACAGTTTTCAAATGTTGTGTCTGGAGCATTTCCAATAATATGGAAATTACCAATTGGCATTTCAGGATTTGGATCTAGGAATTCATCAAACACTGGAGTTGGAACATCTGTATCAACAGCTGTGTGGTCCTGAATGATAACCGGACCACCCGATCCTTCAAAGGAGGAGTTGCTAATATTCATAATTCCGCCCCAGTTGTAGAAGAAGGAGTTATAGTGATCGAAGCACTTCAAATAATTGACATCCATTGAAATTGGATCTGTTTCGGCTGCACCATCTTCAGAACCCGCTTCAGTCATTGCTGTCATAAAGAATGCGTGGCTTAAAATGTTATTTAATTCAAGGCTCTTTGTTAAACCGTATCCTTTAATAAACATTAATCCGCCTGCATACTTTTCACCTGATGAATCTTTAGCGTTATGAGCATTACCGACAATGTTAAGGTTTTCAAACTTTGTATCGCCTGTAAGGGTTCTAAATGCTGCACAGTGTGAGTTCATCTTGTTTCCATCTTCGCCAGTTGTCCACATTCTTCCGCCTGGACGGTGTGCTAATGGAATATTTTCAAAACTCAACTTAAAGTAGTTACCTTCAACATTTGTTTCTTCACCTTTTAAGTGCATGTATATATACATGTAATCTTTAAATGAACCAAGTGTAGCTTCTCTATCAACGGCTTCAACATGTTTACATTCGTTTGCACTGTATAAGAATTCTGCTGGAATATCGTTTGGAGTGATATCAAAGTTAGAATGGAAAACTAAATTGTTGTATGAAGCATTTTCGTTCAAGTTATGTTCACGCTTGAATTTTGGATAATCAATGATTGTTCTTGGCATACCTGAAGGATCTTTGCCTCTAGTTTCACCAGAAAGAACATATTGATGTTCTTCGCTGTACCAAGATGCATTTGTTGAGTCAAAATAAGAAAGTTCTTCTGGACGATAAACGTTGAATCCTTTTGCAACTTCAAATTGATAATTTGCTGTTGCATCGATTCTATCGTCTTCGTCCTTGATGAATGTTTTTTCGTTTCCTGGAAGAACACTGACTTGGAATTTTGAGCCAACTGCTTCATCAGTAAACTTAAGTAAACAGTTACGAGCATTAACAACTGCATAATCTGCATCTGTTGCATCAACCCATGCACTATCAACGTATTTCTTAACATTAATTGTGTAGTCATAAGCCCAACGAGATTGTTCTACTGGAGTCTTTGTCTTTGAATCAATAACCTTAAATTGTGGGGTTAAATTGATATTGTTATCAGAACCAACTTTATATAAATTGTCACGAACGTAGAATTCGTCTTGTTTATTATCTTTGACACCTCTATTTGCATCAAAAGTAATGAATGATTGGTTTCTAGAAACTGGAAGAACGACTTCTGAACCAGTGACAACTCTAACCGGAATACGTTTTTCAACGCCAGATTTTGCATTTGTTACAACAAGTTCGGTTTCGCCTAAAGCTTTTGGTGAAACAACACCTGCGTCTGTAACAGTTGCAATGTTTGTATTTATAATATTAAAGCTGACGTCTGTATCATATGCTGTTGCTGGTGTGCAAAGAGCAGCAACTGTAACAGCTTTTGTAACATCGCCAATATCATCAATGTTGAATTCAAGAGAACTAATTGATTGTTCATCAACTCTGAGGTCGATGGATTCAACTAAAACTTCGTTGACATCAACGCTAATTTCTTTATAAACTTCTGCGTTGTCTTCTGAAGCAACTCTAATTTTGGCACTACCAACACCTTTTGGTGTTACGACGCCATTTTCAACTGTAACAATGTTTGTATTAGATGAAGACCAAACAACATCTTTATTGGTTGCGTCATCTGGAACAACTGATGCGACAAGCGTCTTGGTGTTTGCGTCTATATCATCTGATTTAAATTTGATATTTGAAACTTCAGAACCATCTAATTTAACAACAATATTTTCAACTTCGACTGGTAAAACTTTGACTGTAACTTCGTCGTATTTTCCGGATCTAACGTTATTAGCTTTAATTGTTGTTTGACCAATTCCTTTTGGTGTAACAACACCGTTAGAAACTGTTGCGACAGTTGCGTCCTCAGATGACCAAATAATTGATGGATCTGTAGCGTGTGCTGGAGCAACATCAACAGTTAATGTTTTTGTATTTACACCAATATCACGTGTGGAGAAACTAATTTCATCAACGCTTGAACCTTCAGATTTAATTGCGACTGTTGTAACTAAAACTTCACTAACAGTGAGTTTAAATGAGTCAGAAATTGATTCGTTTGATGAGGATTTTGCGGTGATAATTGCTTCACCTGCAACACCTTTGATGGTTACAAGACCTTCAGAGTTAACGGTTGCAACGTTAACATTATTTGAAGACCAAGCAAGTGATTTATCAGATGCATCATCTGGTAAAACTGTTGCGTGTAATTGGTAGGATGTTTTATCGCCAATGTTGATTGCTAAATCGTCTTCTTGAATTGTAACTGATTCAACATCAACT
Source organism: Bacilli bacterium (assembly GCA_024408085.1). GTDB lineage: Bacteria > Bacillota_I > Bacilli_A > RFN20 > CAG-826 > Fiminaster. Next base: position 11,665 of record JAKSVH010000014.1, on the reverse strand, counting down.
ACTTCTTTTTCAACTTTAACAGTTACTTGTTTTGCGAATTCATCATTGTCTTTTGAAACAACACTAATAATTGCAGTTCCTTCGTTTTCACCTGCTGTAACCTTACCAGTTGCATCAACTGAAGCAATGGTTGGTTCATTTGATGAATATAAAATTCCTGTTTCTGTAGCATTGTGCGGTTCAACAGAAGCATTAATTTGAGCTGTTCCGTTAGGAACGATTGTAATTTCTTCTGTAGAAACTGTTAAGTTAGTAACTGGAACATAAGCTAATTCAACATGAACAGTAACAAGTGAGTAAACTGAACCGTTTTGATTGGATTTAACGCTAATTCTAGCATCTCCAACACCTTTTGCTATTACAGAACCAGTTGAATCGACTTCGACAACGCCTTCACCTGAAACAACTTCAAATGAAACTGATTTATCAGTAGCGTTTTCTGGTAAAACATTGTAAGCAATCGTTTCTGATTCACCGGGATGTAATGAAAGTGCGGATTTTTCAATTTCAATGTTTGTAACTGCAACAACATTTGTCTTAACAGTAACAGAGAATGTCTTATTAATTTCTGGTTTTGCTTGTGATCTAACAGTAATTGTTGTTGAGCCAACACCAACTGCTGAAATTAAACCACCAGAAGAAACGGTTGCGACTAATCTATTACCGGTAACATATTCAACGTTCTTGTTAGTTGCGTTTTCAGGAAGAATGCTTGCATTAATTTGTTTGGTTTCACCAATAATTAATTCAGCACTTGAGTCTTCAAGAATAAGATCTTGTGGAAGCACAACTTCTTGTTCTTTTTCAGTAACTGAAACTGCAACGTTTGCGGTTTTACCGTTGTTTGAGGTAATGGTAATAATGGTTGTACCTTTACCTTTAGCGGTAATATTTCCTTCGGCGTCAACAGAAGCGACATCTTCTTTTGATGATGAGAAAGTTAAAGTTTTATTTGTGGCGTTTTCTGGTAAAACACTACAAGTAAGTTTGTAAGTGTCGTCTACCTTTAAATTGAGTGTTGATTCTTGACATTTAACTTCGGTTACATCAACGTCGACGTCAACTGGAGTTGGATCGACTGGTGTTTCACCACAAGCTGCAAGTGGAGCAGCAAGAAGAAATGAAGATAACAATGCAACGCCTAACTTAGTTATTTTTTTCATTTATATTTTCCTTTCGTATTAATTTTAAAATTGACAAATTTATTTATTCTTTTTTTAACTTATAAGCGAGTCTCCTTTCTAAAGAGCTAATACTGAGACATTGGTTGGAGTTTTGTTTCCGTCAGTAGATTCCAATGTAAAGTTTGCAGCCCTTCTCTTATTAAACGTAATATAAACAAGAGTCTCATCTTTGATTTCATAAGAAATATAATCGCTAGGTTCGGTTACTAAATCAAATTTAGTGTAAGTAGAATTGTCTGGTACTACTTTGACTCTAAGCTTAACAACCAATCCCTTTTGATAATCAATAGAGTAAGTGTAAGAGTTTTCGAAACGTCTATACTCTTCATCAACATTTTGAGTCAACTCAACCCTTTCATGAGACACTTCAACTAAGCCAATTTGTTCTTCCATTGGCGTTACAAGAATTTCGTTAACGTAATTCATTTCATAATTACTTTTAATTGAAATTCCAAGTAGTCCAACAATGAAGAAAGAAATAATATAGACAACAAGGACTAACAAGATTGTGGACTTTTTCATTCTCTAGATGCCTCCTGTCTATCAATATAAAATGCTTTAATCTTTAAGATGAGTAAGATGAACATAATCACCATAAAGATAATGCCAATAATCATCAATTTAATAAATGCAATGTCATATGTTTTTGTTTGATTAATTGATTCTTTAAAGAATACATAAGAGATAAATGCAATTGCAGCGGAGAAAACAAGGGCAAATATGGTTGATTTTCTTTCGTTAGGATTTGAAATAGAATCACCCTCTGTAGCATAAAGCTCGTTTTGTGGATTCATTAAGTCAAGTGCTGCGGAATAGAAAATATGTCCGTATTGGAAACCAATAACTGCAATACAAAGAGCAACAATATCAAATGTGCTGACTTGAGCAAATTGTGAAAATACAACTCCGCATCCAATAATAGATGGAATGCACAAAACAAGATTAAATAATAATTTTGAAATAAGTGGGAAATAAGGTTTTACAGGTTTAGTTTTCTTTAAGTAAGCTGCTCTACCTTCTCTAGAATAAATTGTTGAAATAACTGTTGAAGAAGCAAGAAGTGGTAAAACAATTAACAAAACATTGATTGCAAACACAATTAAGTCACCAGTTGAGCTTCTATCCATTGCCATAAAGATTCTATCGATGAACAACAATAAAATTGGTGTTAATAAATAAACAGATAAATATGAAGCTGAAATACCAAAGTCTCTAAAGACGAGTTTTAATTCTTTACCAACAAATGCAACGTATTTTTGTTTTGGTTTATTGTGTTTTTCTGCAGTAATATTCTTCTTTTCGAATTCAAATGTTTTTGTCATCATGTTGAAGAAGAACGGCTTAATAATTAAGAAGACAATAACTAATAATACAACCGCAATAGCAAGAATGATGCCAAATCTACCAAAGGTATAAGGCATTAATTTGTAGCCAGAATATGTTGCGCCTGTTTCACCAACCATTGCTCTAAATGCAAAAGTAATAGGATAAATATACTTGGAAAATTCCAAAATGAAACTATTGATGTTTGATCTAATAATTGGCCATTGTCTAATAATATCGATGTCACCTTTATTGATTGGAATTAAAGTAATAACATAGATCAAACCATAAACCGCTGCGCCAACAAGAAGTACAATTAAAATTAATTCAAGAATTGGTAATCTTTGGAATGTTTTAAAAATAAAAAGTCCTGGAATTGATAATAAAGCACCCAATAAAACGGTAACAACTGAAATAAGCATTAATGGGATTAAGGACCAAATTATTGTGTAGATTGGAACAATTCCAAAGAAGAATCCTGTGACAATAAAACCAACAGTAACTGGAACAAGTAAATCTAATGCTTTTTTAAATTCAAAAATCTGGTAAACGAGAATTTTGGATAAGAATAATTTTCCAGAAGAAACTGGGTAAGTAACCAAAACCTTATTGTCTTCAGCATAATAAAGCGATTTTACTAAACCTAATGTAACTGTAATTAAATTTAACACAACAAAAATTCCAAGGAAAACTAAATAGTAGCTGAGGATTTCTTCCCTGATCATGAACAATAACTTAACTATGTTAAGAATACCAAAAACAGCAAGAGCAATGACTAAGAATTTAAGAATAGCAAAAACAGTTTTTTGAATTCTTGTTTTTCTTGTTTTAGTCCAGCTAAAATCAATCTTGTCCTTTAATTGAACAAGAACTAAAGCTTTAAATTTGCCCCAGCCTTCTTTAAAACGAGCTTTGGCAAAGTTTAACTTTTCCTTCCAACTTTTCTTTGCTGCTTCTTCCATTTTATTCTCCGGCTTTTGTAACTGTATCTCCAATAACACTTAAGTAATACTTTTCAAGTGTTCCATATTCTTTTTCAATATTTGCGACTGTATCAACTCTTTGAATTTCGCCTTTCTTAATAACACCAACTCTGTCACAAAGTTTTTCAACAATGTCAATTAGGTGTGATGAGAAGAAAACGATATTTCCTTCTTTAGCATGATTAATCATGCATTGTTTAACTTGGTAAATTGATGTTGGATCAAGACCTGTTAATGGTTCGTCAAGAATCCAAACTTTAGGATTGTGAACCAAAGCTGAAATAATGGTAATTTTTTGTTTCATACCATGGGAATAAGTCTTAATTTTGTTATCAATTGATGCTTCAAGTTCAAATAACTTAACGTATTTATTAATACGTTCTTCTCTATCTTCTTTTGAAACTTCAAAAATATCTGCGATGTAATTAATATATTCACGTCCAGTTAATTTTTCATAAAGAGCGTAGTGATCTGGAACGAATCCAATATTTGATTTTGCTTGAACTGGTTGAGATTGAACATCATAACCACAAATTCTCATCTTACCTTCGGTAATTGGTTGAATACCAACCAAAGATTTAATGATTGTTGATTTACCTGCACCATTTGGACCAAGGAAGCCGAAAACTTCACCAGCTTCAACTGTGAATGATGCGTCATGAACTGAATAGTGCTTATTAGCACCATACTTCTTAGAGAAGTGTTCGAGTTCTAATTTAATTCCTGCGTCTTTGTCCATAGGTTCTTCAATGCTCCTTCCATTTAGTATGCTTTCCAAGGCTATTTTATCTTGCCTAATTCCTTTTAATTTAATGTGTAACGCCTGATGCGAGTCTGCGATATCAAACCCTAACTGATACACAAACCAAACACCAAACCCAATTAATAGGTAAACTATAAAGTAAATCGACTGATAAAGTGGTCTGATGACAAAATGCACTTTTCCAATATCAAACTCATATGTCATTAAGAATACTTTGTCTGCAAACGTTCCTAACTTATCAGCAATAAAATCCGAGTTGATGAAGAAGAAGTCTGTTTCGTGCCCATAAGCAGTAAACACTGTATTTAAAACAAATACTAAGATGTAGTAGCCAAGGAACCAAATTGAAGAGTAGAAATACTGTTTGAGTTTTGGTCTATCATAGAGTTTTAATGCAACGCCGAGTAATGGCATCCAGAATGCTAACGCGTGGTTATACCAGAATTGCCAAACTGATGGATCAAAAATTGTGATAAGTTCATCGTAATTAGGCATTAGCATTGCTAATAATGCACCAAAAACGTTAATAAAATATGTAAAGTAGAACAATCTTTTTGGTTTAAAAATAAAACAGAATGGAACAACAAAGACTGCTGTATTACATAAGTGGAATGGCCATTTCCAAGGATACAAGAAACAGTCATATTTGTTCATAAAACAGAAATTAAACATTACGCCTAAAGAAATAAAAATTAAGCAATAACGAATTCTATCTTTTGAATGTCTTCTTAATAAAAAATAAATTAAGAGAGGAACAAAAATTAGAAGAACATAGATTAATAATCTATGTTGGAATACCATATCTAATGGGTGTGTATTTGGATTTCCTGCGCCAAAGAAGAATGCTGGAATAAATGGAGGCATCACTGCAAACATGCCTAATGATGCAAATAATCCAACATGTAATCTATCAACTTTTGGAAGTCTAACTTTGAAATCTTTTACAAAATAATAAACTGAGAAAGCTAAAGTCCCTCCAAGTTCAATTGGTAATAAATATTCAACAACTTTCATTGTTTCGAAAGTGTTGTGTTGTTCGCCAATCATGTTCTTAATCATTGGGTTCATGCAAATAATAGAGACAACAATGATTGGAAGTGAGATGAATTTAACGAACCAACTTGATGATTTTTGTTTTGAGAATGGTCTCATCAAGAGGAAAAGGTTTGCGCCCATTCCAAACCACAAGCACATTTCACCAAAGAATAAGCTTGCGCCTTCAAATCCACCAACATTTTTCCATAATTGGGTGTAATGTAACCAGTCACCGCTGACTTGAACATCTAAATAACAATAAAATCTGCCTAAAAATAGAGCAATTAGTAATCCTGCTACAACAAATTCAAGAACTCGCTCAGCTTTTTTGAAAACAAATCTAGCAAGAACAAGAATAATTGCAAAGAAGGCAAAAGAGGCCGCTAAAAGTACATAATTCATGCTAATTGGGCCTCCTTAATATCCTCTTTAATAAAAGAAAAGACTAACTTTTTTGTTAAAGCTAGCCCGGTTCCTATTACAGATATAATTGCTGGTACAACTAAAACTAAAGATGCGCCAGTAGATAAGACTATACAAGGCACAACAGCAATATCAAAAACAATTGAAATTAAATCAACTGCTGTTTCCTCTCTATCAAGTGTTTGCTTTGTCAAAAATGAGAAAGTGACAAAGAACATCTTCAAGAAGACAAATAAATAAATCAACACAATAGCAAGAACACCAAAAATTCTCGAACTGAAGAATGTTCTTAAGTTTGTGAATGATTTAAAGTCAACTTGAGCTGCTTCAAAAATGGTTTGTCCATAGAAAAGAACAAATGCTCCAACTAAGACTCCAATAAATAAAACAGAAAGTACTTTAATGACTACTGAAAAATTGCCACGGATCTTTCTATCCACAAATAGAAGAAGTCCGAACACAGAAATTGCGATAACTGTTAAGAGCAACGTATTCATAAGCGAGAAAAAGCATATACCTTTATAAAATAAAAAGCAAACATAACCTGTTTACTTTCTATCGCTTGAATGATAATTTTTCAGAACTAAATCGTATCTATCGAGAGCCTCGCCAATGATATCTTCCCATCGAAATGGTATGGTTTTCGCGGCTCTTTTCCCGCATTCTCTCGATTTTTCCGGGTTCTCAAAAATGTACAAAAGTTTCTCTGCCATTGATTGAAAATTTTCTTTCGCTAAAAATCCATTTTCGCCATCAATGAAGCCTTCAGCCGTGTTTGCGCCCTCAGTCAGAAGAGAAGGCAATTCGCAGACGCAAGCCTCCATAACAGCGATCGAATTATTGTCATAAACTGATGGGAAAAACATTAAGTCGCTTGAACCATAAAATCCTTGTAAAATTTTTGGATCATTTATACGGCCTGTAAATGTAATATATTCGAGAATTCCTAGGGATTTTGCGCGTTTTTCAAGGGATTTTTGATCTGGACCCTCGCCGATAAAGTACATATGAAAATTGGTATATTTCTTACTAACTTCTGCTAGTGAATCAATGATGAGAGGAAGGTTCTTAACTGCCCTAATTTGACCAACAAATACCAAATTTTTCTTATTTGTATCAATTTTGAACATTTCTTGTGCTTTTTTCTTGCACTCATCCATGTCTTTTGGATACACAAATTCAGTACCATTTTTAACTACAAAAATCTCTTTCTTGTAGCCATAACTTTTGAGTGTGTTTGCAGTAGCTTTTGATACAGCCCAAACCTCATCACATTTGTTAAAGAAACGGACAATGTACCAAACAACAAACTTGGTTATTAACTTAGAGTGAGTGATTTCCATTACATCGCGTTTAAATTGGGAATGGAAAGTTGCAATACATGGAACATGCATCTTACGAGCTTTTTTAAGTGCATAATGACCAATAAAGAATGGTGAATGAACATGTATAACGTCTGGTTTAAATTCTTTAATGAATTTATTGGTTTTTCTACAATGAACAGGGAACGGGAAAATAATGTCATGCACTTTAAAACAAAGGCTCTTTTTATGAACTACTTTGTATTTAAATTCTCTATCAACTGGGATTTTGTAGTCAGGACAGATAACAGCACATTCGTTTTCTTCGTTCATTAAAGTAGCGTAGTTATTAACTACCTTAACAACACCATCAACTTGTGGATAGAAAGCATCAATGACTTCTAGAATCTTCTTACTCATTTTTTGCTTTAGCCCTTCTATTATCGCGTGCTGTTTTAATTGAACGTTTAATGACGTCGTAAATCGAAATAACAATTCCGATTATTATATAAATATAATAAGTGAAGAATCTCCAAATCAGAACTGCATAAACAGATACTTCAGCTGCAACAGCTTGGAATGCTAATGCGGATGAAATTTCCATACCGCCAGCATTACCTGGAGTTGGAATAAATGAAACTGCGAATGTTGAGAAGACATTCAAAACTGAAACGTTCCAGAGATTTTCCCAAGGAACTTGTTTCAATGACATGATTACAAAGAACGGTAATGCGAATGTAACGCAATATTCAATAATAGAAACCAAAATTAATAAGATAAAATGAGCTGGTTTCTTGGAAATAGTTTTAAAACACATTCTAAAGTCATGAACGGTTTTATAAGCTTTCTCAAAGCTCTTAACTGGGTCTTTTACAATATGTAATTTAGCACCAATTTTAATGAACAACTTAGTTGAACCATTTGCAAATTTTGGGAAAACAACAAAGATTAATACCGATAATGGAAGCAATAAGTTTAAACAAATACCAATAATTCCAGCGACCAACAAGAAGTTTTTTGATGTTCCATCAGCAACCATATTAAGAACGCTGAAACCACCAATCATTAATACAAGACCAACAAGTAACCAACATATAATGTTGACTGAGTAACGAATTAAAATGATAGCAGATGAAGTTGCACCATCATAACCGTGTTTGTGGAGAGTATAAATTTGCATTGGTTGGCCACCTGTTGAGAATGGTGTAATAAAGTCATAATACTTACCAACAAATGTGGTTTTTGCAATTGCTTTTGGATTAACTTTTCTTGTTAATGCATGGTTAACTAAAGCATACTCAACCATAACCAAAACAGGAATGAGTATTGCTGTAGCAATTGAAACAAGGAAATATCTATAGTCCATGTTTGCAATAACAGGACCAATTTCTTTAATTCCGCCACCAGGAAGAAGCTCAGTAATCTTAAACATTAAGAAAATGCCAAGACCAATAACTGCTAAAAGAAGGACGATACCAACCCATCCGTATTTTTTCTTTTTTGGTTCTTGTATTTCAACTTGTTGTTTAGAAAGCTCTTCGTCTAACATAGCACGTATTAATATAACAAAAATTATTAATTTTTACCAACTTTATATGGTTTCTACCTTATTTTACCTATTTAATTTAAAACAAAATTAAAGTATGCTATTTAGTATGAAATTACTTAAAAAGTGCAATATTCCCCTATTAATTGGCGCTATTATTGCTGCAGCTTTATTTATTGTTGGATCAATTTTTGACAAAAGTATTTCTGAAACATTTTGGAATAGATATCAATTAGACATTCCTTGGTTCACAATAGTTATCACATTACTTGGACCACTTGTAACCAATGTATTTGGAGCATTCGCTGGTAGCTCATTATTCTTTGTTAAAACTAACTTCAAAAAAGGATTAGCTAACTTTTTTAAAGTTATTGGAATTTTAGGAATTATTGCTGTCAGTTTCTTTGCTTACGATGCCGGAACTGAATTTGCAGAAGTTATTCCGCATCTTGAAGATGAAAGAGTTAGAAGCGGATTATGTTATCTTGTATTTGCTCTTGTTGTTATTACAGACGTAGTTATTTTCTTATTAGTTTATAGAAACCATAAAAGAGTTGATCAACGCAACTTATTCTGGGTTGCATCAACTATGTTGATTGTTCTTGCTGTTACAGCAGGTGGTACTGAAGTTATTAAATACATTGTTTCAAGACCTCGTCCAAGAATTGTATTCCCAGGTCAAGAAGCTTACTTAGATTGGTGGCAATGGAGACCGCTTTATGGATTCAAGGTACATGAATCAAAATCATTCATTTCGGGCCACTCCTCAAATGCTGGTTCTATTGCTGTTTTATTAACTTTATTTATTTCTGTGACTAGAGTAAGCAAAAAGAAACACGTTGCTACATTAACTTCAGTAATTGGCATTTTATTTGCCTTTATTGTTGCTTTATCTCGTGTTGTTGCTAACGCACACTTTATGTCTGATGTTGCGTTCGGTTTACTTTACTCATTTGTTGTTTCAATGGTTATGGGTAGACTCATGCTTTATTTCAACGAAAAAGCTGAGAGCAAAGTCCCGGCTTCTAATTAATTAGAATTTATCAACTTCTTCCATTGTTGGAGAAGAAATTGAACTTCCAAATCGCGTTGTAGAAATCGACGCGATTTTTGTTACTAAATCAAGCGTGCCCTTGTCCACAGGCTTTCCGCTTGCAAGCATATAGGCGAATGCACCCACAAAGCAGTCACCTGCGCCAGTTGTATCAACAACTTTGACTTTTGGTGCTATTTCACTAAAACAAGCACGTTTTGAGATGTATTCATATCCATTTTCACCTTTAGTGACAATAAGATTTGTGTCTTTAGAAATATAATCTTTTAATATTTCATATTCTGTTTCGTTTGGAATCAAGTAGTCAACAAAGTTGAGCGCTTGTTTTATCTCCACATTTGCTGGTGCTGGATTTAAGACTGTAATCATGCCTTTTTCTTTTGCAACCTTCAATGCGTATGCAATTGCTGAAATATTATTTTCTAATTGAGTGACAAAAATATCGCCTTTTCTAGCTCTAAGTAAAAATGCATCAATATCTTTAATTGATATTTTTAAGTTTGCCCCAAGATCTAAAACGATTCTGTTATTATTGTTATTTAAAATAATTTCTGCGACACCACTTGCAGTATCATTAACTGTTTTAACATGCCAAGTGTTAACTTTGTTAATTTTTAACCAGTTCTTCATTTCTTTTCCAAATGAATCTTTGCCAATTTTGCCACAGAATTTAACTTTTCCGCCAAGTTTAGCTGCTGCGATTGCTTGATTTAATCCTTTTCCACCACAGCCAACTTTAAAACCACTACCATTAACAGTTTCACCTTCTACCGGAAATTTATCAGTAGTAATAGCTAAATCAGCATTTAATGAGCCTAAAACATAGATTGTTCTCATTTTGAGTATCTCCTTAAGCCTTTTTCAATTTCTTTCCAGTATTGTTTAACATTAATATCTACTGCAACCCAAGCATTTGGATTTTGATGCAAGTAATTGAACTGATCGCAGTTTGTGCGACCATAACTTGGTCCACCTGTTGTATCAATTACAACATTCATGTATTGGAATTTAACAACATCTTCATTAATTAAAGATACGATCGTTGCAGGGTCGTGAAGTGGTCCACCAGCAAAGCCAAAAATCTTCTTTTGATTCTTGTTGAATTCAACCATGAGTGCGACGAACAAATCCGAGATTTTATTGTGAATTCCCTGCATTTTCTCGATTATTTCTGGCAAAACAAGTACTTTTCTAGTTACATCTAAACCAATCATTTTAACCTTGATTCCAGAGTTAAAAACTATCTCTGCTGCTTCTGGGTCACACACAATGTTAAACTCAGCAGCAGGCGTTACATTTCCGTGTCCAATTGATCCGCCCATCAAAACAATCTCGTCAATCCATTTTATTGCATCTTTATGCTCCATAATTAGCGTTGCGATATTTGTTAATGGTCCAGTTGGAACCAAAGTAACATGTCTATGCTCTTTCAAAAGGTCATAAAGTAGCTCAACAGCATCCCTTTCATCAACTTTTCTTGTAAGTTTTGGAAATTTGAAGCCATCAAGACCTGTTTTTCCATGAATTTCAGCGCAGTTCATAGGCATTCTTTTAAGTGGCATACCCATTCCTGCTGCTACTGGAACATTAAGATCTAAATATTGAACTAAATTAAGTGTATTACGAACAGTTTTTTCGATTGTTTGATTGCCTGCTTCAACAGTTATTCCGAGTAGTTCAAAACCTGGATAAGAACCCGCCATCATAATGGCAACAGCGTCGTCATGTCCAGGATCACAATCTAGGATAATTTTGCGTTTTTCCATAAGTTTTCCCCGTTATTTCTTGATTTTTTCCCAATATTCCTTGTTAGCTTGTTCAAATTTATTGTCGCCAGGTTTGTAATATTTGTGATTCTTAATATCATCTGGTAAATATTGTTGTTTTACCCAATGGTGAGCATAGTCATGAGGATATTTATAATTTTGTCCTTTTACCTTTGCATCAGCACCATCATAATGTGTGTTTTGAAGCTCACGTGGCACACCAACACCCTTGCCTTGTCTAATATCAGCAATTGCGGCGTTATATGCAACACATCCAGAGTTAGATT
>JAKSVH010000013.1 GCA_024408085.1 Bacilli bacterium | reverse complement strand
AAGGGGGAAAAATTATGAAAAAAGCAATTAAGCTACTCTCATTAGCAATGCTTTTTGCCATGCCTTTAGCTGCATGTGGTAACAACGACAATGGTGGCAACAATGGAAATAATGGCGGAAGCGAAAGCGGAGATTCAGGCGGAGGCGGCGGCCAACACAGCGGAGATGAAGGCGGAGGCTCTGGTTCTGGTGGTGGCGGCGGTCAACACAGCGGAGACGAGGGCGGAGGCTCTGGTTCAGGTGGAGGCGGCGGCCAACAAGCAAGTACTGTTGTATTAGATTTCTCAAAAATTAAAGATGTAAGTGGAAAAGTTGGTAGTGTCTCATATACTACTGATATTGGTAGTGGTCAATCAGCTCCAGCATATAATGAAGCAAAACAAGAACTTAGACTCTATCTTAGCAATACAATTACATTTTCTGGTGCAACATTCACATCAATTGAATTTGATGCAAACGGATGTGGTGAAACTAAAGCTACAGGAACATTGTCAGCATCAACAGGTTCATTAAGTGGATTCAAATGGAGCGGAAATGCATCTTCAGTAAAATTCACTGTTAATGGTGGAAAACAAGTTCACATTAATAGTATTACTATTAAGACAAACGGAGCTGGTGGCGGTTCTGGTGATGAAGGCGGCGGAGGAGGCCAAACTTCTTCTGATGCTGAATCAATTATGCAATTAATTTGCTTAGATTTAACTGGGGATGATTCATTGTATGAAGATGACGGCGAAGGCGGATTTGAAACTTGCTTAGCAGGCGATGAATTTGACGAAAGCGAATTAGTTGGCGAAGTTGAATATGTATTAGGACTTCTTCCAGAGGATTTCTATTATTACGATGAACCAGCTGAAGATGAAGATGAATACGGTCTATTCGCTTATGGTTCAGCAGCTAACGACGATGGAATCTTTGTTGAAGTTTATACATATAACGACGATGGTGATGGCGTATATGAAATTTACGTCTATCCAATCGAATGGGAAGACTAATTTCTAAATAGACTTATTAAAGCATCGCTTTTGGCGATGCTTTTCTTTTAGAAAATACCATTTAAAGGCTCCTATTTTCCTCTTTTAGTTTTCTTGCGAATTTTTGCTCATTATTATATAATTTGGCCTAGTTATGAGTACGAAGACTAAAAGAAGAATAGTAGTAATTATTATAGTTACATGTATGCTCATTGGAGCACTTGTTCCAGTACTATACGCAATATTCAAATAAGTGAAAAATCAGGTCGTAAAGTGATCTGATTTTTTCTTTTTATGAAAGTACAATTTTACATAAATTACAAAAATATATATTAATTTTTTTAATTTTGTATTAAAATATACATCGAAAGTTAATATATATATTAAATATCTCAAATTCAACAAATTGTTTAGTGTGTTCCACAAAATGTTTATTTATTTCTGCAAGTGTTACTTGTAACATAAGGCGGCAATATAGGAGATTTGTGACTTATGGCAATTGGTAACAACCTCAAAAAATTAAGAGTAAACAAAGGCATGACTCAAAAAGATCTTGCTGACTCTTTAAATGTTTCATCTCAAGCAGTTTCAAGATGGGAAAATGATGAAGTAGAACCTGATATTTCTACTTTATCTAAACTTTCCTCTATTTTTGAAGTGCCAGTAGATGCAATTATTAACGGAAACTTTGAAAAGAAAGAAGAACCAAAGGATAACACTGCAGAAGTTGCAGCAGTAGCCGCAACTGTAGCAGCTGTAGCAAAAGCTCAAGAAGCAGCTCAACCAGCCGCTTCAAATAGCGAAGTTAAGGCTATTGGTAGTTCAGATTCATCACAAGGAAAAGTGCTCGGAACTTGTTATGGTTGTGGAAAGGTTATTCATTATGGCGAACCTCACAACAAAATAACTAAACCAGCTACAACTCATAAACATAGAGGACACACTGTTCATAGTCCTGGTTATACAAGATTATATTGTCCAGAATGTGACAAATTAAGAGAAAAAGGAAAACTCTCCTCAGAAGGCAAAAAACTACCAAAATTTGGTAAAAAACGCCTGGTTTTCGGGCTTATTTTTGGAATTGCCACACTTATTGGTTGCATGATTGGATTCCTTGCTGGGACTAATATGTCAACTGCTGCAGCTATCTTTTTACCAGTCCTTTTAGGTTATGGTGTCTTTGCAGAAATCTATTGTTTATTTACTGATTGTTATATTGGCGAAGTGTTTGTTGATATAGCAACTTGGTCTATTAAATTCCCAGGTATTATTTTCTCATTCGATCTTGATGGTCTTGCGTTCTTAATTGTAATGAAAATATTGTTTGCCGTTATTGGCTTCTTCATTGGTGTTGCAGTTTTAGTATTCGCAATTGCCTTCTCAATGTTCTTATCTTTATTTACGTTCCCATTCGTGGCAAGCCACGAGGCTATATAATTATATAGAAGGAGATTCCAAATGAAAAAAAGATTATTAGTCTTACCATTAGCAGCAATGCTTTTGGCCGGATGCGGAGAAACTCCAAGTCCACAACCAAAACCAGACGAACCAACTCCTGGTCCAGTTGTTCCAACAAAAACATTAACTGGAATTGAAGTTGCAACTCAACCAACTAAGGTTAACTACAAAGAAGGCGAAACCTTTAATCCAGCAGGTATGGTGGTTAATGCTGTTTATGATGACGGTTCTAAAGAGGCCGTTACAAATTATCAAGTTTCTGACCAAGCGCTTATTTTAGGAATGACCTCAATAATCATTTCTTATGAAGGAAAAACCGCAAGTATAACAATTACTGTTTCTCCAAATGATCCAGAAAAGAAAAATTTTACTAGCGTTAGTTTTGAAAATAAAACGGTTACGTATACAGGTAGCGCTTATACATTAGAAGTTGTTGGCGCACCAGATTTCGCTTCTGTTAGTTATACAGGCAAAGACAACTTTATCGATGCAGGCACTTATCCTATGACAGCTAAGGTTTCAGCTGATGGTTATAATGATTTGATTTTAAGTGCAACACTCACCATCAATAAAGCAAATTTTACTGGAATTACTTTTGCTTCTAAAACAGTAACATATGACGGAAATTCGTACACAATTGATGCATCAGGTGTTCCATCTGACGCAAATCTTGTTTATACAGGCAAAGACAATTATGTTAATGCCGGCTCTTATCCAATGACTGCAACCATTACTAAGAAAAATTATAATGACTTAGTTTTGAATGCTACACTTACCATCAATAAAGCAAATTTCACTGGTATTACTTTTGAATCTAATACCGTTTCATATGATGGAGAAGCCCATACATTAGAAGTTTCTGGTTTGCCTTCAGGAGCGACTGTTACATATACAGGTAAGGGTGACTATGTCGATGCTGGCACCTATCCAATGACAGCAACAATTAAAAAAGCAAATTACAATGATTTAGTTTTGAATGCTACACTTACCATCAATAAAGGTACTTTAACTGGTATTGAATTTGCTGGTGATTCATTTGAATACGACGGAAATCCTCATTCAATTGCAATTACAGGAACTTTACCAGAAACAGCAACAGTTACCTATTCCTCAGATGTTGAAGGAATCACAAATACAGCTGTTGAACCAGGCAAATATACAATTACAGCCACAATTAAAGTTCCTAATTTCAACGATCTCGTTCTTACGGCTGAACTCGCAATTACAACGAAAGATGTTGAAAGAAAAATGGTTGTTTCTGGAAATACTTTATTTTTCCAAAACGCAAAAGATGAAAACAAATTATATTTGTACCATCCAACAAATGGCATTGTTAAAGTTTCTAATGATCAAGTCAGCGATTTGATTAGCATTGGCGATAACAAGGTAATGTTTGTTTCTAAATCAGTTTTATCTTCAACAATCAAGGTAGCAAGCTATGACGAAGGCAACAACAGAGTTACACTTTCTTCACTTTATGCAACCAGCGCAGAATATATTCAATCAACCGACGGAGAAATCGTTTACTTTGTTAAAAATGCATTAACAAACGAAAAATCTGGCATTTTCAAGGCAGATTTTAGCGGCGATGAGGCAGTTGTTACATGCTTAAGTGTTGGCAAAGCTGATTATCTTACAAAATTAGGAAGCAAATTATATTTTGCTGATGGATTAAATGGTAAAAAATTATCTTACATTAATTTATCTGATCAAAATCAAACAAGAACATTACTTGTTGATGAAAAAATTAAATGTTTAGCAACAGACGGAACATCCTTATATTACACAGTAGATAATCTTCTTGGAAATTATATTGCAAAATGCAATACTTCTGGAACACAGAGAAAATTAACAAGTGATCAAGGTACCAACTTCAGTTTCAGTGGCGATTATATTTACTATGTAAACACCGATAAACTTAATTCGTATATTTATGGAAAAGGAATTTATCGCGTTTCCAAGACATCGGTTGTTGATAACAATAATCCTGGAGACTTAGTTTATGAAGCTGGAGAAGAAGGATTAACCTCTTTGTATATTTCTTCCGGAACAATCTACTATTACGATTTAGACGATTATAGATTGATGTGCGATGATGGCGTTGAGGCAGTTGATCTTTTAGAAGAATTTGTTAAACCAGCTGATCCAGCGCCACTTTCAACAGGTTCAAAGGTTGTTACTCATAACAACTTAGTCTACTACTTGGATTTGTATGATGAGAAAACATTGCATTCTTACAATCCACAAACAAAAGCAAATATAAGATTAACGTCAGATAAAGTAAAAGATTTTGCATTCATCGGCGATTACATTTACTTTAATATGGTTTCGAGAATTGTTGACAACAATCTATA
The DNA here is from genome assembly GCA_024408085.1 of Bacilli bacterium. GTDB lineage: Bacteria > Bacillota_I > Bacilli_A > RFN20 > CAG-826 > Fiminaster. The sequence goes on along the minus strand of JAKSVH010000013.1, from coordinate 18,686 downwards.
TAGAATCAACCTAAAGGTTGGTGGCGAGCCAGAATTAGTAAATAATTATGATGCAACTGCAATGTGTTCTGATGGAAATTATCTTTATTTTTCAGAAGAAAACGCTGTAGGAGCAAAGACAGCCGTTCATAAATGTGATTTAGATGGAAATAATGATGTCATCATTTTTGATGAAGGAGTTAATGATTTAACATTATTTGAAGGAAATCTTTATTTCTATAAAAGAGCCAGACTTTATAATTATCTTTATTGCATTGAGGCTCCACAAAACTTAACTAGTGCAGTTGAAGCTTCAGAGATTGTAAAATGTACTGGCGTTGTTGCAAGCGACAAATTATATATTATTTCTGAAGATAATCTTTGTGAATTTAATACAACCAGTAAAACAACAACTCTTCTTATTGAAAATCCAAAGATTAATTACTTAAAAGCATACAATAACGGCATTCTTTATTACAGTGACACAAATAAAACTGCTTCAGAAGGTCTTTATTTCTATGATTCCGCTAAAGAAACAAGTTCATTATTGTTACTTTGCAATTCAACATATTATCCGTCAGCATTTGATTATTATGGTGATGATATTTACTTTATAAATTGCCAAGGCGATGGTTTGTTTGGTGAATCACACTTCTATGTTTTAGAAGACAGTGAACCAGTTAAGATTGCATAAAAGAAAGAAATAGTAAAATGAAATTTTTAAGATTTTTAGGAAACGTACTTTGGTTTTGCACCTTTGGTTTAGCAATGTTTATTGCTGAGATTGGTGCATGTGTAATGTCAATCGTTACAATCATTCCAATTTTCTTTGGAATTCCAAAAGTTCACATTAACAATGCAGTATTCTTCCTTGCACCGTTTGGTAAAAAGGTTGAAACCCACTTCTTAAGAGCACCGATTAGAAACATAATTTCATTCATCTTTGGTGGTTTCATCAATGGTGTAATGTTAATTATGGTTGGTCTTCTCTTCTGTATTACCATCGTTGGTATTCCAGTAGGAAAGATCATGTTTGGTGGCGCAAAACTTACAATCGCACCATTCCACGCTGTAGTAAGCAAGAAATAAGGTTTAAACATTAATAATTAAACATTTAAAATATCCAGGATTTCTAAACGATTTCCTGGATATTTTCATATATTTCTACGATAGAGACTAGTTCTCGTATCGGTCGCTTTTTTTGACACTACAGCTTATGTATAATTTTTAAATAAATTTATATAATTTGCCTTGTTTCTACTAGAAATTATATTGTATTAATTTATTTAAACTTTGATAAAATATATTTACTTTAGGAGACAATTCCATGGCAAGTATTAAGTTTAAAAAAATCATTATGCTATTTTCTTGTATTTTTTCTTTATCATCATGTGTAAATAGCGAAACAGATAATCAAATTAAAATTACAGATTGTGCTGGCATAGAAATAAAAATAACAAAAAATCCGCAAAGAATAATAAGTGTAAATCAATCGTTTGTGGAATTTTCAATTGCTATGGGAGAAGGTTCTAAAATTATCGGTACACACGGTTCTGTATTGGGGCATGTGTATTTGCCTTATTTTTGCCCCGAAATTCTAAACGCGACTAAAGTTGGTTATCAAGCAAACCCAGAATTAATTTTCTCATTAGAACCAGACCTTATTGTGTTAAATGATCCAGCTTACGCTCAATCACTTCGCGATAAAGGTTTGCCTGCGATATATTTTGGTTACAATAATATTGATGAGCTTAATTATAGTCTCAATCTTATGAGTGACATTTATGGTGGAAATGCAAAAAAATTTGTTCAAAAATGGATGGCCAATTTTGCTAATACGTTAGAAAATATTTCTAACGATTTATCTTCATTAACAGATTTAAATAAGAAAAATGTTTATTATATCAATGCAGCAATTAATCCTGGAGATTTGTATAGTACTTTTGGCGGAAATAGTTTTGTTGAATATTGGATTAATCATATAGGTGGTAAATTAGTTACATCTAAATACCCAGATATTGATTCTATTGAAAAAGAAGTGGCGCTTTCTTTAAATCCAGAAACGATTTTTATTAGTGGCTATGCTGAATACACAAGAAAGGATGAGTTGTTTGCTGACCCTTCTTGGAAAAATATTGATGCAGTTGCTAATAATGAAGTTTACTTAATGCCAACTAGTTTAGTATCTTATGAAAGATTTTCCGTTGAACTGCCAATGTTATTTGAATATTCTGCAAGTATCTTGTATCCTGAATTGCATAAATTTGACGGCATTAACTCCTTAAGAAATTTTAATAAAGAAATTTACAACATTGAATTTAGTGATGCTATTTTAAATAATATGCTTTTAGGACTTGGACCTAATGGTGAGAGAATGGGCTAATGATTGAAGAAATTAACAAAAGGCAAAAAAAGAAATTCATAATTTTGTTTTCTGTATTGCTCTTTTTATCGATTATTATTTTTCTTTTATCGCTGATGATTGGTCAATATGGTTTTATACCAATTTCAGAAATTTTTAAGATGATTGGAAAAGCTTTTGGCGCACAATGCACCATTAATAACTCGAGCTCGAACATAATTGAATTTGTAAGACTTCCACGCACGTTGGCTGCTTTTTTGATTGGTGGCAGTTTGTCGATTGCTGGGCTTGTTTATCAGAACACTTTTAATAACAAATTAGTTTCTCCAGATATATTGGGCGTTAGTGCTGGCTCTTGTGTTGGTGCAGGTATTGCAATACTTCTCGGATTAAGTGGCTTTTTTGTAGGTTTGTCTGCTTTTGTTTTTGGATTCATTGCAGTTTTAATTGCTTTGTTGCTTCCTAAACTATTTAAAAACAAGTCTTCACTAATGTTGATTTTATCAGGAATAATTGTTGGAGCTTTTATGAATTCTATTATTGGAATTATAAAATTTTTAGCCGATAAAGAAGACAAGTTATCAGCAATAACTTTTTGGATGCTTGGTTCAGTATCAAACGTAAAAATGATAGATATTTTATATGTTTTGCCGTTGATTGTTGTTTCTACCATAGTTCTAATAGTAATGAGCCACAGAATAGATGTTATTTCACTAGGTGAGGATGAAGCAAAATCATTAGGAATCAATTATAAAAGAAATAGATTAATTATTATTATTTGTTCAACAGTTTTAACTGCTGCCTCTGTTGCAATTAGTGGCAACGTTGGATGGGTTGGCTTAGTAATCCCACATTTAACAAGAGTAATTATTGGAAACAAATCAAAGGATTGCTTGCCGCTTTCATTTTTGTTTGGTGGTTCTTTTATGATGGTTGTTGATATGATGTCTCGAACAATTTCTGTCGAAAACATTCCACTTAGTATAATAACAGGCATTTTTGGTGCCGTTATATATTCAATTGTTTTAATCAAAAAAGGAAGAGAATTAAATGAGTAATGTTATTAGTATTGAAAATTTAAAGTTCTCTTATCCAAGAAAAAATATTTTTGACGATATTTCTTTATCTTTTGAAAAAAACAAAGTTACTTATATCATGGGGAACAACGGCAGCGGAAAGACAACTCTTTTAAAAATACTTTGTAGGTTTTTAGATGTGGAATCGGGCACAATTAAAATTTTAGATAAAGATATCGATGGCTATTCTCAAACTGAACTTTCAAAAGTAATTAGCTATGTTCCGCAGTCAATTAAACAAAATATTACTTTTTTGGTTAAAGATTATTTAGTTATGGGAAGATCTCCATATATTAAGTTTGGTTTTTCGCCAAAAGAAAAAGATTATGAGATAGTAGAAAAATATGCAGAAGAATTAGGAATTGTTGATTTGTTAAATAGACAATTTGATGAACTAAGCGGCGGGCAAAAACAAGTAGTTTCAATCGTAAAAGCATTAATTCAAGAGACGCCAATAATAATTATGGACGAACCAATGAGTGCCTTAGATCTTGGAAAACAAGCTGAAGTCCTTTCATTGCTTAGTAAATTAGTTTTAAAAGGAAAAACAATTATTCTAACAACGCATAATCCTAATCACGCACTTCTTTTTGATTGTAATGTTTGTTTCTTAGATTCCGGAAAAATTATTGCATATGGACAGAATACAAAAACGATAACAAAAGAGAACATTTATGCTGTGTTTGGCAAAAATGTAGAATTTTCTAGCAAAGATAGTAATGTAATGTTTAAAATTTAATATAGTAAAATGAAATCAGATACTTATTGCAAAAACATTATATATTTGAGAAACAAAGCTAAAATTACAAACGAACAATTAGCTAGTTTCTTTTCTATGAGCGTTGAAAATCTAAAACAGATTTTGTATGGACGAGGAGTTTTATCAGACGAAAACAAAAGATTATTTTGCGAGATTTTTGGTGTTTCTATTGATGATTTAGAGAACAAAGATATTCGCGAGAGAGAAATTAGTTTTTCTCTGCCCAACTTACTTTCAATAACACCTATTGAATTTTTTGAGGACAGCAAATTAGGATCACTTATTTCAAAATGTATTTTTACTATTGAAGATTCTTCTATTGATAACCAAGAATATCTGGAAGTTTTATCTAATTTTAGAAAAATTTTAAATTTTGATATCGATGCATTTGAAAATTTTGGTTTCGAAAATACTTTTAATGTTATGCTTGATACTTATAAAAAAACAAGTAGTCCAGAAGTGTGTATTAACTGTTTAAATTTTTTGTTGTTTTGGTGGATTGCAATTCAAAATGTTTTATTTGATGTTGAAAAGTCTTTTATTGAGAATAACCATTTACGAGCTACGGACAAAAAAAGCATTGTAGAAGAAAAACAATTTGAATTTTTGGAAAAATACTATTTTTTGACAATTGAATTACTTAATAATTTGTCAGAATCTGGGAAATATCCTGACTTTATTCCATATTATCTTGCATTAAAAATGGTGCACAATTTTTTATATCAAAAATTAGAAAAGAGAAGTAATGAAGAAGCCAAATCCTTTGGATTAACCCTTTTGACAGAACTTGAAGAAACCGGCAATAAATACGCAAAAAAATTATTTAATAGTATAGGTGATTTTTTCTAACCTTATCAAATAGTTGACTTTGAAACATAATGTTTGTGTCGCTGCAAGGAGGGGCGCAAGCATTATGAAAAATATTGAAAAGAACAATGAAGTTAAAAACATCACAGCAGATGATGTAGTTAACACAATTAAAGTAGTTGCAGAAACCGCAATCGCATTGGTTCCTGTTTTTGCTGCTGCATTCAAATCTTTAAAGAAAATCGAAAATTACATTGACCACATTGGTAAATAAGGAGAAATAGTATCGTGAGTGCTATCACAATCAACACATCTAATTTACAGAGGTATCATAACGCCATCATCTATGGCGCTAGTGAAAATGAAATTAGAGAACATTTTAAAGAAGCTATTGGCTGTGGCAAGCCTGATGGAATGCCACTAGCTCAATTAGTGACTGTAATTAATAATTATAGAAACGATATTGAAAATCGTTATAAGACATTCTTCAAAGCAAAAGTAAGAACTATTGATGAATATAATAAAGCAAATCCAGACAGGAAGATGGAACATGTTCTCGTCTATGTGTATGGAAAATCAAAAGACTTTGCAGAATGTATTGAGTTACTTGCGTGCATGCAGAAATCTTGGGCTGCTGGTTACCACTTTGCAATAGGGGTAACTGACGGAAATAACCCTGGATTGATAAAGGATGTCGCCATAAATTGTGAATACGTAGAAGATTTAACTTATGTTGATCGAGCCGCTAAATTAAGTGACTATCAAGACATGAGAAACATATGTGTTTATGGCGAAAATGATTGTACTTGTTTTACAAGATTGCTCATGGAAGAAATCAAGAACAAGATACTAACGTCATATCCAACAAATATATATTCTGTAATCCCGTCATTAGAAAAGATAATGAATGAGCGTTTCAAAAGAATATATTTAACTGGATACAATGATATCTATGAGTATGATGAAGACCATCCCGGTGAGATTGAGCCTCTCACTGTCTTCATCAAACATTGCAACGATAAGATGCTATTTGATGAATTAATCGTGCATATGGTCGCAAGAGCGTACAACGCAGGTATCTACTTCGTATTCTGCTATGATGAGATTCCAGAATTCAAACATAATGAATTTGAAGCAACATCAGGCAAGGTTGTTACGTTTAAAGGAAAACATTCAACAAACGAAGATCATAGAGAAGAAATGCATCGAGAATTTGATCAAGATAAGATTGATTCTCTTGAATGCATGAAGAAATATGAAACAGGCAGATTGTTTATGCCAACATATCTTGATGCAGAAACATTCTTCTATCTCTATGAAAACCACGCTAAAAGATATTTCTACATAGTAGGCAAAGAAAAGAATGATATCGTTGATATCTTTGAAGATTAGAAAGGAACAAATATGAATAAGCTTAAAACATTTATATTATTATTGGCCTCTACATTCGCATTAAGTGGATGTTTTGATGGAGGTAGCTCTCACGGTGAAAGTGGTGAGGGCGGTGGTGGAAACGTACCAACCAAAACCACTTTCACTTTGGGAGAAACCTTTAGATTTGATGACTTGGATTTAACGTTCTCAAATGAATATGTTTGCACAACAATAAAGAATCAATTTGCTGAACAAAAAGGCGCCAAGGTTATTGGTGTTCCAGTCACTGTAAAAAATCAAAAGAACGAAAGACATAGTCTTAATATGTTCTTTTATGATCAATATGGCACCAAAGGTACAAGACTCGATAGAATCGGATCATACTTTGATGACGACATTGATTACGCTGGTGATATTCTTCCAGGTTCATCGTATACAAAGTCAATGTATTTCCTATATGATGGCAATGGTGAATACAAAGTATTCTTTGAAACTTCAAAACAAAAGATAACATTGGCATTCAATGTAACATATGTTGAACCAGCACCTGAACCAGAGCCAGAACTTGATAAGGCATTCACATACGAGAATATGGAATTAACATTCTCTTCTGATTATTCAATTATTGTGTATCAACCATCTCAATATTCAAATAAAAGAGAAGTTGTTAAAATGCCAGTTAAAGTGAAGAATAACGGAACAAAGGCAAATCATTTGGATTATCTTGATATGAATACATTTGGCCCTAACGGCGTCGAGATATCAGATATGAACTCTTATTATTATGATCAAGACGCAGTAGAATTTGCAGGTGATCTTCAACCAGGTGCTTCATACACAAAGTCAATGTACTTTGAATATGTTGGAGATGGAGCTTATCAAATTGACTTCGGAACGTTCGAAGTTGAAAAATCCCTCAAATTCTTAATTAAAAAAGCGTAAATCCTCGTGAATTATGGCATATTTTCGTGGTCATTCACATTATATAAACGATGAAGATGTCATCGATGTTGAAGCTCATTTTACAGACTTTGAAGACGAGTTTGATGATGACTTCGATGACGATGATGCAGAGTTCTTCGACAATGATCCATTCTTTGTAGAAGAGAAGAAATCACATCGAGGTCTTCCAACAAAAGCTAAGATAATAATGATGCTGCCAATGATGTTCTTCTCAATGTTTATAATGTTCTGTAGATTCATTGGAGAATTCATGATCGATATTATTGATGATTTAAGAGACTAGGGCTTCGGTCCTAGTTTTTCTTTTCCCATAGAGCACTCTCTTTGCTCGTATGGGACAATTTTTAGTGCTTAGTTTAGTTAAAACGATTTAATTAGTTGCGGTTAGTAATGGCGAATTGTAGAATAACGATATGACTGAAAAAGAACAAATAAATAGTATAGTAAAAACCATTTTCAATTCACATCTTCAAAGTGGTTTATATAACGAAACAAGAGAGACGGTTTTGTATCGTCTGTTTAATGCGTACGACAGTTATTTTGTTCATCGTCCTGATGGAAGAGAAATCAATTATGATTTTTTAAGAATGGCGCTTAGAGCGTGTATTAAATTTTCATATGAAGATTGTAAAAGCGGTAATCTAAATGAAAGACTCAGTTATGACACAATTTATAGCTATCAAAAAGAGATTGAAAAAACTATTAATTTTAATTTAATACGAAATATTATTGATAGGGCGAGGCTAAATCAGTTTTCTTCTTCAATTGAAAATGGGTTGCTTGTTTATACACATAATGAAACAGACAGGTCAATTAATTATGATATTTACCAAAGACAAATCTTAGATACCATACCCGGTTCAAAACATACAAAAGACAACATATCGGTTGCTGATTGGGCAACAAAGCTTGCTTTTTTAATAAAAAGCAAGCAGGAATTCAAAAGCAAGCAAATTTTCAAACCGGTAGACTCTGAATTAAAACCTTTTGTTGAATATTGGTTTAAGAAATATTTAGAAGATTACAATCTTGAAATCTGCAATTTTAAAATTTCAAATTATTTAATTGGTGAATACATTTTGGTTTACAGCTATATTGCAGCAATTGCTATGCAAAAATCTGCCTACTTAATAAAACTTGGAGATAGCAATGAATTAAAATTACATCCTGCATTTAAATATCCTAGAGAACTTTTGAAAAAGCATATTTGTGAATTCTTTAGTTTTGACCAAGATATTGTTGAATCAATTTTGAATGATATGACATATGATTATGAATTTCATAAGAATAGATTAACTATATATCAACCGCTTCATGTTGTAGGAGATTATTATATTGGCTCATGTAACTCAATTTTTACATCTTACATCATCGAAAAATTAATTAAGTTGCACGATCAAAGGGAAGGCAATGTTGCAGAGAAACTTAAATTGCACAATTTCCTTTCTAATAGAATGAATGACGAGCTTGGTTATTATCTAGATAATTTCGATAATTTAAAATATTACAAAAATTGTAAACTCGCTTTAAATTCTCTGACTAAGGCTGAAATAGATATGGTGTTGGTTGATGAAACGAATAAAGAAGTTTTCTTAATGGAACAAAAGAGATACATGCCAGTTGATAATGATTTTGACCAAATGAGAGTCGACGAAAAGATCAATGTGGCAATTAAATCAAGGTTAGAAAAAGACGAGAGAGTTCTCAAAAACATTCATCTATTTTTTGAGCAAAACAATATTCCATTTGATTATGAACAGTATAGAATTTCTTCGATTATTGTAACTCTTAATAATGCTGGAAGTTGTTATGTAAAAGATGATATTAATGTTATAGACGAAGGATTTTTTAAATTTGCAGTTTTTTGTTCTAAAGGAGATTTAAAGAAGGCTAGAGAAATAATTCAATCTAAAGAAGTTTATGACATTATTGATAAAACAATATTTAAGGATTCATATTCTCAAATAGTTGAATACAATGGGATTAAGGTAAAAACAATTTACAAAAATAATCTAGACAATAAAACTTAATTTGTTATTATATGAGTGCATTGATCCTTTGATGCATTGCGTGAGCAACGCAGAGGAGGCAAAGCAATGCAACAAATTGAAGTACCATCAAGTACTCAAATTGCATGTGAAATCAATCATTACATGCAAAATGTAGTGGAGGACATTAGGTTCTCTAATTACACACAAGCAAGTCTTGCTGATGTAATTGGTATCTGCCGTGAGACTCTTAATAAGAAACTCAAAGATATTCACTCAATGAGAGGAGACGAGCTCTTAACAGTTCTAATACTTCTCAACAAAATTAAAACTCGCTAATAAACTGGCGAGTTTTTTCTTTGCTTGTGACCACCTTTATCACATTCTCAGACAAATTTATTATATTTGTATATATTAATGTCAGGTCTTCATAGAACCTCCTTTCTAAAATCCAGCATCCTCCTTTCTATTAATTATTTACAGACTATGGTTTGCTGGGGCCCATAGCAAGATGTTGGAAGTACATCTACGCCGTATAGCTTCTTTCCCTTAAGCGAAAAACGATCTGAAATTAGCTCCATCTACGGTGGTGGGGCTCCCTCTAAAATTTAGGAGAACAATAATATGAATCAAGAAATAGAAAATCTTAAGAAAGAAATTGAACAATTGAAACTTGAACTTCAATCGAGACCAACAAAAGAAGAAGTGGGCAAGATGATTGCAGAATATGTCTTCAATAATGTTCCAATGAGGTAAGTATGGACTATAATATAAATGTCGATAAATTATTGGCCTTGCAATCTCAACTCGCAATGTTCTCCTATTGCTTGTTGGATTGGGTGGTTACTTGCCTCTAATTTATATGGCAGATAAGGAGATTTTTTAATGGAAACAAAAATTAAAAAATGGTGGTCGGATTTGAAATCATTCGACTGGAAAATGTTTTTGGCTCTATGCTTACTTGCATTAGTGCCAGCTATCTATCAAACCGTTGTTACTAAGTTAATAACATCTACCGCAAATCCAGGAAGTCTAGATATTGTGGGTCAGATGGAATGGTTTGATTTAATTGATGAAACAATTTGTGCATTTCTTATAGTGCCAATGTATTCAGTTTTATCTAAGGCTCACAAAAGAGAAGAATTTAGTAAGGTTGTATTTAAACTCGGAATCATTGTTGTGGGTTTGTATTTGTTGTTCTCAATAGGAACATTCTTTTATGGCATTCATATGGTTTCATATATGAATCCAAACGAAATTAATATAGCCGCAGCATATAGATACCTTTCATTGGAAACAATTGCATTTATGGTTGGTATTGTATTTAGCTATGCTAATGTGGTGTTTCTTGTAATTGATAAGTCTAGATATATGTATGCGTTTTTGGTTGCAAAAATAGCATTATCTTTACTTGGAGACTTTTTATTAATTCCTAAGATGGGTGTTGATGGTATTGCAGTTAGCAATATCATTGCAAACTTTGTAATGGGAGCATTAGCGATTGGTTTATTAATTTATATTAAACAATTAAGACCAGGTAAATATAACAAGGAAGATATTCCTCATCTAAAGGATTGGGGAAGAATTGGCTTATTTGCAGGAGGTCAACAATTCTTAGATAACATCATTTATGCTTTGATGGTTGTAAGAATGGTCAATGCTGTTTCAGAATCGGGAAATTATTGGGTTGCTAACAACTTTATCTGGGGTTGGTTATTAATTCCAATCACTTGTCTAGTAGAAATTATTCGAAAAGATGCTGGCGAAAATGGTTATAAATTAAAGCAAATTAATTACTACTCAATCACAGCGTTCTTTATATTAATTTGGTTTATTTTAATTCCATCATATCAATGGTTCTTTGGAACTGTTGAAGGAATTGAAAATCCCGCTAGAATCTTCGAAATAGTCGTGAAAAATCTAGGATTTTACGTCGCTTATGCTTTTTCTCAGATCCCAGACGCCATCTTTGTTGGCATGGGTAAAACTAAGTATAACGCAATCAATTCAGTGCTTTGCAACATTGTTTATTATGGTATCTGGTTTATCTTCTATCAAACAGGTGTTGTAACAATGACAATGGATATGATTATTGTCATGTTTGGATGTGGAAATATATTCCACTGGATTATTTCACTAGTAGAAGAAAAAGTATTCCTCAAGAAAGAAATTAAATTGTTAGAGAGGGCCTCATAGTTTTATTGACATCGTCTTTGTAAAGAGTTTAATATAAACAAGGTTGCGATAAAATAACACTAAGTGTTACGCAAGTTAGACCGAATTAGTTTCGGTCTTTTTCTTTGTCTTTCTCAAAAAAAGTTAATACTAAGTATTAAAAAATAATTTTCAGCGATTTTACCAAATTCACCTGAAATAAGTATTAGGGAGAATATTATTTTGATAGTTGTTGATTTTATGTGATATATCCCCTAAAATGAAAGGAGAAAGGAAATGCCAATTATATGTGAATTCTTAGGTGTTCAAGTGTGTATGTACTTTAAAGAACACAATCCTCCTCATATTCATGTTCGTTGTTCAGGCAAGATGGCAAGCATTAATATTGAGACTTGTGAAATAATGCATGGTGACATTGCAAAAAATAGAGCAAAACTAGTATTAGAATTTGTTCATTGTTATCAAGATCAATTGATGGATATGTGGATAAAGAAAGAAATTAGAAAAATAAATTATGACATTTAAATTTATTCATGGAGCTAAACTCTATTTTGGTGAAGGTACCACACTTCGCGTTTTGTTTATGGATGGATTAACAAAACAATATGACACGGAAGACGCAATTAAGGATATTCCAGAGCTTGAACCATTAAGAAATAGAGAAATATTCTTAAAGGGCCATTTAGAGATGGGTGGCATTGTGTGGAATGATGATTTAGATATCTCAATTGAAGAAATATATGAGAACGGAAAGATTGTAAAAAATGATGACGATAAAAAAGAACTACTTGTATTAGGGGCTCAGATTTATGTTCTCAGAAATTCAAAATTAATGACTCAACAACAACTATCTAAACTCTCTGGTATTGATCAATCAGATATATCGAAACTAGAAAGAGGAGAACTAAATCCTTCTATTATGCAAATAAAGAGAATTGCAAAAGCTCTAAAAGCAGATTTAAAAATAATGCTTAAATAGTCAAAATATCCAGGAATTCACGGTAAAATCCATAGAAATTCCTGGATATTTTCATATAAATCATAGAGCATTCTTCTTGCTCGTATGGGCCCGATTTTTGACCCTATAATTGATATAAGGTTATTGGTTTGTTAAAGTAAATATGAATAGAGGATACACCATATGAAAGTACATACAAGAGTCGCAAATGATTTAGAAAGAGAAGAACACAAACTTGTAATCATTGAAACTGAAGAGAAAGTTTATAAGCTAGATTACAAGAATGGATTCGCTCTTATTTCTTTACTTAAAGATGCAGATAGCTTCAAAGCATTTGATGATATCTGCTTAGACTTTAAATCCAATAAAGAATTAGAAGCATATTTAACCTCAAATAACATTAAATATTAAAACTAACTAAATATCGAAATATCCAGGATTTCCACATAATTTCCTGGATATTTTCATATATTTTCCGATAGAGACTAGTTCTCGTATCGGCCGATTTCTTTACTCTTTTGAGCTATCAATAATTCTCATTTGAGATCTTCTTCCTTTGAAAGATGTGTAATGTATTTTTGATAAATAACTTTAAAAGTAATAAATTATAAATACCGTAAGGAAACTTACAAAACCGACATGATGTATTGTCGGTCTTTTTTAATAATTTTTCTTTTTTGCTATATTTTTAATTTGTCTTCTTAATTTTATTGATGACCATCTTTACTTTACGCATTCAATTTCGTAGAATTTTCGTTCATTATCATTTTTGTTGTATAGAAGCTCGCATATTTGTGGCCAAGATAAAATGCTCGGCACCTCCGAGCATTTTTTATACAAAGTATAAAAAATTAACATCTTCGATAAATTTTGTCTAGAGTAACCCTTACCTAATTGCTTTGTAAGTTCCTCAGAAATTTTACTAATTGTTAATTTTTTTACACTTCTTTTGTCTTTTGTTTTCTTCGATATAATTGTTAATATATTTACCAAAAAACATATTCATCTTTCTTCATTAATTGCTGAGCCTTCGATTCGAACTTGTGCATTTTTTGCAACAGTTGCTATTTCAACCAATTCTTTTTTCCCGTCCGGACCAGTTCGTGCATTTTTTGCACATACTGCATTTTTTCTAATTCATTTTCTTTAAAAATGTTATTAATATGCTTTGTTATAACTGACCTGTCTTTCTCAAATAATCTTGCTATCTCTTCTTGTGTTAGCCACACTGTATCTTCATCCGGTGATACATTAACATCTAATTCATATTTACCATCTTTAAATTTAAGTATTTCGTATTTTTCCATAATGTTTTCTCCTTTTGTATTTATATATTTTGAAATATATAAATCATAACACGTGTAGAAAAAGTCTATTTCCACTTTTCATTAACATTGTTAATGGCATTAAAAATGATTAGGGGTAGCTTAAACTGGTCACCCTAGTCTTATTGCTAACCGAGAGAGACTAGCTATCGTATCGAAGATTAATTGACAAAGTATAAATAATTGATAAGATACTACTAAGGTGATTTCCGGACATATTAGAAATAATAATGTTCGTGCGATATTGCAGAATCACCTTTTTTTATATTTTTATTCAAATAAAATTAATAAGAGTATTTAATGTTTGTACATCCTGAACTGTCAAGCGGTGCTTGACTTTTCTTAATCTACTCAGTAGATTGGTTTTGCCAAGCACCGCTTGGCTTTTCTATACCGATAGAGACCAGTTCTTGTATCGGTCGATTTTGTATCTAAAATCTAGTTTTTGGTATACTGCAGTATTCTATTTCGACACTTTTGAGTACATCTTGATCATCCAGTGGTTTGTCATAATCGTCCAAATTAATCTTAAAACGGACGAAGGCACGAAAGACACTAAACCTACTCATATGCAACAAAAACGTCAATTTCTCTTACTGCAGTGTGAAAAAACTCATATTTTGTTGCAAAAGTAAGTTAACATAATGAAAAATACTGCACACTTTTCTTGTATTTATATGCAGTAAATTGATCGCGTTATATTAAGCATTCCCCCAAACTTAATAAATTTTTGACTTAACAAATAAAAAACAACGGATCATTACTCCGTTGCGTGGTAGATTACAATTTCATACCATAGGTGAATAACCTATTAAACGTTAATTCGCTGGTAACATTCTATATCTTTAGCAATTTATTGACAACAAGAATAGCAATGCTAAAATAATGAAAAGGTGATTTCCGGACATATTAGAAATAATAATGTTCGTGCGAATTTGCAGAATCACCTTTTTATTTACAAAAAAATTTATTTTGTTAACATATTTCCAATGACACATAGCGTTAGAGACGCCTTGGCGACTCGCACGTGTCATTTTTTCTTTTCTCGTATCGGCCGAATTTTATAAAAATATTTTTACATTTCGCATATTAAAACTTGATATTTTTGTATGCGTTTTGTATAATAATGACATGATTTATAAGGCTAACGAAATTTCAAGAAATCAACAGTCCAAGTTGAATAATCCAGTTAGAGGATATTACACTCGTGGATTGTTTGATTATTTTGATATATATCTTCAAAGGTACGATACAAGTGTAGTGACTCTAAAGACTGCACTCTCAATCCATGGAATCATTGACGAATGGGTTAATTTTCCTTTTGATCTTTGTTTCAGGGACGGCTATCGAAAAATTGAAGACGAGAAAGTAAACCAATTTAGGGATAAAGAGGAAATTCTTCTACTTGGAGTCGAGACAAAAAGAAGAAAGCAAACAACATTTAAGGTTTACAATAAAGAGCGTCTTTTAATTGAACTTTGGAGAAAAGAAAAATATATATCTAAAGATATATATAAAGAAGCAATTTTTAAATATAGGGCAATGGCAAATGACGGAACATTGAATATACCACTTTTAAAAGAATATATTCATAAAATGCCAAAGTCACAGATATATATAGAAAGATTAGCTTTAGAAATTTTATAGTCCATAGAAGCTTATCTTCGTATGGACCGCAAAAAATCACATGGTGATTAATGCAAAAAGATATACTTATAGTTGAGAAAATATACGAAAAATGTTAGTTTAAATCGGTATTACTTGACTTTATACCGAGCGAAACTTACAATATAGACATGATTTATTCAACAAAAGATTTATTAAAGAAGTATAAAAACAATACCGCCATAAGTAGAAAACTTAAAGAAGGCACTTTATTTAAAGTGTCACATGGAATCTATTCTGATGATGAAACATGTATTGCTGATATGGAAAAAATATTTTTAACATATAAGAATACAACTTTAACAAACGAAAGTGCATTTTACTTCTACGATTTATCAGATTATATTCCAGCAAAATATAATATTGCCTCGGAAAATAAAGGATCTAAAATCGCCTTTGAGAATGTTGATCAGTCATATATGAATAACAATTTAATAAAAGTTGGTAGAAAAAAAGTAAAAACAGATTATGGGTATATCTATATATTTGACAAAGAAAGAATGCTTGTTGAATTAATTAGGCTAAGAAACAAATTTTCATACGAATATTTCAAAGAAGTCGTTTCTAATTATAGAAAGCTTGTTATTAATGGAGAAATCGATTTTATGAAAGTTCTTAGTTACTGTAAAGCCTTTAAAAGAGGCGATAATATTCGCAAGCAAATTGAGGATTTAGTACTATGAAACAAATTAAAGAACTCATAATCGAAAAAAAGAATATTTTTAAATTTTCAGATTTTGAAGCAAAGAATCTTGTTTGCCAACAAATAATAATTAACAAAATAGCAAAATCTGAATTAGCAGATAAGGTTTTGTTAAAAGGCGGAGCAGTCATGTTTAACATGACAAAAAATATAAGACGCACCACAAGAGATATTGATTTTGATTTATTGCACTATGATATATCTAGCGAAGATTCAATGAAAAATCTAGTTTATATGTTAAATAAAGTCGACACTGATTATGGAGTAAAATATATTTCTAGTGAACCGCTTCATCAAGAAGATTACAAAGGCCGTCGACTTTATCTCGAGATTAAGGATGTATCTGCAAAATTAAAATTTTCTATTGATGTTGGAGTGCATACACTTTTCCCAATTAAACAAAGAGATTCAGTTTTCTCTTTTGATAATTCAAATAATGGTGTAAAGATAATGATTAATCCTCCTGAGCAAATAATAGCAGAGAAAATATATTCGCTTGCAAAAATTGGTGCGGTTTCTACTAGAATTAAAGACATCTTTGACATTTATTATTTAATAATAAATTCTAATATAGACAAAGATGTTGTTAATCAATGTTTTGATTTACTTTTAAAAAATAAAAGTTTTGGAATGAGAGCGACTTCTGATATTGTTTCCAGAGTTAATGCTGCTCTTAATGATAAACTATTCGAAGAAAGAGTTATGAGTTCAAAGCTCCGCTGGTTAGACTCAGATTATTCTGTGGTTAAACAAACAATAATAGAATTTTTAGAAACTATATAATGTTACGGAGTATAAAAATAAAGGCTTGGGTCACATTTATTGTGATTGAAGGCTTTTTGTTTGGTGCGATCTAGTTATTATGTATTTTGCATTGTTTATGTTTTGTTGACAACAATAAGATGGATGATAAAATACTTGTGCAACTAGATTGCTAAGGCTCTATTATTCAAATAGTGCTAGATTCAGAGATGTTTAATTCTCGACACTGCCACCTAATAAGGGCAGTTTTTATTTATAAATAAATAATTAAAACTAAACTCGAATTTTTTTGTAAATTTCAAAAAATATCGAAAATATATTTGCAATCTTTGTTATATTGTTTCATTCATTAATAGGAAGATTTTTTTCTTCTAATAACTCATAAGTAATTGACAAACATTTTTATTGTGATTTAATGTAATCAATCGGGTAGAGGATTCGAACTTCTCTATCAACACGGGAGTAAGATTCCCGTTTTTTATTTCTTTCGAGCTAATAATAATTCTCTTTCGAGATCTTCTTTCTTTGGAAGATGAGTAATATACTTTGTCACAAATATTTGGTTAGATATATTCCCTAAAGCATATTCAATTCGTAAATTGTTTGTATCAGTACACATAATAATACCAATAGGGTCGTTGTCTCCTGGTTGATTAATGTATTGTTTAAAATAATTTAAATATAAATTTATTTGGCCAACGGCAGTGTGAGTGAGTGGTGAAGCCTTAAGTTCAATAAGAACAAACGCTTTTAAAATAACGTTATAAAATACTAAATCAACAAAATAATTATTAGTGTTTATCGTTATTTGGTATTGGTTATCAATGAATTTAAAACCAGTGCCTAATTCTAAGAAAAATTCTTTAAGATGTTGAGTGATAGAATTTTCAATTTCCTTTTCTTTTAGCTTTTCTTTGCTTTTAAAAAAGTTTAAGACAACAGGGTTCACAATGATATCTTGTGGTTTGCTTATTTGATTTCCAATTGTGGTAAGTTGATTTTTAGTTTCAACGATTGCGTTTTGATTTGCGAGAAGTTTACGCTGATAATAACAGCTTTTGATTTGTCTTCTTAAATCTCTCACTGACCATCTTTCTTTTACACATTCAATTTCATAAAATTTTCTTTCATCATCATTTTTTATAAAAATTAATTCGCATATCATTGACCAAGTTAGATTGTTCGACAGTGTCGAACATTTTTTATACTTTGTATAAAAAATTACAGTCTTATTTAAAAGAGGTCTAGAAAATCCTATTCCGATTTCTTTTGTGAGTTCTTCTGAAATTGATTGTAGAGTTTCTTTTTTATAATTTGATTTTTTTCGGTTTTTAAGAATTTTTGAAATTCCTTCTCCTAAATAAAAGTAAAAACCTAATTGTTCAAAATTTGCTAACGAATATACATTACGCTGACGCCTTAAATAATCTTCTTTTGCATTTTTTACAAAATTAATAATCTCTTTATCCATGTGTTTTTCTCCTTTCGTATTTATATATTTAGGGGTTATATAAATCATAACACGCGTACAAAAAATCTATTCCCACTTTTCGTGAACGAAATTATTTACGTTGTAAATAAAAATCCCAAAAATGCCTAAAAACCTATAAACAGTAAAAATAGAGTTATAAGAAAAGACTGGGTTCTGCCACAAGGATGAATTGAGTCTTTTAATATTTTGGGTTACTAAGTGGTCTGGTTAATAAGTATTGTTAGTTATTCAATAATAGGAATATTTCTTTCTTCTAATAAGTCATTGAGTTTCTGTATGTCGTATATATGATTCTCT
>JAKSVH010000012.1 GCA_024408085.1 Bacilli bacterium | reverse complement strand
GATGTTAAAGATTCATTAGGTAACCACGTTGATACTGATGCAAACTTTATTTGTGATGTTTGCGGTTATGAATTACCTGTTCCAGTTGAATGGACTGAAGCTCAAAAATCGATATTTAGAGAACATTTATTCGGCTTTGAACTTCCATGTCTTAAAGGATTAGATGTTGTTTGGGATGCAGAAACATTAAGCGTTGTTGTTTCGGGTGCTGCAGTTGATTCTGAATCATTTAACGTTTACGTTAATTCAATTGTTGCTCAAGGTTTTTCGAAAGAAGCAGGTCCATATGAAGATTCTTATATCCTTTTAAAGGATTTAGAGGTCGAAAATAAGACAAGAACTATTGAAATTGATACTTTTATCAACTCAGGTGTTTTGTGGGCTATTTGCTATGATCCATATCTTTATGAATGGCCAGCAGATTTAGTTACCTATTATTACGAAAATTGTTATTATATTGCACCAAATGCTAAAATCCCTGCAATAGCTGCAGATAGATACGCTGTCAACACAAGCTATATGGAATCAAAATCCATTTTAGCAATTAATTGCTATTCAAATACAAACTTAGAAGCAGCATACAAAGAAGCATTAACTAAAAATGGATTTAATGTAAGTGAATCAAAGAATGAAGATGGTGCTTATGTTGCAACTGAACCACAAAAGATTTCACAAGTATTATTTGCTTATTCTGAAAGTGATAAAGCACTCTCTATTGTTGTAGCACCTGGTGATGGTGGCTGGCCTGCATTTGTAGTTGATTATTACACTGATCAATTAACTCAAGCTAGTGGAACAAAGGTTCCTGCTGTTGTAGGAGCTAATTCATGTGAATTTATTGATGTTTATAGTAGATACCATTATTTCTTTGTCCTTTGTGAATCAGACAATGATTTAACTAAGGCATATGAAGCAGCTTTAGAAGAAGATTATACTTTGTATAATGATAGTAAGAATTCCGCTGGTAACTATTGGGCGATTTCAGATAATGAAGATTTATTAGTTCAATATGTTTATATCGTAACTGAATCACCATTTGGTGGTGAAGATTACAAACATTTCGATGTCTTATTTGAAGATTATCATCCTCATAATGAAGAACACATTAACGCTGGTCTTCAAATCATTAACGAAGGCACCGAAACAACTCTTCCTGCTTATCCTGGCTATGGAGAAAGAATCGATTTCTCTGATTCAGATATTTACATGACTGTTACAATCCAAGCTTCAACATTTGACTCAATGAGTCAATATATGAGTATTTTGGATGAAGCTGGTTGGTCAGTTAAAGATCTTTATTCCCAAATTTATAACTATGAAGCCATTTCTCCAGATAGAGATATTCGTCTTGAATCATCAATTATTGATGGAAGAATGACTTTAACTTTAAGTGCATACGAAGATCCATATTCAGATTGGCCAACAGAAGGAATTACAGAAATTCTTACTACTTTAGGTATTGAAGGTGAAGTTCCTGTTTTTGATGGTGCTTTTGGTTATGACTATGAAAATACTGAGTATTATCACGACATTGTTTGTATTGTAAAAACTAACAAGGAAGAAGAACTCGTTAATGCCTACATTGAAAAGATAACTGGACTAGGCTGGAAGCACATTGTAGAAGGTGATCTTGACTACTATGTTAAGGAAGGTTCTGATGTCGGTTTAGTTCCATATTATGAGAGCAAAGGAACCGGTTATTGCTATATTGAAATAATCCATGGAGATGGAACAAAATATGACATTGATGCACGTACTGCATTTGTTGATTGGAAGATTTATTTTGACATTAAGTCAAATATTCAAATTCCTGGCATTATTTTGAATGATAATGTCGCAAATATTGAATTAGCAATGGATGCTGGTGAAACATACGAATTTTACTATGTATTTAGACTTACTGTTGAATTAACTGATGGTGAAGTTTCATCTGCAATTTCAACAATAAATTCAACCTTTGAAAACGATGGTTGGGTTTACTCAAGTGATGACCATTACTATCACAAAGAAGACATGTGGTTAAATGCTCATGAAATCGACGGAAAAGTAGTGATTGATATTTGCTCACCAATTCCAATGAATGATCTTGAGACTTTAGTTAAACGTTTTGTGTTCGATGAAGAATTAACTGAGTACGTTAAAATACCAGAAAACTTCAATATTGTTGGTGAATATGAATTAGCTGTTTCAAAATATGATATTGACAATGTTGTTTTGAATGCTACTTTGACATTTGAAAACTATGATGCAGCAATAGCTGCAAAGAATGCAATTTTGGAGGCGTTCAAGAGTAAAGGCTGGGATGAAGTTGATTCGGATCCAAATCACCTTATAAATGATTCTGGATGGGCAGCTTGTTTAGAAACAATTTTATCAATTGATGACGATTCAAATGTGCTGAATTTGTTATTCAAAAGTCCATATTTCTAAAAACAAAATGCCACTTCAAAATGTGGCATTTTTTCTTATTTAGATTTATAAAATTTAAATAAAAATTAACTCTTTCTTGCTATATTAATATTCAATATATAAAATATATTCTGTATAAATATGGAAAAGCCAATTACCGTAGTAGAAATATCAAATACAGAAGTTCGTATTGCATTAGGTTATGAAAACAACGATAAAATCAATCTTGTTTATTTAACTGAACGTCCAATTAACGGACTTATTTCCCGTGGTGAAATCGTTGATTTAACCACGTTAGCTCAAATCCTCTCATCTATGAGAGAATTTAAGGATGAAGCATCAAAGAGCAAAATCGTTATTAACGATGTTACTTTGATTCTTCCATCAATTGGATTAAATGTTTTCCAATCTGAAAAGACCACAAACATTGTTTCTCCATATGGAGTCGTTGCTCAAATTGATATTGAAAACGTTGTTTCTTTAGTTCAAAAAGAAGCAGTTCCAAGTGGTAGTGAAATTATTGATATTATTCCAGATTCATTCACTCTTGAAATGGGAAGATCATTTATTAACCCTCCACTTAATGAACACTCAAACAATATCAAGATCAACGCAAAGATTCATTGTTTACCATCACGTGTTGTATCCGAGTACAAACGTGCACTTGAAGCCGCACACATTAGAGTGCGTAGATTATGCGTTAGCTCATACGCTCTTGCAGAACTTGGTAAACACATTGAACAAATCCCAAATAGCTACATCCTAGTAGATATGGGTTCTGAACTTACAAATATTTCTCTTATTGGAAACAACACACCATTTGAAACAATTACATTCCCAAGTGGTGGTGCAGACTTAATAACAAGAGTTGTAGAGAACTTCAGAATCTCTCCAGAAGACGCTCTTGAGACACTTAAGAAGTATGGTTATGATGAAAGACCACTCTCATTTAAACCATCTATTGCCAAAGGCAATGTTGATGGAGTTATGAGAGAATTCTCACCAGAAGACTTAAATCTCATCATTAAGACATTCTTTATGGAAGATTACTTCGCTCAATTCGATGTCGCATTCCAAAACTTAATGAAGGGTTATCCAGAGACAGTTAGAAATCTTCCAATTGTCTTCACAGGTGGATTCTCCAAATTACTTGGATTTGAAAATTTAGCAAAATACAAATTCTCAAAGAATCAATCAATACATTATCTTGAACCTGAAACATTCGGTGCAAGAGATGCTAAGTTCTCCGCTATTATTGGTGCCATGTATAGCGCATCAAAATACAAAGGATCACTTAGTGATTCAAGAGTAAAACCAAACGAGTTTAATCGTGATAAAGAACAAAATTAAAGGAGGCAACAAAAATGGATGAAAGAGAATTAGACAATTATGAAGCTTATGCTCGTATTGTTGTAATTGGTGTTGGCGGTGCAGGTAATAATGCCGTTAACAGAATGATTGATGAAAATATTTCATCAGTTGAATTTTATGTTGCAAACACAGATCAACAAGCACTTTCAAGAAGTAAAGCAAAAAATAGAATTATTTTAGGACAAGAATCAACAGGTGGACTTGGCGCTGGTGGTGATCCAGAAGTCGGCCGTAGAGCTGCTGAAGAGTCCGTAGATAAAATCCGTGAAATTGTTGCTGGAGCAAACCTTGTCTTCATCGCAGCAGGTATGGGTGGGGGTACAGGCACAGGTGCTGCACCAGTCATTGCAGCCGCAGCTAAAGAAGCAGGCGCACTCACAGTCGCAATTGTTACACGTCCATTCACATTCGAAGGTAAGAAACGTATTGCTAACTCAGTCGAAGGTTTAAATAGCCTTAAGGACTCAGTTGACGCAATCATTATTGTTTCTAACGATAAATTACTTATGGTTAGCGGAACCGCTCCAATTTCCGAAGCATTCGCAGAATCTGATAGAGTCCTCGCCCAAAGTGTTAAGACAGTTACTGACTTAATCCTTTGCCCAGCATTTATTAACTTAGACTTTGCTGATGTTAGAAATACCTTAAAAGATTCAGGTATCTCCCTTATCGGATTTGGTATGGGCAGTGGACCAAACCGTTCACAAGATGCCGCTAACAATGCTATTAACTCACCTCTTCTTGAGGCATCAATTAATGGCGCACGTCGTGCAATCTGCGCAGTTACATGTGGACATGAAGTTTCACTTTATGAAGCACAAGAAACTGTCAATAGAATTATTGAAGCAGCAGGTAGCTCAGTTGATATCAAATTTGGTGTTTCCATTAATGATGAATTAACTGATCAAATCTTAGTTTCTGTTATTGCATCAGACTTTACAGAAGACTTTGACTTCACACACGTTCCAACTTATGATCATCCTTCTCCAGTTTTTGAACCAGCTCCAGAAGAGAATAAAGATGGAAATGGTGGAGAAGTTGCTCCAGAAGTTCCTCATAAAGAGGAAGAAGAGAAGAATTCCTTCCTTCCAAACTTCTTAAAAGACAAAAATCTTTAAGATTTAATATCCTAGAAGACACGTTTATATTTAGCTCTGTTACTAGCGAGTTAGTGATGGTGAAAGACTAACAGCATCTAAATATGAATATCACTTCTTTGTAAGAATTCTGAATCTCAGTAAGAATTCCGGTTGTCCCCGTTATCGGATAATTAAGTGCTCTTACTAAGTAAGAGAATTAAGGTGGTACCACGTTAAAGCGTCCTTAAATTAGGGATGCTTTTATTTGTAAAAAGGAGTAAAAATTATGGAATTTAAAGACACATTACTCATGCCAAAGACTAATTTTGAAATGAGAGGAAATCTTCCAACTAAGGAACCTCTTTTAGTTAAGAAATGGCAAGATGAAGATTTATATGGAGAAATGCTTAAAAATCGTGAAGGATGTAAACCTTTCGCATTCCACGATGGTCCTCCATACGCTAATGGTGACATGCACTGCGGTCATATGCTCAACCGTATCCTAAAGGATATAATCGTAAGAGAAAAGGTTATGCAAGGCTACTATGTACCATTTGTATTTGGATTTGATACTCATGGTCTTCCAATTGAAAACCAAGTTATTAAGTCAGGTGTTAACCGTAAAACTACTCCAACAAGTGAATTTAGACAAAAATGTAGAGATTATGCTTACACCCAAGTCAAAAGACAACAAGATCAAATTGTTAGACTTGGAATTATGGGTGACTACAAGAATGCCTATAAGACACTTGAAAATCAATTCGAAGCTAATCAAATTGAAGTCTTTGCAACGATGGCTCTTAAAGGCCTTATTTACAAAGGACTTAAACCAGTTTATTGGTCTTGGTCAAGTGAATCTGCTTTAGCAGAAGCTGAAATTGAATATAAAGATGTTAAGTCATATGCAATCTATGTTGCATTCGATATGATTGATGGAAAAGGTGTTGTTCCAGCAGGTTCAAAAGCTGTTATCTGGACAACAACTCCTTACTCACTTCCATCAAACCTTGCAATCTCAGTTAACCCAAGATTTAACTATGGTTTATATCACACTGAAAAAGGTGATTTCATTCTTTTAGAAGAAAACTCTGCAGCCCTTAAAGAAGAACTTGGATTTGAAACATTTGAACTTGTTAAATCATTCAAAGGAAGAGAACTTGAAGGTTGTAAAGCAAAACATCCTTTCTATGAAAGAGAATCTGTTTTTCTTCTTGGAGATCACGTTACAAATGATTCAGGTACAGGTTTAGTTCATACAGCTCCAGGTCTTGGTGTTGATGACTATAACGTTTGTGCTAAATATGGAATTAAACCATATTGCCCAATCGATAACTTTGGTAGATTAACTGCAGAATGTGGTGAAAAGCTCAATGGACTCTTCTATGAAGAGTCAAATGCAGTCATTCTTGATATGCTCCGTGAAAATGGTGCATTAATCAAAGAAGGCGAAATCATTCACTCGTATCCACATGACTGGAGAACAGGTAAACCAGTTATCTTTAGATCTACTCCACAATGGTTCTGTTCAATCGGAAAGATTAAAGATGAACTTTTAGAGCAAATTAACAAAGTTAATTGGATCCCAGGTTGGGGTAAAGATAGAATGACCAACATGATCAAAGATCGTAATGATTGGTGTATTTCTAGACAAAGAGTTTGGGGTGTTCCAATCCCAATAATCTATTGTGAAGATGAAACTCCAATTATTGAAAAAGAAGTCTTTGATCATATTGTCAAAGTATTCAAAGAATACGGAAGCGATATTTGGTATGAAAAGGATGCAGAATTCTTCCTTCCAGAAGGTTATAAGAATGAACATTCTCCAAATGGTAAATTCACAAAAGAAAAAGACATAATGGACGTCTGGTTTGACTCAGGCTCATCATTTGATGCTGTTTTAAGAAAACGTTTAGGTTATGACCAATCAGAACTCTACTTAGAAGGTAGCGACCAATATCGTGGTTGGTTTAACTCATCTTTAACAATTTCAACCGCTATTCAAGGCAAAGCTCCATATAAAGCTGTTGTCTCACATGGTTGGGTTTTAGATGAACATGGTGAGCAAATGCACAAGTCCAAAGGAAATGGTGTTGATCCAATTAAGATGTGTAACATGTTTGGTGCAGACATCCTTAGACTTTGGGTCGCAACAATTAACTATCAACAAGATGTTAGAATTTCAGAAAACTTACTTAGACAAGTTGCTGAACAATACCGTAAGATTCGTAACACATTTAAGTTCTTACTTGGTAACATTTCTGATTTTGATCCAAAGGCAAATATGGTCAAAGAATTTGCTCCAGTTGACACCTACATATTAGCAAGACTTGAAGAAGTTAAAAATGATGCAATTGATGCATTTGATAGATACGATTTTGCAACTGCAATGAGCAAGATTATGACCTTCATGTCATTCGATATGTCTAGCTTCTATCTCGACATCGGAAAAGACATTTTATATTGTGACGCAAAGGATTCTTTAAGAAGAAGACAAATGCAATCTGTCATCTATAAAGTAAGCTCAGTTTTGCTTAGACTTCTTACTCCAGTTATCCCATTCACAATGGAAGAAGTTCATCAAAATATGCCAGATTTCACGGGGAAATCCGCGCAATTACTCGATTATCCTACAAAATCTAACGAGTATGGCGAGAGCTATTTAGGAGCCTACAAAAAGTTCCTCGAACTCCGTGATGCAGTTAATAAAAAACTTGAAGAAGCACGTAATTCCAACGTCATCGGATCAAGCCAAGAAGCACTTGTTGTCCTTCCAAATTCTGCAAAAGAAATCGTTGGAGATAACGCCTTAGATGTCGCAAAATTATTCATTGTTTCCAAGGTTGAATTTATGGACGTTAAAGAAGTTGAGGCGCACCATATTGATGCTAAGAAATGTCCAAGATGTTGGAACTATGTTGATAAGCTTTATAAGGTTGATGATGAAAGCGAAGTTTGTGAACGTTGCTTACATGTTTTAGGTAAATAATTATGAAAGAGTTTTTTAAGAAATTGTTTACAAAAGAGAACATGAAGAAATTCTTCTTCTCTTTCATTTGGCTTATGATTTTAGTCTTTGCGTTAGACATTATGTCTAAATGGTTAGTGTGTAACCACTTTGGTAAAGTTGTTACAACTGGCAAAGACGAAATGATTAAGATCATTCCAAACTTCCTTTATATTGGCCTCTCCTTTAATAAAGGAGCAGCCTGGTCAATTGGTGCAGGATCATCTGCTGGAAGAATAATCTTTATTATTGTTTCAGTTGTTCTTGGTGGTGCACTTATTGCCTATTATGCTTATGCAACACGTAAGGGAAAATTAAATACTGTTACTAAGATTGCTTTAGCACTTATGATTTCTGGTGCTATTGGTAACTTAATTGATAGAGCTTTCTATTGGGATTCTACTGTTGGTTTTAGTGGAGTTATTGACTGGATTTCAGTTTATTTCGGTTCATATTCATTCCCAATATTTAACTTAGCAGACTCTGCTTTAGTAGTGGGTGTTATTATCCTTCTTGTCTACGTCATCATTGATTCAATCAAAGATGCAGTTAAAGCCGGAAAAGAAGGAGAATATAAGTATTCTCCAAAAGAATTAAAGGAAAAAGATCAAGCTAAAAATGAAGACAATCAAGGTAAGTAAAGATTTAGAGAACACTAGACTTGATAAGGCATTATCTCTTCTTTTAGAAGATGTTTCTAGAAGCAAGATTCAAGAACATCTTGATAATGGCCTTATTTTAGTGAACTCTAAAAAGGAAAAATCTTCATATAAACTTAGAGAAAATGATGAAATTACGGTGGAAGATTTCCCAGTAAAATCATTAGAAGTTGAAGCAGAAGATATTCCACTTGATATTGTCTATGAAGATAACGATGTTATTGTTATTAACAAACCTAAAGGTTTAGTTGTTCATCCAGGTGCTGGAAATGAAGAACACACTTTAGCAAATGCACTTAAGTTTCACAGTGATTCTTTAAGCACAATTAATGGTGAATATAGACCAGGAATTGTTCATCGTATCGATAAAGACACAGCAGGTTTATTAATCGTTGCTAAAAACGATGCAGCCCATGCTTTTTTGTCCAATCAACTTTCTGACCACACTTTAGGAAGAAAATATTATGCTTTAGTTCTCGGCGTTATTAAAGAGAACGAAGGTAAGATTATTGCACCTATTGGTCGTGATCAAAAGTATCGTCAAAAAATGGCGGTGGACATGATGCACGGAAAAGATGCCGAAACATCATTTAAAGTCATTGAAAGATTTAAAGATTCTACTTTAGTAGAATGTATCTTAAAAACTGGACGTACACACCAGATTCGTGTGCACATGAATTATATTGGTCACCCAGTTATTGGAGACCCAATTTATGGCAAAGGAAATAGAACCTTCTATGACGATGGCCAATTGCTCTTTGCTCATGAGATTCATTTCATTCATCCAGTAACAAAAAAAGAGATGACCTTCTCAGTCGATCTCCCTAAATATTTTGTGGATGTAATTACTTCGCTTCGATAACTTCTTTATAGTTAGCGAAATTCTTCTTACAAACCTTATTGAATTCGGCAATGCCGAATTTTTTTACGAATTCTTTTGCAAATTCAGTAACTTTTGCACTTGCTCCATATGGAATTTTCATACCATATTTTTCTGATAATAAATTCATGTGTTGGATGAATGAATAACGAGCGATAATGCTACCGACTGCAACAGACGGGAAGTAAGTTTCACCTTTTGTTTTGAAGGTAATTCCTCTTACAACTTCAGGTTCAAAGAAGACGTATTTGTAGTAATTTTCTTCTTTTACGAATTCATCAACGAGGATGTTTGTAACATTGCAATGTTTCTTGTGAAGGTTGAATAAAACACGGTTGTGCATCTTGGCTTTCATCTCATTCATGTTCATCTTTTTATCCACAAGTTCGTTGTATTTTTCATTATTTAATGAAAGTTGTGAATATTCGAATTCTTTAACGAGAATTTTACCAATCTCCATAATTTGAGCATCACTAAGACGTTTTGAATCATCAACGCCAAGAGCTTTTAATCTCTTAATGTCTTGTTTTCTTACGTATGCAGCACAGACACAGATTGGTCCGAATAAGTCTCCGGTACCAACTTCATCTGATCCAATTTGATCATCAAGAATTTCCCACGATGCTTTTGTAGGAGCCTTCAATTCTTTTGGACCATTTGGCTCTGCATTTTCATCCCAACGTTTTGCTTCATTAAGAGCATTTTCTCCAATGAACATAACCTTGTGATAGTTTTCTTTTTTGGAATGATAGACTGTGATTGTTAAGTCTTTTGTTTGCCCAAAAAATAGGATGTACTCACCCTTGTTTTCTTTTTGAATTGAACCGTAATAATTAACGATTCTGTCCTTCATTTCTGAAGTTGCTTCAACTAAAACTCTTTGATTCATAATTTAATTTTAACATAACGCACATAATAAATAAATTAATTTTTTAATTTTCTTTGAAAATTGTATTTTTAATAAAACGATTAATATTTACAAAAGAAGACAATTTTGTATAATAATGTTAGTCAGCACTTATACCGTTTTATCGGGGCTGACTTTTTTTATTTTCTAAATAGATTTCATATATTTTGTCTGATTTTGATAAATCTTCTTTATTTAGAACATCTTCTATAAAAAGATCAGTATATGTTTTTGAATCATAGGTTCTGACTCTTTTAATAAAATATTTTCCCTCCTTACCATTTATTGCAAGTTTGCCAGTCATTTCAATATTGTCTGAGTTTTCGCTAGTAGGACCAGTTGATATAAATACACTAGTAATCTTGGTCTTGTTGTTTCTTATAATAATAGCTTTGATATGACCGTAATGTTTGTTAATAAAATTAAATCTAATTTGTCCAATTTTATAATTTTTGTCTCTTCCAATTTTCATAGATATCTTTGCTTAATTTTGTTGATTTTTAACAAAAGACTTGTTTTAATAAAAGCACTTGAAGTTAAAGACTTCGATACCCGTTCCTAGCATAAAAGATGATACGCAGGGCGGGATTTTTTGACATCTTTTCAAACAATTGTCTAAACAATAAGCACATTCCTAAGACCCTAAGCGACAGAGCTTGGGGATTTTTATTTTTGTGTGCGTTTTTTGTTAACTCCTTTCAATACATATTTAGGGTAGATTATCGATTTCCGCTGAAAAATTTTTTAGACTTACTCCGTAAGTCTGTTTTTTCACTAAAAATTAAATTTTTCATCAGAATTTCCATTTTTTCATGATTTTTGTGATTTTAAAGATATAAACTGTGATATCATTATTGATATGCTCGATATATATGGCACTTTAGAGATTAGCAAAGTACTTGAAGAAATTTCTTCTTTTTCATCCACTGAACTTGGAAAGAAGAAAGTCTTATCTTTAAGAATGCTTGAAAAAGAAGATGTAATTAAATCACTCAAGCTTGTTGATGAAATGTCTTCTTTTATTCTTAGATATGGTTCTCTTCCAATTGCATCTTCTTTTGATCTTGCAAAGTACATTGAGACTGCTAGAAAAGGAGGAATCCTTACTCCAGCAGAACTTGACCATATCGCTCTTGATATTTTAACTGCTAAAAAGATAAGCGATTTCTTTAGAAAAGCAGAGAAATCACTCTATTTTAATTTACTTAATGTAGTGGGGAAATTATATGATATTTCTCCGCTTGAATTAAAAATTCACTCTGTAATCGCACCAAACTTATCTATTAAGGATGATGCATCTCCAACTCTTAATAAGATTAGAACTGCAATTCATAAACAAGAATTCGAAGTAAGACGAATTGCAGGAGCTCTTATTAAGCATTACAGTGAATTTTTAACTGAACAAACAATCACAATTAGAAATGATCACTTTGTCTTACCAGTAGACACTGCAAATAAATCTAAAGTTCCTGGTATTATTCATGATATTTCAGATTCAGGACAAACAACTTTCATCGAACCAATGAATTTGGTTCAGATGTCAAATGAACTTTGTTCATTAAAGGTTGAAGAAAAAGAAGAAATATATCGTTTACTAAAAGAATTAACTTTAAAAGTTGATTCTTACGCAAACGAGATTAACTCTAATAATAATGTTATTGGTGAGTTAGACTTTATTGCATCCAAAGCAAGTTATGGAAATAAACATAATTGCTTGGTTGCAAATATAAGCGATGATAAAGTTATTGAACTTGTCGGCGCTCGCCACCCATTAATTGATGAAGATAAAGTGGTCGCTAACGATTTTACATTTAATAAAGAACAAAGAATCATTGTTATTTCTGGACCAAATGCTGGCGGCAAAACTGTTGCCTTAAAAACACTTGGTCTTATGGTTATGATGAGCCAAATGGGAATTGCGATTCCTACAAAAGAGCCCGCAAATCTCGCATATTTTCCACGAATTTACGCGGATATTGGAGATAACCAATCTCTTAGCGATAACCTTTCAACATTTGCTGCACACGTCTCAAATCTTTCTACAATTACGCATTTTGTAACACATAAAGATTTAGTTCTTTTAGATGAGCTTGGAACAGGAACTTCTCCAAATGAAGGTGAGGCTTTAGCACTTGCAGTAAGTGATTTTTTGCTCAACAAAAATTGTTTTGCATTAATCTCATCTCACTTCGAGAGAATGAAAGAATACGCCTACCGTAGAGAAGGCGTTCAAAATGCAATGATGGTCTTTGATGATAAGAAGCTTATTCCAACTTACTCATTAAAGATTGGATTCCCAGGTAGATCTTATGGACTAGAGATGGCAATTCGTTATCACTTAGATAAAGATGTTATCGAGTCTGCAAAGAAAAACTTGTCAAAGACAAGTAATAGATCAATCTCAGATGTTTTAGATAAACTTAACAATGTTCTTCATGAAAATGAACAAATAAATAAGAAACTCAAAGAAGATAAACGTTTACTTGAAGGCAAAACAAAAGATATCAACTATCAAAGCAAAGTCTTACAAAGTAAGAAAGAAAATCTTTTAAGTGATGTTGAAGAAACAAAACAAGAAATGATTGCCAAAGCAAAGAAAGAAATAGATGAAGCTTTGAAAGTTATGAACAATCCTCACGCCAAAGCTCATGAATTAATTGAAGCAAAAACAAAACTTTCTAAGATGGCTGAAGTTAGCGAAGACTTCAAAGAAGAAGATGATGAAATTCAACTTAACGATTATGTTGAAGTTGCAGAACTTTCGCTTATCGGAAAAGTAGTGAAGATTAATAAAGATAAAGTTGAAATTATTACAACAGATGGAATGTCTGTTAAATCAACTCTTAATAAATTAAGAAAAGTTTCAGTTGTGCCTGAAGCCAAGAAAACATCAAAACAAAATGTTGATGATTTGGTCATGGGCAAATCACAAGTTAAACTTGAACTTAATTTAATTG
The DNA here is from genome assembly GCA_024408085.1 of Bacilli bacterium. Classification (GTDB taxonomy): domain Bacteria; phylum Bacillota_I; class Bacilli_A; order RFN20; family CAG-826; genus Fiminaster. Next base: position 11,423 of record JAKSVH010000012.1, on the reverse strand, counting down.
GAAAACACGTTGATGAAGCAATTCCAGAACTTGCGAAATATTTAGATGATTGTTTAGTTAGACATTTCAAAGAAGTGAGAATCATACACGGAATGGGAACAGGAGCACTTAGAGATGCTGTTAGAGATTATCTCGACAACTGCGATTTTGTTGACTCGTATCGTTATGGTGAATCCTTTGAAGGTGCAACAGGAGCAACGGTGGTAACGTTAAAATGACAGAAGCAGTAAAAGTTGCAATCCCATTACTTCCACGTAGACCTGGTTGCTACCTCATGAAGGACAAAGATAACAAGGTAATTTATGTAGGAAAAGCTAAGAATCTTTTTAATAGAGTTTCTCAGTATTTTTTACGTCCTCAAGTGGGTAAAGTTGCAGCAATGGTTAGTCATGTTGATCACTTCGAAACAATCATTACAAAAACTGATAAAGAAGCATTCATTTTAGAGCTCAATTTAATCCATCAATATTACCCTCGTTACAACATACTTTTGAAGGATGCAAAACACTACCCATACATTGCTCTAAAAAAGAAGAATGATCCATACCTTAAAATTGCAAGAAATGACAAGGATAAAAACTATTATTATTTTGGTCCATTTCCAACCTCAAGTTATGCCTATTCTGTTATAGATTTGCTCAATAAATTGTTCCCAACAAGGAAGTGTAGAAACGTTCCAAACGAACCTTGTCTTTACTACCATATGGGCATGTGTTTAGCGCCTTGTATCAACAAAGTTTCAGAGCAAGAAAATGACAAACTTTTCAATGAAATAAAAACCTTCTTGGAGGGAAATAATCCAGGAATTGCTAGGGAAATTAAAGAAAAAATGCAGATTGCTGCAGAAAATCTTGAGTTTGAAAAAGCTAATGATTTGAAGAAGACTTTGGATGCAATTGAGCATGTCTTAGATAAGCAAGGAGTTGAGAATAAAGACCACGTAAATCGTGATGTTTTCGCATACACAACTAGGGATGGTTATCTCTCACTTGCAATCTTAACTTACCGCAATGGATTACTACTTGGAAAAGAGAGCTATATTGTTGAAGAATTTGGAGACAATATTGAACAGATTTCTGACCTCATTTTCCAATACTATGAATCACACTCTTTGCCGAAAGAAATTTTGATGAATATTGAAGGTGTTTCTGAGATACTTTCTCCTATGTTGGAAACCAAATTTGTTTCAGTTACAAAAGGTAAGCTAATTGAGCTTATTGAAATGGCAAATTTGAATGCTGTTCAATCCTTAGATTCACACTTTATGTCTGCTAGACTTACTGATGATAATTTTGCGTTACTTGATGACCTTGGAAATAGACTTGGAATTAAGACTCCATACCGAATCGAACTTTTCGATAATTCACACATTCAAGGTGACGCTCCTGTTGGTGCAATGGTTGCCTTTATCAATGGTGAGCCAGTAAAGAAAATGTATCGAAAGTTCAATATTGAAGGAAAAGAAAAACGTGATGATTATGCTTCGATGAAGGAAGTAATGACAAGACGTTATTCCCGTTTAAAAGAAAATGGTGATGAAATGCCAGACCTTATTTTAACCGATGGTGGTCTTGGACAAATTCACGCTGGATGTGAAGTTATAGATGAACTTGGATTATCTATTCCTGTTTTTGGATTGTTTAAAAATGATAAACACCAAACAAAAGGACTTATGGATAAAGACGGAAATGTAATATCACTTGAAGACAATAAACCATTGTTTTTCTTACTTGTAAGAATGCAAGATGAAGTTCATAGATTTGCAATTGGATTCCATCATCAAAAACGCGGTAAAAATTTCACAAAGTCAATATTAGATGACATTGAAGGTTTAGGAGACAAGAGAAAGCAAATTGTTTTAGATCATTACACAGATATAGATATGCTTAAAAAAGCAACAGTTGAAGAACTTTCTCAATACCTTCCAAAAGACGTTGCAGAGCGAATTGTTAAGAAAATTAGTGAAAACTAATTGAAAAAGAAGGCAGTTTGCTCTATATTATAAGTCGCTGCCCTCGTAGCTCAGGTGGATAGAGCAACTGCCTTCTAAGCAGTGGGTCAAACGTTCGAGTCGTTCCGAGGGCGCCATAATCGTATACATACTTTGATACAAAGGATTACGATAAAAAAGCACGAGAAATGGGGAGAAATCCTCATTTTTTGTTTATTTAGAGTAGTTTCCAGGTTTGCTAGTTCGATTCTGAAGGCAAAAATAGTGATTTTATTTATACCTATGGTGAACCACTTCATATACCTGTAGGTACCCCACCTCATACCAATGGTAATCCCATTTCATTTTTTAAGGCAAGTAAGTTACGTTTGCGGATATAGAAGAAGAGTTACTACATAGTAGTAAAAGACAACTGAAGTGCAATCCAGTTTTCTATGTTTTAAATTTTTGAATTATATTAATCAAATATGTATGATATTATGGTAACAATACGAACTTCGTATGATAGGTAAATATTTATGGATATTCGCACTTTATCTTATTTCGTGACAATTGCAGAAGAACTCAACATCACAAAAGCAGCAGAGAAACTTTGTATGAGTCAGCCCCCTTTAAGTAGCCAAATGAAAGCGCTAGAAGATGAACTTGATACGGTTTTATTTATTCGAGGGAAAAGGCGATTACAATTAACTGACTCAGGCAAACTTCTTTATCGTCACGCTAAAGAGATTTTGTCTCTTGTCAATAAAACTAAGGAAGAAATTAGAATTATGGACAAAGGCATGAGAGGAAAGATAGCAATTGGTTTAGTGGAAGGGTCAGCACCTATTATTGCCGCTGATTGGATTGAAAGATTTGTTAGCCAATATAAAAATGTTGAATTCCATGTGGTTGATGGCAATAGCGATGAATTAATCCAAAAACTAAGAAGTGGACTTATTGATATGGCTGTTATCACTTCTCCATGTGACAATACATTACTAAATAGTTATAAAGTTGGACAAGAAAAGATGACAGCATTTATGAGTAAAGATAATCCTCTTGCTACTCAAGGTGACACTATTGATTTATCAATGCTAAAGGATGAACCATTGATTATTCCTAGTAGAGTAGCAATGAATACAATGATTTATGAATGGTTTAAGGAAATACACGCGGAACCTCATATTGTTTGTCGTATGGATAATTATCTAGATGTTGCTGCTTTAGCAGGAAGGAACGTTGGCATTAGTATATTTCCAAAAACTTCCTATATTCTAAATGATCAAATCATTGCTAAAGAAATAGTGAATCCAGAAAGATATGTTGAATATCTCTTTGTCTGGCTTAAAGATAAACCATTATCGTTATTAGACGAAGCATTTATTGATCATATTAAAGCAATCATTAAAGAATAGATTTATTAATAAAACTTTACATTAAGGGGTGAATTAACCTCTTTTTTTCTATCATATGAAAAAAATATGATAATCACAATATTATAAGTATTTCAAATATTGTTGACAACCGACTAACATAACAATAAGGAACTTTATAACTATGGACACAAATGATATTAAAAGAATAATTAAAGAAAGCAACATTTCATACTTAAGACTACAATTTACCGATATGCTTGGAGATATTAAAGCAATTGAAGTCCCAGTCAGCAAATTAGAAGATGCATTAAGTAATAAAATAATGTTTGATGGGTCTTCCATTGAAGGATTTGTTCGTATTAAGGAAGCTGATATGTATCTTAGACCTGATATTAATACATTCTTAGTCCTTCCATTTGAAGACAATTCAAACGGTGGGGTAGCAAGATTCATTTGTGATTGTTATACGCCAGAAGGCAAACCTTTCAGCGGTGATCCTCGTTATATATTAAAGAAACAAGTAGAAAAAATGAACAAAATGGGTATTGAAACTATGTTCGTTGGTTTTGAGCCAGAGTTCTACCTCTTTAAGCTTGATAAAGATGGTAAGCCATCTACTATTTTAAGTGATTCCGCTTCCTATTTTGACCTTTCACCATTTGATGGTGGAGAGAATGTGCGTAGGGAAATCGCCCTAATGCTTGAAAAGATGGGCTTTAATGTCCAAGCCTCTCACCACGAAGTTGGTCCAGGTCAAAATGAGATTACTTTTAAATATGTTGATGTTATCAGTGCTTGTGACTTTGTCCAAACATTTAAACAAGTAGTAAAAATGGTGGCAAGAAAAAATGGTTATCTAGCATCTTTTATGCCTAAACCACTTAACCGTCAAGCAGGGAATGGTATGCATACGAACTGTTCTTTATATTCTAAAGATAAGGGCAATTTATTCTATGATCCAAATTGCGAGATGGAATTATCTATATTATGTAAAAAATGGATTACAGGGATATTAAGTCACGCACGTGAGTTAAGTTTATTAACTAACCCAATTGTTAATTCATATAAAAGACTTGTTAGCGGCTATGAAGCCCCTATCTACGCATGTTGGAGTGATGCGAATAGAAGTTCGCTCATTCGTATTCCTGCTATCAGAGGTTTAGCCACAAGAACAGAATTAAGAAATGTTGATCCTTGTGCGAATCCATATTTAGCACTTGCTGGCATCTTAGCTTGTGGCTTAGATGGCATTGAAAAAACTAAAGACAGCGATATCATTTCCCCTGTCAGCGATAACCTCTTTGACCTAAGCGAGGAAGAAATTGAAGCGCGTAATATTGTATGTTTACCAGCAACCCTCCATTCTGCGATTAAGGATTTTAGGAATAGTGCAATTCTTAAAGAAGTCTTAGGTGATCATCTCTTTCCTAAATATATCGAAGCAAAGGAAAGAGAGTGGAAGGAATATCACACGACTGTTAGTGAATACGAAATTAAGAAATATTTAGGGAGATAATATGTGTGGAATTGTTGGTTCAATCGGATTAAAGAATCCTCGACAGTATGCTGAAAAAGGATTGAAAATCTTAGATTATCGCGGATATGATTCCGCTGGTATTGCTTATCTTAATGATGGCATTAAAATCTATAAAGATGTAGGTAGTGTTGAGCATCTATTCTCTTTTGTTCCTAGTCACATAGAAACAAATGTGATGATTGGACATACTCGCTGGGCTACTCATGGCGTTCCTAGTATCAACAATACCCATCCTCATCTTTCTTTCCATAAAAAAATCTGTTTAGTCCATAATGGTGTAATTGAAAATTATAAGGAATTAAAAGATTTTTTGGTGGATAAAGGCTACGAATTTGTAGGTGAAACAGATTCAGAAATTGCTTCTAACTTATTAGAATATTTCTATTTAAAGGATTACGATATAATTAGTGCAATTAGAAAAGTGATGTCATTGTTTAAGGGTAGTTTTGCAATTACCTTCTTTACGAGTGATGATGAAAATGTTTTATATGCTTTAAAAAAGTCTTCACCTTTAGTAATTGGACTCGGCGAAGGATATAACTTAATTGCAAGTGATGCTTCTCCGATGATTAGTTTGACCAATAACTTTATCGAACTTGAAGATAACGAATACACAGTTATTTCTAATGACTCAGTTGAGGTTTATGACCAAGAAGGAGAGAAGGTCGATAAAGAAAAAATACATAAAGATATTGAGACCATATCTCACGACTTAAAAGGTTATCCACATTATATGCTTAAGGAAATTGAAGAAATACCTTCTGTTGTTAATAACTTGATTAATGAATATTTTAAAAATGATGAATACCAGTTTGATCCCCGCCTTATCAAAGATTTAAACGAATCTGATCATATCATATTTATTGCTTGTGGAACTTCTTACCACTCTGGATTAGTGGGTGGAAGATTATTTGAATACTATGGGAAATCTACAAGTATATTTATTGCGTCTGAATGGGCATTTCATCCCACCTATCCAGGAGATAGACCATTTGTCATTATGATTTCTCAATCAGGAGAAACGGCGGACTTGATTCACTGTTCAAAAATAATCAAAGAACATAATTTAAAAAATTTAATCATCACGAATACGGGCGGTTCAACTCTTGATAGAAATGCGATGTATTCACTTTTGTTGCATGCAGGAATTGAAGTTTCAGTTGCATCTACAAAAGCATATGTTGCCCAGGTGACTTTGCTTTCACTTCTTTCAAGTGCGCTTCAAAACGATAAGAAAACAATAAAAGATCTAAAAGACTCTATTGAAATTATTAAGGACATTAGAGATCATTTTAAACCAATTATCATGAATGTAGCAGATGAATTAAAAGATAAAACAAACATCTTCTATTTAGGGAGAGGCTATGACTATTTCTTATCACTTGAAGCATCTTTAAAACTTAAAGAAGTTAGTTATATCCATTCGGAAGCTATTCCTGGAGGAGAACTTAAACATGGCCCGATTGCCTTAATAGAACCAGGGACACCAGTTATCGTTTTTATTACCGACACAATTACTGCTTCTAGCATGAGAGGAAATATTGAAGAAGTGAAAGCGCGTGGCGCGACTGTTTATACTATCGCTACCCAAAAACTTTCTCGAAAAGAGGATACGATTATTGTGAATGATTATGCTTATTATCTTTCTAGTGTTTCAGTCTCAATCGTTGCTTTTTATCTAGCATATTATGTTTCAATTTCTAAAGGTCTAAATGTTGATAAACCACGAAACCTTGCTAAAAGTGTGACCGTGGAGTAAGAAAGGATTGACTTTAAGTGATATTTCTCCTAATGGATTATTAGTGAAAACTGTTGAGTTAACTGATTATCCATTCTTTGTTGGTGTACAATATCACCCTGAATTTCAGTCTCGTCCGAATAAGCTACACCCTTTTTTAGTGCTTATTTACTAAAACTTTTGGACATAAAAGAGTGTTTCGAAATAAAATTCAAAAAAGTAATAACTTTGTTATTAATAAAATTTTTAGCACTCTCACTTGCAGAGTGCCAATTTCGTGCTACAATAGAGTTATAAAAGGAGGATTAATTTATGCAAATGGAACAAATGCCTGACTATGAAAATGATAAAGATGTCCTTCAAAAATTTGGCCGTAACATTAACGAAGAAGTTAAGAAAGGGAAAATTGATCCCGTCATCGGTCGTGATGAGGAAATTAGAAAAATCATTGAAATATTAGCCAGAAAAACTAAAAACAACGTCATTCTTTTAGGCGAACCTGGCGTTGGTAAAACCGCCATACTTGAAGGTCTTGCAGAACGTATCGTTAAAGACGATGTGCCGACCATACTTAAGGATAAAACCATTTATGAATTAGATATGGGCGCATTAGTAGCGGGTGCAAAATACCGTGGTGAATTTGAAGAGAGATTAAAAGCAGTCCTAAATAAAATTAAGGAAAGCGAAGGTAAAATCATTCTCTTTATCGATGAAATCCACCTTATTGTCGGCGCTGGTCGAAGTGATGGTGCTCTTGATGCTTCGAACATGCTTAAACCGATGCTTGCCAGAGGAGAAATCGATTGTATTGGTGCGACGACATTAAAAGAATATCGTGAATATATTGAAAAGGATCGCGCTCTAGAAAGAAGATTCCAACCAGTTCTGATTAGTGAACCGACTGTGGAAGATACTATCTCTATATTAAGAGGATTAAAGAATCGGTTTGAATCATTCCATGGTGTGAAGATTACCGATAATGCTTTAATCGCCGCGGCAAGTTTATCCAATCGTTATTTAACATCTCGTTTCCTTCCTGATAAAGCGATTGACTTGGTGGATGAAGCTTGTGCTTCCATCAAAGTGGAACTCGCCTCTATGCCTAGCGAACTCGATGAATTAGAGAGAAAGATTAGGCAATTAGAGATTGAAAAGGCTGCTTTAAAGAAGGAAAGTGATGAAGCGAGCAAGAAGAGACTCGCGGATGTTGAAACTGAACTCTCTTCTCTTAATGAGAAAGACGATGAACTCAAGAAGAGATGGAAACAAGAGAAAGATGAAATTCTCAAAGTTAAAGACATTAAAGAAAAACTCGAAAAAGCGAAGTTTGATTTGGATGTCGCTTTAAGTCATTCCGAATACGAAAAAGCGGGTGAACTACAATATAAGACCATCCCAGAATTAGAGAAGGCATTAAAAGAGAAAGATAATTCTCATAGCGAGAAGAAACTCTTATCCGAAGTCGTGGATGAAGAACAAATCGCGAATATTATCTCTCGTATGACTAACATCCCTCTTAGCAAGATTGAAAAAGGTGATCGAGAGAAAGTTCTTGATTTAAAGAAGACTTTATCAAAAAGAGTCATCGGTCAAGATGAAGCTTTAACTTTAGTTAGCGACGCGATTCTCCGTCAAAGAGCGGGGATTAAAGATAGCAATCGACCGATTGGTAGTTTCCTCTTCTTAGGTCCGACTGGTGTTGGTAAAACTGAAGTCGCCCGTGCTTTGGCGGAATCGTTGTTTGATTCAGAGAGTCATATCATTCGTATCGATATGAGTGAATATATGGAGAAATATAGCACTTCTCGATTGATTGGTGCCCCTCCAGGATATGTCGGATATGAAGAAGGCGGGCAACTCACGGAGAAAGTGAGAAGAAATCCTTATTCTATCGTCTTATTCGATGAAATCGAAAAAGCTCATCCCGAAGTCTTTAATTTGTTACTACAAATGTTAGATGATGGGAGACTTACCGATAGTCAAGGAAGGGTCGTGGACTTCAAGAATACGATTATCATCATGACCAGTAATTTAGGTAGTGAATATCTCCTCAATAATGAAAGAGATAAAGTTGAAGGATTATTACATCAAACCTTTAAGCCTGAGTTCTTAAATCGTATCGATGAAATAGTGTACTTCTCCCCATTATCTAAAGAGACTCAATCTAAAATTGTTGATAAGATGCTTAACAATCTCAATGATAGATTAAAAGAATCTTATTATTCGTTCGAATTCTCTGACGCTTTAAAGAGTTGGATTCTTGATAGTGCTTATTCACCGATTTATGGTGCGAGACCGATTAAGAGATTCATCCAGAATAAAGTGGAGACCATTATTGCGAATAAGATTATTTCACAAGAGGTTGATACCAAACACAAATACTCAGTTGATTATAACGGTCAAGAAGTCATAGTCAAACAAGTTTAATCACAGGGAAGCCACCCTTTGGGTGGTTTTCTTTTCGTTTTAATACCTGCAATAACCTCAAATCCTCATAAACACTTTGTTGGTTGGGAATATCAAGATACCACTAAAGAAGATGATCATAGTATTATACCTTGGGTTAGACTTGAAGATGGAAAATTTCCAGTTGAATACTATGAAGAAACAATGAGAATCGGAGCAAATTGGGAAACAGATTATTTGAAAGTATGTTTTGATTAATAAAAGCGCAGGTTTCGATTACAAATCCTACTCTTTTTCCATAAAAACTATTGGTTTTCTCGATTATTTTTTGAATCCATCAAATCTGAATGCAACCATTGTGATGTCATCAAATTGAGCTGCGCCATCAGCAAATTTAACACATTCATAATAGACGTATTCACAGAGTTCTTTACAACTTCCGAAGTCTTTTGAATTGAGAATATTTTGAAGTCTTTCTTCACCAAGTTGTTCGCCTTTTGTATTGACGCCTTCTGTAACACCATCTGTGTAAAGATAGACAATATCTCCAACTTCTAACTGAAGTTTATTGATTCCATAAGGCATGCCGTCCATAGCTGCGAGAACTAGATTGACTGGTGCTCTTAAGTATTCAAACTTGCCGTTTTTGTGTTTAACAAGTGGTGGGTTGTGTCCGCCATTAGCGAATGTTAATTCGCCATTTGTTAAGTCAACACTTGCAGACCATGCTGTAACAAACATTCCTGCTTCATTACCTTCGCAAAGTGTATTGTTACCTTGCATAAATGCATCGTTGATTGGAATGTTAGTTTGAGTGAGGGATTTAAGGATACTCTTTGCACGCATCATAAATAATGCTGCTGGAATTCCTTTGCCTGAAACGTCAGCAATAGTGAAGTGGAAGTGTTCTTGATTTGAGAAGTAGAAATCGTAGAAGTCTCCACCAACTTCTTTAGCTGCGTGCATGGATGCGTAAATATCGAATTCTTTACGATCTGGGAATGCAGGGAATGTTGATGGAAGAACTGCTGTTTGAATGGCTTTAGCCATTTTGAGTTCTTCATCAATACGTTTATTAGCTGCATCAATGTAGCATTTAAGGGCGTCAACTGTTTCGTTAATGTCTTCTGCCAAGACTTTAAATTCGGTAACGTTACCGCCATCAAGAACTTCATTTAAGTCACCTGCAGTAATCTTAGCAAGTGATTCGTTAGTTTTTTCAATACGGTCAATAATAAGTTTCTTGATAAGAATGTATGTTGTAATGAAGATACAACCGAAGACGATGATTTCAAGGAATGTGTTAACAAAGATTGAAATGTTACGGCTAAGCATTGCTTCTTCAGATGGGAGTAAAGATAAAATGTAATGTGTGTCTTCGAATTTATATTGGGCACAATATTCTGTACCAGCAATTTTAATATTGAAAGTTGTGTTGCTAGAATTGTTTTCAAAGGCGCTTGATAAATCAGAAAAATCATCTGGTAATTTAGAATCTTTTCCTTTGGAAATGGACTTAAAATCACCATTTAAGACAAGAAGTTCGCCTGCATTACCAACTTTTTTAAAGCCAGCAATATTACCAACAAGTGTATCAACACCAGCTTTATCGTATCCAACTTGAATGTAACCAGCTTCTTTTGTTCCGCTACCGAAATCAAATTCGAATAATACGCCAGCATATTTTCTTAAGTTTTCTGGTTGTGTAACAGGAGCTCTAAATTCTTGGACGTAGTAACCTGGTCCATTTGGATCAGTGATTTGATTATGGAATTCTCTACTTTGATCAAAGTTGGTTGTTTCTGTATTTTCAGCATTCATTGTGTAACCAACATTTAATCTGTCGTTTGCATAAACAATTAATGCATCTGATTTTCTGATTAAGTTAATTTCAATAATACCTTGATCTTGAGCGAATTTATTCAATAAATCATTGTAATCATCACCAGGTTCATAATAAGCTTCCAAACCTGGATTTCTATCTAAAACACCCTTGATTTCGTATGCTTTTTCAATTGTTTTATATGAGATTTCGTTTGCAGTTTCTGTAATTGCATAAGACAAATCATTGTCTAATTGCTTTTTAGACATTGTGTCGTTGAATAAAAAGACAAATGTTGATGAAAGCAAGAAGGAAACAATAGTTAATCCTGATAAAGTAACAATGAATTTTGAATTTAATGTTTTTGTGTCAGGCTTTCTAAAAGCTTTTTTGCCTTCATCAAGTGCTGCATAGACAATTAATGCAATTAAAACAGCCAAGCTGTTAGCAGTTAGCATTGGTGGTGTACATGCTTGAACAACAGCAAATGCTTTTTGGTATTGAGCAGCATTTGTGACAAAGACCATTAATAAATGGAATACTTCAATAACAAAGCCAGTGAAGAATCCTGATAAGAATCTTGGGCGTTTGTCATCAAATGCAAAATGTCT
>JAKSVH010000011.1 GCA_024408085.1 Bacilli bacterium | reverse complement strand
GCAGAAGAAGCTGCTAAAAAAGCTGAAGAATCTGCAAAACAAGCAGAGGCTAGAGCTCGTGCTGCTAAAGAAGAAATTCAAAAGGACAAACCTGAACAACCTGCAAGAGTAAATGGTAGATTTGTTTCAAAGAAAGCAGCTCCTGCAAAACCAGCTTCAAATAGTTCTAGATGGACAAAAGAAAATAATCCTAGCGCAAACAAAAAACGTGCTGAAGGAGGAAACCAATAATGAATAAAAAATTAATTGGCACGCTATCTACAGCATTAGTTTTTGGAACAGTTTTTGCTGCTTCTTTTGGTGTAGGATTTGCCTTACAAATAAAAGATGCTGATGATGTTTCATTCAGCATTGGTGCAGAATCTAAAGATACTAATTTCTATGTTTTAGTTTATCGCGGAACTGAAGTGCAGAGCAAAACCAAAATGACCCTTAATACTTCAGGCGACAATGCCAATAAGGAAATGTATGCTACAGGTATTGAAATGGAAATTGGTGATAAAGCGATAATTTATTCAGAATCTGGCGACAATATGTATCAAGGATCACCTTGGCAACATGATATTTCTTCTTATACCGCAGTAAAAACGAATGATGAAAATAATTATGTTGCAAACTTTTCAGGTTCTTATTCGTTCTATTCTAAATTTAGCAAAACAGATTTTACAATTGATGATTACTCTTCAACCTGGGTTGTTGCTCCTGAAAATTTAACTTTCTACTTTGTTAAGCCAAATTCATGGTCTGATTGGACCGGTGATTTTTATTACTACTTATTTGGCGGATCTGGTGAAAAAACAGCATGGAGAGGCGACAAATTCACTAAAGTGAAAGATAATTATGTATATGACGGCGGTAACAAGGGTACTTTATATAGTTTAACTCTTGCAAAATCTGATATTCTCGCGAGAAATAAATATATAGTGAATTGCACTGGTGGAAAACAAACTGTAGATATTTATTATTCTTGGTTTAGCTCTTATGCATTTAATGGAATTTACCTTAATTACGATAATGGTGATAAGGTAAATATATTTACGTATCAACCATAAAATAAAGGAAGCAATGCTTCCTTTTTAAATACTTATTTTCTTAATTTTATAGTTGCCGCTTAGAGAGATGAACGCTAGTTTATAGTTGTTTTCGACTGTAATTGATGCAGCATCTTTTAATGTAACTTCTTTGAATGGAGTTCCGTCAAATTTGTAAACAGCTTCTTTGATTGTCCACAAGGAATAGAAAGCATCCATGTTATCTTCTGATTCTTGGAAGAACTTTTCATCTTCTTCACTAAACACAAATCTTCTTGAATCAAGATCAATTTCTCTCATTTCTTGAATATCAACTCCAACAGAAGTATCTGAGATTGCAACCGCAACATAATTTCCAGAATGAGATAAAGAGAATTGTATTGGCGAGTTAACAAGTACTGGTTTTCCGCTATCTAAATAATTAAATTCATATCTGTCAATTTTAATGAAATGTTTACGTAATACTTTTTTCAAAAGTAGATAAGCTGCAACCGACAATCTTTTTGCATTTTCATCTTTAAGTTTTTGAACCTTTTCTAATCTAATTTTTGGCAAAAATTTTAAAGATTTTTCAACATCAATTTTGTCAGCTTTTGCGTAGTAAATTTCAGTAAAATCTTTTATCATGACTCTAATTATAAATTAACGTTTTAAAGTTTTCTATTTTATTCTCTTGGTTTTACTAGTAGACTATTTGCTAATGAAGTCGAAGAAATATTTCTTGTTTCTATTAAGTGCGCTCTCTATGGGAGCAGTATTTTTGACGTCTTGTGGAAACCAAAACGATAAACAAATTAATTCCATTGAAGAAATCAAAAATTATGATTATAACCTTGGTGTTTTGCAAGGAACATACTCCCAAGAAGAAGTTCCTAATTTATTTCCAAAATCACGTGACAAAGATAAAATCTTTGTTTATGAAGATGTTGCAGGAGCTTATCGTGCTTTACAACAAGGAAAGATTGATGTTTTATTCCAAGATAATTCAGCAGCTCGTGTAGATTTATCTAAAGGTATTGAAGGCGTAAAAATCTTAGATGGAAAAGCTGGTGGAGACTACAATGTTGGAATTGGTATTTCCGAACAAGCTGATTACAAAGTTAATAAAAGCGATATTGATAATGCAATTCTTTCACTTAAAAATTCTGGCATTATTGACGACATGGCTAATCGTTGGATTAAAACTGGCGATTATGACATGCCAACAATTGAACCATTTTATAAAGAAGGTAATCCAGTTTTAAAAGTTGCAACATCAGGTGTTTCTGAACCATTTACTTTTTATAAGAATGGCGAAATTACTGGTTTAGATGTTGAACTTTCTAAAAGAATTGCAAATATTTTGCAAAGACCACTTGAATTTGTTGAAGAATCAAACTATGCATCACTTACAACTGAAGTTCAAAGTGGCAAAGCTCATTTGTTGATCGCTCATCTATATGAAACTGAAGAAAGACGACAAGCCTTACCATTTTCAATTCCTTATTACCAAACTCACGGTTGTGCAATTGTAAGAGACTACAGTAGTAGAAAAGGATTTAACAGCCTTTCAGATTTAGCTGGTAAAAAAATTGGGTATGATGCTTCATCAACTCAATATCATGACATTGCAACAAAGTATCTACAAAATCCTGAACTTATTACTTATAACAACGTCCCTGATTGCGCAGTAGCTTTGCTAAATAATCGAATTGACGGTTACATTTGTGATAGTCCAATTGCAAGATATGCTTGCGTTAAAAATGAAAATCTTAAGATTCTTCCTGAATACGTCGCAAACGATAAATACGGATTTGTTTTAAGAAAAGATAGCGAAAGTAACAAGTTACTTGCTGACATAAATACTGCAATTAATGAATTTAAAACAAAAGGAATTTTAGCGGATTTAGAGAAGAAGTGGTTTGATCCTGAAGGAGGAAGCAAAACAGTTACTCCTCAACAAATCTATGGTGCTAGACCTGTAGAAATTTCAACAACTGCAGTTTTAGAGCCAATGAACTTTGTTGGTCCTAAAGGAGAAATTGAAGGTTTTGAATTAGATTTACTTTATAGAATCGGAGATGCGATTGGCGTTTCCTTCGTTTGCAATCAAGTTTATGGCGATGTCGCTGGTTTATTAGGAGCTCTTGAATCTGAAAAAATTGACTTAGCATTTAATACAGTTTCAATTACAAACGAGAGAAAAGAAAAATACAATTTCAGCGAACCATATTATGATGGAGCAGTTGTTATTGTAGTAAGAAACGAAAATGAACAAACAAAGTCTTTCTGGGAAAAACTTGCAGATTCATTTAGAAAAACATTTGTTGTTGAAGAACGTTGGAAAATGATTCTCTCGGGTCTTGCAGTTACTTTAGTAATTTCTGTTGTCGCTGGAATTCTTGGCATTGCTATTGGCGCCGGAATTTGTGCAATTAGAAGAAGTAAAGCAAAGGTTGCTAGAGGTATTTCGGCAGCGTTTATACATATTATTCAAGGAACACCTGCTGTGGTATTGCTGATGATCTTGTATTATGTTGTATTTGGGAAAATTAATATTGATGCTATAGCGATTGCAACATTAGGCTTTGCCATAATGTTTGGAGTCTATTCATCTGAAATAATGAGGTCTGGATTTGATTCAATAGATAAAGGACAAATTGAAGCTGCTTTAGCGCTTGGCTATTCTCGTAGACAAGCATTTATGAAAGTTTCGCTTCCACAAGCTTCATATAAGTTTATTCCTGTTTTAACAGGAGAATTTATTTCAATGGTTAAAATGACCTCAATTGCAGGTTATATTTCTGTTGCAGAATTAACAAGAGTAGGAGATATTATTCGTTCCAAAACAATGGAAGCTTTCTTCCCACTTATTGTTATTGCATTAATTTACTTTGGACTTTGTGAACTTCTAACCTTTGGTTTGAGATTACTTCACAAAAAATTAGATCCAAAGAATCATGCTAAAAAAGTGAAAGGAGTGTATGTGATAAATGAAGAAGTTAATGATTGAAGTTAATCATCTTTCAAAATCTTTTAAAAATGTCACTCCTTTAAAAGATGTTAATGCAAAGATATATGAAGGAGATATAATCTCCATCATTGGTCCATCTGGAACTGGCAAATCCACATTTTTAAGATGTTTAAATAAACTTGAAACACCAACTTCTGGTGAAATTATTGTAAATGGCGAAAACATTTTAGAAAAAGGTTTCAAAATTAGTAAAGTTAGACAGAAGATGGGAATGGTTTTCCAATCATTTAATCTTTTCTCTCATAAGACAATTGTTGAAAATGTAATGATGGGTCAAATTGATTTACTCAAAATGAGTAAACAAGAAGCTTATGAAGAGTCTTTGAAACTTTTGGATTTAGTTGGATTGAAAGACAAAGCCTTCTCTTTACCTGAAGAACTTAGTGGTGGTCAAAAACAAAGAGCCGCAATCGCAAGGACTCTTTCAATGAAACCAGATATTATTTTGTTTGATGAACCAACAAGTGCTCTTGATCCAACAATGGTTGGTGAAGTTTTGACAGTTATTAAGAATTTAGCAAACGATAGAGGACTTACAATGTTAATTGTCACACATGAAATGAATTTTGCTAGAAACGTTTCAAATAGAGTGTTCTTTATGGATGAAGGAATTATTTATGAAGAAGGTTCTCCTGCGGATATTTTTGATAACCCATCTAAAGACAAGACTCGTCAATTTATTAATAAGTTAAAAGTGTGTGAATTTGAGTTTGATAAAACCTCATTTGATTTCGCTAAAATTGTGAGTGGAATTAGGAACTTTGGCAAAAAGAATATGGTCCCTCCAAATAAGGTTTATAACATACAATTAGTGGCAGAAGAAATATGCTTAAATGTTCTATTCCCATATGTTGATTCAACACTTAAAATGAGTCTAGAATATTCACAAGAAAATCAATCCTCTATTATTAAAATTAAATATAAAGGAAAGAGAATAGATTTCGAGTCAAAAGTTGATGATTTACAAAAGAAATTTATTGAGTTTGCAGTTAGCTCAATTAAGGAAGAAATTGATAGCGAATATAATCTAATTTCTATAGAGGTTAAATAATAAAAATATGTGCTTTTTCCGCAAAAATCACCAAGAAATCCCAAATATTTCTTCAAAATTCCATGTTGGAGATTTTGTTGATTTTTGGCATAGAGATGATGTATATTTTGGTATAGTAAGTGGTGTAGAAAAATTGAGTGGGAATAGCATTTTGTATGATATAGATATTGCTGGACAATGTCCGACAACATTTACTAAAATACCTGAGGAAAAAGTTATTAGAATTCACAAAGAAAATTAAGATGAAAAGTAAGTTTAGAAAAGATCTTAAATATTACTTAATTGCTGGAGCCATCACTCTAGGTTTTTCAATTGGATTATTCTGTTTGTTTTTCTTTTTAAGAGCAGCTAATTTTGGCTATGGTTTGCTGAATTGGCAAGATTGTTTGATGATTGTTGGAATTACTATATTTTGTGTAGGCGCTCTTATGTGGGTTGGACATGAAGGTTTCTTTGATATATTTGCTTATGGCTTTAAACAATTAGGTGGTGCAATGTTTGCAAAAAATGCAACTGCCTACAATGATTTTCCAGGTTATAAAGAAGATAAAAAAGTAAAACGTGCTTCTTCCCCAAAATTATTTGCAGTCGTAATGATTATTGGAGCAGCAATTTTGCTTGCCGCCTTACTCGTCTATTTGATTTTTAAATCACAATCATAATAAAAAATATTAATTTTTTGTTGACATTCTCTCACATATGCCTATAATATGCGTATTATTTTTTATGCGAAAGGAGGTCTAGAGTATGAAAAATAAATTAATGGGCTTACTTGCTCTAGCATCATGCGTGGTGCTCTCTGGCTGTGGCGGAAATAAAGATGTCTCAATTAAAATTGCTGACTTCCCAACTGATTTAGTTGCTGGAAGCAAAATCGACCTTAAAGATTACGTTACAGTTTCTGGTGGAACTGGTAATTATTCAATTAACTTTGATGATGAATCATTTGCCAAGATCACTAAAGAAAGTGAAACTGAAATCACTTTAAATCAATATGGAACAGTAAAATTTACTGTTGACTATTCAGGAAAATCTGTAGAAGGAACAATTAATGTTGGTTCTCTCTTACTTGCTAACTATGTTAAAGCAGCAAAAGATGTTGGTTACAACTATGCAACAATGACTTTTGATGAATATGGTTATCTTCAAAGCTGGGCTAATTATGGCGAAAAGTATATTGCTGAGTACACTTTCTCAGATGATGGTCAGTATTACATTCCTGGTGGCTATGTAGAAGCACCTGACGGAAACACTTATTCATTTGTTTATTCAGATGCTGATGATGAAACTGGAGAATACACTGATTTAGAATTTTCAGTTACAGGTTCAGAACCTGACATTTCAGAATATTCATTACCATTTTCACTTCCAACATCAGGATTTGAAGTTTATTCAGAAATTGATGAAACAAGTGGTGAGTCTTATGAATATTTAGTTTATCCAGAAAACGACAAAGGTGAGGTTGCGGATATTTTTGAAAACTTCATTGGTCTTGATATGGAGATTGTTGCTGAATATGGTTATACTCCATCAAGCATTTGGATTTTTGCTGATGGACTAACAGGATTTACTGAAGATCCAGATGAAATTTTGGTTTGCTATGACATTATTGCAATGGCAAAAAATAAAGAAGGAACAGAAGAATATCTTTATGATATGGATGTTTGTTTTGATGATGGCGCATTTTTTGATGATTTAATCAAAGATTACGTTAAGAGTGGCGAAACACCAAAATCTAATTATTCATTCAATAAAGCAGCAGTTGCAACCGCAATTGATACACACAATTTCACAATCGATTATTCTGCTGATTGGTATAACTGTGCTGTCAGTTCTGATGGTTCTGAATTAATCCGTAAAGATGCAATTGGAGCAAATCCATTTGTTACTGCTGAAACAGACGGAACGCTCATTCATGATTATTTCAATGCAATTGGTTCATTTAAAGCTTATGTTACTCAAAACCAAACATTTGTTGATGTTCCAGTTGAAGCAAAATATGGAATGATCAATAACACTGTTGTTGATGAATTAGGCTATAAGTATAGCTATACAACAATTGACGATGTTCCGGGTTACTATGCAACATCATCAGGAAAAACTTCATTTGATATGTGGCATGCTGCAAACGAAGGTAAATATGTTAACTTCTCATTCTTAGCTGGTAGAGATTTCTCAGGCGATGGTGGAGTTTATGATTCATTCTTCATTAACTCAGTTGAGAAAAAAGGAAATGATACAACTTACTACTTAAGCGGACTTACTGCAGAAGAATTATTTACTGATTTATTTGCAAGAGCCGTTTCATATAGTACTTATCCATCATTCAAAGAAGAAGATGCCTACAAACTCTTTAATACATTCGATAATGTTGCTAAATTCTGTGTTGATGAAGACATGACAAGATACTTCGATACAACCATTACCTTAACAATTGTTGAAGGTGTTATGACTGGTATGAAATTCGAGTTTGTTTGGACTGATGCTGATGATCCATATGAGCCAACCGCTTACTATGAGTACGTTATGAGCGCAACAATTAGTTTCGGTTCAACAACAATACCATCAGGCGTTGATGTAACATTTGTTGCGTAATAGTATATTTGTTAACAAATATAAGAGCACTGAAAAAGTGCTCTTTTTTTGTTGGATAATACACTCACTTTTCATAGAAAAATAAACTATTATTTGCATTCCTACGTACATGAGTGTATAATACCAAAGATTTTTCAATAGAAAAATAACTCAAAGAAGGAGGAAAAGATATGCTAAAAGTTGGATTACTCTGCGGTGTAATTGCAGCCATGTCAGCAACTGGTATTAAAGCCAGTATCGATGCCAAAGTTGAATCAAAGCCTTGCGATGCTAGATTCATCATTGAACTTAAAGATGACATCGATAACTTAAGCGCTGAACAAGCAATCAAACAACAAGAAAACGTCTTCAGACAAATTAAAAGAAGCGTTAACTCAAATGTTATCCTAGATCGTAATTTTACTATCCTCAACAACGCATTTGTTATTAAGGCAAATGAATCTGATAAAGATGCCATTATGGGCGTCTCAGGTGTTAAGGAAGTCACAATTGATGGAAAACACGTTGTAAAAAAGACAGAAAGTTCTAAAGGATTCACAATCTCAGTAAATGGTGAACCTGGAGGCTCAGGCGAAATCGATTGGAGCCAAAACGCATCTGCCATTACAATGAATAAACCTGATAACACAAATGATGGTGAAGGTACATTAATTGCGGTTCTCGATAACGAATTCTATTTAAAGGGCTTAGACAAAGCCTACAATGCAAACAAAGAACCGGAAGAACCATTATCTCCATATAATCACGTGACATTCACTGATTTGGATGAAAGTGTTAAAACAAGAATTCCTGATTTTGCTTCAATGCAAGAAAGAGCAGCTAAAACACATGCCTTTGAAAAGAAGACATCAGATACAGCCGGAGAAGAAGGTTCCTTATACTTCAATAGAAAGGTTCCGTTCTACTACGACTATGCTGGTGATTCTTATACAGGTTCCAGTAAAGGCGCTGTTGAAGACTTCAATGTTGAATCAAAAATTGATTTACACGGTTCACACGTTGCATCTATTGCAGCAGGAAACGACCCAGATTATAAAGGCATTGCTCCAAAAGCTCAGCTTGCATTAATGAAAGTCTTCACTGACGTTCATAAAACTCCAGCAAGTGATAAAGCAGGAAGCGGTGACTATGGTTCATTCTCTGAAATTGCATTCTTAACAGCTCTCGAAGATTGTATTGCACTCAAGGTTGATGCCATTAACGTTTCAATCGGTAGTGACCTCTCAGACTTCGAACAAGGTTCTATTTCGCAAAGAACACTCGATAAATTATCAAAAGCCGGATTATTAAGCGCTATTTCCGCTGGTAACGGTGGTAAATCTGCCTATGCCTTCACAGGTGGCTATGCCAACTGGACACAAGATATGGTCGAAACAGGTGTCATGGGTTCATTTGCAAACAACGCAAGCACAATGACAATTGCCGCTGGCCAACCAGTTTGGACATTCTACGAAGATTCATTAAGAATCGAAACAGCAGATGGTGCTCAAGTTGTTCCATACCAAGATCAAATTGTTAACCGTGATGGTGAAGCAAAAGATTACAATAAAGAAAAGAGAATGGTTCAACTTGTTACAGGAGAGGATGATCCTGATGTTGATCCAACTGAAGAACAACAATTAACTAAAGTTAATTACGTTTACATTAAGGGATTCGGTGAATCAACAGATTACACCAATGTGGATGTCTCTGGAAAAGTTGTTATCGTTAACCGTGGTAAGATTGACTTCTCAACTAAGTACACAAACGCTGCATCACGTGGCGCAAGAGCTCTTCTTATCATTAACAACGACCCAACAGAAAATGACTTTACATTTAGATGTGACTTCGGTGATTCAAAAGGTTCTATTAATAAACCAGTTGCTCTTGTCTTATACAAAGACAAACCATTCTTTGAATCAAATCCAATTGGTGCATTCATGGTTAAAAAGAACACATCAAGCGAAAACCCACTTTCAAATACAATATCAGACTTCTCAACTGATGGTGGTACTTATGATCTTGATTTAAAACCAGAAATTACTGCACCTGGTTCAAACATTAAAGGTGCTGTCTGGCCACAAAACAAGAAAGAAAAGAAAGATCCATTCAAACCATATGAATACTTCAATGGTACATCAATGTCCGCACCAAACTATGAAGGTGCAATGGCAGTTGTTACTTCAAAACTTGCCAAAGGCATGGTAGAAGATGGATGGATGTCACCAGCTGAAGAAAAACAACTTCAAGCATTCAAAGACACCATTAATATGAGAATGATGTCTACAGCCATTCCAATGCATGACTACAAAGAAAACGATGAAGATGGTAAAAAGACAATTACCTCTCCGCGTATGCAAGGTGCTGGTATGGTAAACCTTGGCGGTGCTTATAATACTGACGTATATGTCAAAGGTTCTGATACAAATAATCCTGATGAAGCATTAAATACTTCAAAGATTATGCTCAGAAACTCTGAAGCAATTGCTAAAGGTAACATCAAACTTAACTTTACTTTAGTAAATGAATCTAACGAAGCTAGATCATTCGCAGTTAAATACAATGTTATGAGACCTGCAAAGGCTTTATGTAATAAAGTCTTAACAGATGATTATGGAACTCCAGTTGAAGTTTCTGATGTTAGAAGCTTCACTGGTTGGGAATACTATGCTCCTGAAGAACATAAGCTTGTTATTGCAGAAGGTACTGCAAATTACAAAGATGTCTTCAAAGTATCTAAAGATATTCAATATTTCTTGAGTGAACAAGAATATCGTGATAACAACCCAACAGGTGTTATTAAAGAAGGTCTCTATTATTGTCCAGTTGAAGGACATAAAGAAGGCGAAAAGATTGAATGGTTAGAAGTTCCAAACTACGATTATCAATCAGTCAAAGATGTTCAAATTGCAGAAGTTACATGCGCAAATGTAACAGTTCCAGCAAATTCTTCATTGCCAGTTTCACTTGATGAATATTCAATCAGCGAAGCTGATAAAGATAAAATCGAAGCAATGTATGAAACAGGAACTTACATTGAAGGTTATGTTTCACTTACCTCAACTGATGGTCATGTTGACTTATCAGTTCCATACATGGGCTTCTACTCATTAACTGATAGACACGCAGATTATGACTACTCAACACCAGAAGTAGTTGAACCATTCGAATTTGAAAAAGATCCAAAGAAGATTTATGGATCTGACTTAATTAACGATGTTGCAAAATCACTCGTTGGTAAAGACTATGCAGAATTCGGTTCACTTATGGTCGCTGGTTATGCTCAAAATCCAAAGAATATCGATATCAACAAAGTTGTTACAAACGATACTTCATTCAAACGTTTAGATGGATTCTATCCAGTCGGTACAGCTCCATCAGTTTATGATTATGCTTATACCGAAACACCAGGTAACGATATTTACATTGGTAACCCACTTAAATCAAATACACTTATTGTTCAACAATTTGTGATGAGATCTTGTAAAGATAACTTCTTCACAATCACAAACAAGAAGACTGGTGAAGAAATTTACCGTAATGCCTTAACAGATATGTTATTTGGGACTACAGATGGTAAACCAGCACTTTATAAATCTCACGTTGATGCAGATTACCTTGGCGGTGGTTATGTTGCTCATAGAGCATACTCAATCATTCCAATGTATGATGTTAATACAAAAGTTCCATTTGCAAGTGGCGAATATGAACTTAAGTTCAATTATCAACTCGCTGCAACAAATAAATGGGTTAGTAAGTCATACAATCTCCATATTGATGCCGAAAGTCCAGTAATCTCTTCTATTCTCGATGTTAAAGAAAATGGAAAAGATATGGTCCGTATTACATATAAAGATATGCGTTGCGCATACGCGCTTGTCGGATCAAACATGGTTGATGTTAAATATGATGAAAAAGAAAAGGTTTATTACACCTTAGTTGAAAAATCAATTGTTGATAGCTCAATTAATTCAAATGTAACAGACTTCTCAAATTCAAGACTCTACATTAAAGCAGTTGATTATGCTCGTGGAGAAACACTTGCCATTGTTCACTTTGATGGCAATGACTACAGTCATTTCACCTTAGCTCAAGGTCAAGGCTTAACAACAACTTGTGATTTCACTTATGAAAACGACAGTTTGAGAATTGTTGATTTCAAAGCAGATGGATCAAAAGTTGATATGGTAAACGTCTACGGTTACGTTTACGTAAGCGGTGAACCAGTTGCTCAAAAAGATTCTGGTTTAATCCTTGGCTTATCCATTGGAGGCGGTGTGCTTGTCCTCGGTGGAATAGGTGTTGGAATATTCTTCTTATTAAAGAAGAAAAAATTAATTGGAGGTAAATAAAATGAAAAAAGGAAAATTACTTACAACCTCAATTGCATTAATTCTCGCGGGAATTGGTGCAGTTACAACTCTTTCCGGATGTGGTGGAAAAGATAATCCAGATGATCCAACTGAAGAAGGAAAATTTGGTTTCTCAGTCGCTTTAGGATCTGGAAAAAATCAACTTGTTAATGGAACAACAGATAAAATTGTTATCTATGATAACGGTGTTAACACAAGTGGCCGTAGCTACAAGTTCTATTCAACAAACCCATCTTTAGCAACTATTGATGAAAATACTGGTGTAATTACAGTTAATAACTCTGGTAAAACTGGCGATGTTAACTTCTCTGTCAAAGAGGCAAATACAATTAACCCAGCATCTCTTACTAGATCAGTTCAAGTAGTTGCAAGCGGAATTAAAAATGCAAATGGCGGCTTTAACTTTGCTAACTCTTCAAATGAGGCTGGCATTGCAAAAAGAACAGAAATTCTTGGCAAACTTGAAAAATATGCAATGGATTCACATTTAACTGGTATCACATTGTTTGATAACGGTGGATTCGTTAGATATAACGACCGTGTTAAACTTGGATCTGATAGTTATGTTACTGGTTATGGTTTCGGTTTATTAACCGAAGGCGAACTTAAAGGCCCACTTTATAAACCAGGAACACAAGAAGTTGGAAAAGAAGGTGCTGAACAACCAGATTATCTTCACTCTGCTCTTTCACAAGACCAATTAACAATTAACCAATACACAGCTACTGGTTCACAAGTTAGTGATCTTGCAAGCTACATTAGCTCAACCTATTGGAGCACAAAACTTGATAACTCTTCTGACTCCGGTACTGCTTGGTATCCAGTTTTAGCAACTGATAAAATCTATCCTACAGAATTTAAAGATGGTGCAGTTAAAATTGATAATACAAAAGAGAAAGTAGCATTTAACGAACCAATTCCAATGGAAGAAGCAAATACTCTTGGAATGTACAAAAAATGGAGAGTTTATGTCAAAACTGATGGTGTTAACGGAGTTAATTTAAAATTCCATCAAAAGGTTATTGATAAATCTGGCAGCGAAGAAAAACTTGTTAGCGGACCATTCGATAATCAACCAATCACAATTGATGATTATGTATTCCCATATTTAGTACTCCTTACAGGTTCAAACGCATTAATGCGTGGTGCTGAAATGGCAAACGATACTTCATATGGTATTAAAGGTGCTGCAAGATTCTTCTCTGACACCCAAAAAATCTATGAATTCTCTGATATTGAATCTAAATTCAATCAAGCAATTGCAGATAATAAACTCGGTATTAAAAAAGGCAATGACACAAACGGCGATTATATTGATATCGAACTTATCAATGCTATTGACTCATTTACAGCAATGTATACTTTGTCTTCAAGTTTAGTTTCACCAGTTCCAAAAGGAATCTTTACTGGTCCTAAATCAGTTGTTCCAGGAAGTTTCTATGATAGTGCTAATAACTATGGAACATTTAATGGTGGAAACAATAGTGATATTTTGAAATACACCGTTTCATGTGGCCCATACACACTTGAAAAATGGAACAAAAACTCAGTTATCTTATTCCAACGTAATGATGATTGGTTTGAAGTTAGCCAAGGACGTTATAAAATCCCAGGAGTTCGTCTCCGTATTTTAGATAGTTCAAGTAACCCAAATGTCAACTGGGAAGAATTTGAACAAGGTAACCTTGACTCTGCTGGTGTTCCAACTTCACAAGTTGCAAAATGGCAAAGCCATCCAAGTGTTAAGGCAACAAAAGGTGACTCAACATTTAAATTAAATGTTAACTCATGTACACAAGAACAATGGGATGAAAAATTTGGTCCAAAAGGAACAATTCATGCCAATTCAACCTGGAAAGTTAAACCATGGATGTCAAACTCAAGTTTCTTAGATGGTTTATTCTATTCTATTAATAGAAAAGAATTCGCTGATAAACGTGGCGTTACTCCATCAGTTAACTATTTCTCAGATTCTTATATGTCTGATCCAAAACACAGCGTTTCATATAATGATACACAAGCACATAAAGACGCAGTCAAAGGTTATGAAACAATTACAAATGGTGTTTCAGACTATGGTTATAACTACGATAAAGCTGTCTCATGTTTCAGAACAGCTGTTAATCAATTAGCAGCACAAGGCAAGATTGCTTTAGGTTCTAAAGCAAATCCAACCACAATTGATATCCATGTCAAATGGATGTATCAAACCGATATTAAAGAATACGGCAATGATATTGCTAACTACTTTACAAAAGCATTCAATGATGAAGCTGTTTGTGGTGGCAAAGTCAAACTTGATGTTGTTGCTGATGAAGTTTCACAAGACTGGCAAAAAGTCTATGATGAAATGATGTGGGGTCAATATGACCTTGGCTTCGGTGCTATTTCTGGTAATACTTACAACCCACTTAACTTTATGGAAGTCTTAAAGAGTGATAACTCTTCAGAATTTACACTTAACTGGGGTAACAACACTAGTGTTGTTGATACAATTGGTCCAATCATTTTCGATGATAATCCAACCGATACTGAACCAGCAAAAGCATGGTCATTCGATGGACTTTGGGAAGTTGCTGACCATGGTGGTGTTCTTAAAGACGGCGCTAAAGTTAAAGCAGTTAAAGATGTCGTTGTTGATCAAAGCAACTTTACAAAAGATGGTGCACAACAAAAGAATCTTTATGAAGGATTTAAATTAACATTACCAGTTGAATTTACACAATTTGACGAAGATGTTAAGAACGTCGAATTTGATGTCCAAAGAGTCGACTGTTATGTTTCTGGCAGAGGAAATACAACATTAGGCGAAAAAGGTAGTGTAGATTTCCCACTTACTTATAATAAGGAATTAGGACGTGTAACAGTCGATGTTCCTGCTGAACTTGCTGCAGACATCAATAAACAAATTAAAGACGCAAACGGATTTGAAGACACCGATAAAGAAGATTGGCACAAGAATCCATTTATTCTTAGCCAATTTGGTTCACTCTTTGAGTTCGAAGTTTATTACACAATTACAATTAACGGAACTTCAAGCGAAAACTTTGTTACTGTTAAGATGTAATTTAGGAGGGCAATGTTATGAAAAATATTTTTAAAGTTGTAACAGCTGCTCTTGGTGTATTTTGCCTTGCTTCATGTGGCGAAAATGTTTCAAAAACAAATGAAGTAAATTTCCCTGGCATAGGCTATGGAGAACGCGATTTTGTAGCAATTAAAGATTTAAATCAACACATTGTTGTTGGTGAAAAAGCTCAAATTCCTCTCGATGTAATGCCAGCAAATTACTCTTCAAAAATTGTCTTTGAATCTAAAAATCCTAGTGTTGTCACTGTAAGTGATAGCGGCGAAATGACCGCTATCGCTAAAGGCAAGACTATGGTTTATGTTAAAACTAGTGATGGTGCTCTTATTGGAAAAGTTAACGTTCTTGTTTCAAAAGGCGATGACTCTGATGTAGAAAGTACAATTAACTCTATTAAGGCCACTTATAATGATTCAAGCTATGTTGCTCCAACAAAAGCACATAAACGTGAATTTTCACATGAAATTTATTACCAAAATGGCAAAGTAGATCATAGTTATGTATCAACCGAAGAAATCTATTTTGATGTTGGCAAATGCTACTTCATGGTAAGCAGTGATGATATTCAGACTTACACCGTTGATGGTGGTAAAGAAATATCATCTGGAAAATGGATTTTCCAAGTTCAAGGTATGAAACTTAGAATGATTCATATTACTGATATTGCAAAAACATATTTGGATTTCAATATTGCAGATCCAAAATACGATGATCCAGTTGAAAGTATTTATGACGTTCTTGACATGTTCTTTGTTCAAGGAAGAAAGATTGCAAACGACTTACTTGAAGACTATAGCGGTAAGAAAGATTTCATGCTCTTTGCACCTGGTTTTGGTTCATCTGGATATGAATTCCACACTGATGGTAACAACAATTTGTTTATTGGTGAGAAATTTAGCCAACAAGGCCGCGTTGAAACTGAAGATGAATTAGATTACCTCGATATGCGTGAAGGAACTACTTACACCGATACAGAAGATTACAAATTCTTCTTTGATGGTGCTTCTTGTAGTGGCTACACCATTGGTGCAGTTTATGACTATAAAGTTGACAATGTTCCTTGGAAGAGAGATTTCTTAAGATCAATGCAATTTGATGTCGATTATCAAATCGAAGAATACAAAGCACTTGATGATGAAATGAAACTTGCAGGATGGACAAAAGTCACAAATCTTTACGACTTATAATCTAACAAAAAAATATTTAAAAAGTTGACTAACTTGTGTTGGCCAACTTTTTTATTTTAAAATAAATTGTTGATATGGCTAGTTTACTTATATATAATATAAAAAGCGTTTTGCGAAACGTTATTAAAAACCGAGGTTTTAAAAGTAAAAAATGTTAAAGTACTCTCTTAAGAGAATTATATTAGCTTTCGTTACAGCGTTTATTATATTAACGCTTACTTTTTTTCTTGTTAAATCTCTTCCAGGTGACAAAGTAAGAGCCATCAATGATGGACAAAGATATGCTTTCTATATTAAGCAAATCGATTTAGGTTATGTTTTTGATTCACCTGTTAGGTTAGACGCTGCAGTTTATGGCGAACCATTAGATTTCATTCACTTTGAATCTACACACACTGACCATTTCTTTTATAATGAACCAATTGTTAAACAATACGCCAATTGGATTACAAATATTTTCACTAAATGGGATTGGGGTACCTCTACTTCGCTAGAAGTTAACTCATCTGCAATTCATATTATCTTCGAAAGACTTCCAGTTTCTTTCTCAGTTAATATTATTTCAGTCGTTTTATCAGTTCCACTTGGAATTTTCCTTGGAATTATTGCTGGTTTAAAGAAAAATACATGGATTGATCATACAATTTCAACTTTAGTTATGATCTTTATTTCCATTCCATCATTCGTTGTTATTATTTTCTTAATTAAACTTTTAGGCGTAAATGCTGGCCTTCCAACTAAATGGCCAACTGATTTCGCTTCAGCTGACACAAAGGCTTTAGGATACATTATTCCAGTTTTATCATTATCTTTTGGTTCTGTTTGTGGTTACGCTCGTTTCGTTCGTGCAGAGCTTTGTGAAGTTATGTCTTCAGAATACCTTTTACTTGCAAGAACCAAAGGTTTAACAAAGAACCAAGCAATTACAAGACACGCTTTAAGAAATGCCTTTGTTCCAATTCTTCCATCAATTTTGGCAGAATTCATTGGTGTTTTCTCTGGTTCAATGGTTCTTGAATCACTTTATGGTATTCCAGGTATCGGTAACGTTTATATTAAAGCAATTAATGCATCCCCAAGAGATTACAATGTTTTGATGGTCGATATGGCTATTTTCACAATTGTTGGCTTACTTGCAGGTATTGTCCTTGATCTTTCGTATGGATTTATTGACCCACGTATTAGAATGGGAGAAAAGAATAGTTAATTATGGCTAAGGAAAAAGATGAATTTAAATTAACTAACTTACCTCCTGAGGTTAATGATCCAGAAATCTCCAAGGATGATTTTAAGCTTGTCCAAGTAGATGCAAAGATTCATGATCAAAAGTTCCAAACAAAACCTACAACATTCTTAAAGGACTGCGTTAGAAGATTCTCTAAGAATAAATCAAGTGTTGTTGCAACATTTATCTTAGGTATTTTGTTTGTTTTATCTGTTATTATTCCAGTTGCTTGTAAAACAAGTGAAGCACATCAAATTGGTAAAGGACACGAACATCCTTACATTTACCTTGAACCAAAACTCTTCCCAGCCGGAACCGGTTTCTGGGATGGAACAAAGAAATTAACTGGTATTCCAGTAGATACTTCAGATCCAGATCCAGCAAATTGGAAACCATCAAGTGCTTATGTTGGATCCGCTATCTCTAACTTAGAAATTGCTGGCGAAGAATATGTTGCTTCTGCTAGTAAGTATGGTAAAGACGGTTATGTTGAAATTGGTTACACCAATAAATTCCCAGCACCAATCGAAACCTCTGATGGAATCGTTGGCGATTATATGTATTATTCTGGCAAAGAAAAAATTGCCTCTTTCGATTTTTCTAATTCATTAAAGATTACAAACTTTGATGTTTATGATGAAGCAAAGCTTCAAGCAAGTGCTGAAACTATCAAAACATTCCCTGATGGCTACAACCAAGGAAAATGTGCTTTAGCACTTTCATTTAAAAAGAATATTCCAGATCCAGAAGATGGTTCTAAGAATATTTTAAAGAACTTTGATATTTATTTAACAGAGTATAAATCTGTATTCAATATTGGTAATGGTGAAGACGCTATTGACGTTTCTGCATTATTTAATACTTTCTATGAAAGTAATTATTCCACTTATTCATGGACCGATAAAGTTGTTGAAAATCCTTCCATTGAAATTAGAGTTCTTAATGAGAATACAGCAGAAGAAACTAAAAACGAATGTGTTTTAGTTAAATCTATTGAAATTAAAGCTGATGATGCTTCACCTGTAAAAGATGCATTTGAATCATTATCATTTAAATCCGGTAACGAAGTTCTTGCTCGTAGTGGAAATGATGCAGGTATTTGGTCTAATAAGAGCGATGTTACATCAACAGATGCAATTATTTATCTTGCAAAAGCAGTTGTTTGTTCATTCACATATGATACATATGAAGCTGCTTTTGGTACTTATACACACACAATTCCTTTCTCAACAATTGAAGATGCAATGATTGCAAAGGTCATTGATTTTGATCCAGGTTTAATGCTTACAGAAGACGGTTATATACCAATTCCTGGAATGTTTAAGTGCGAAATTCTTGATCCAAAGAAATCACCAATTGCTGAACCATTTACTCAAGCTGATATGATTTATGATGTTGGCACAGGTGTTATTTCTAGCATAAATGCTAAAGTTTTCAGATATAAAGCTGATTATAAACTCGATTCAATGCCTATTTTCTTAATGGGCACAGATAAACAAGGTTATGACATGTTTATCTATGTTTTTGAAGGTTTAAGAACTTCATTACTCCTTGGTATTGCAACAACGATTGTTTGCTTTATCTTTGGTTTAATTTGGGGTTCTGTTGCAGGTTATTTCGGTGGAAATGTCGACTTAATTATGGAAAGATTCACTGATATTTTATCTGGCGTTCCATGGATTGTTGTTATGACACTTGCCATTTTGAAATTAGGATCAACATTCTTTACATTTGCTTTAGCACTATGTTTGACAGGCTGGATTGGAACGGCCGCAATTACTAGAACTCAGTTCTATAGGTTTAGGTCAAGAGAATATGTTTTAGCGTCTAGAACTTTAGGTGCTTCTCACGGAAGACTTATCGCTAAACACATCTTACCAAATGCTATGGGTACAATTATTACTTCTGCAGTCTTAATGGTCCCATCAGTTATCTTTAGCGAAGCTACTATCTCATTCTTAGGACTTGGTTTCCAAAACCTTTCATCCTTAGGTGTTATTTTAAATGATAACCAAACACAAATTCTTGAATATCCTTATCTATTGATTTTCCCATCAGTAGTTATCGCATTACTTATGATTTCATTTAACTTATTCGGAAACGGCTTAAGAGACGCTGTTAACCCAAGTTTGAAAGGAGAAGGTGAATAATTATGGCAGAAGAAAATAAACAACCATTATTATCCGTAAAGAACTTACGTATTAACT
The DNA here is from genome assembly GCA_024408085.1 of Bacilli bacterium. Classification (GTDB taxonomy): domain Bacteria; phylum Bacillota_I; class Bacilli_A; order RFN20; family CAG-826; genus Fiminaster. The sequence continues at coordinate 6,899 of JAKSVH010000011.1, read as the reverse complement.
TCTCAACAGACCACGGTTATGTACAAGCTGTTAGAGGTGTTTCTTTTGATCTTTACAAGGGTGAAACCCTTTGTATCGTCGGTGAATCAGGTTCAGGCAAATCAGTCACCAATAAAGCTATTATGGGTATTTTAGCTGCCAACGGTAGAATCGTTGAGGGCTCCATCATGTATGAAGGTGAAGATTTAACCAAGGTTTCTGAAGATGAATTCCATAGAATTCGCGGTCATAAGATTGGAATGATCTTCCAAGATCCACTTTCTTCTTTAAACCCAATCATGAGAATCGGTAAACAAATTACCGAAGCTATGCTTATCAACGCTTCACGTACAAAGAAAATGTACAATGATTTAGTCGTTGATGAACTTGTTGAATATAAAAATGCAAAGACAGAACTTAAGACTGGCCTTGCTAAATATAAAGAAAACGTTAAATTCTTAAAATCTGAAAAGAAAAAACAAATTAACCAAGCCAAGAATAGAGTCTCCAATGAAATTGAAGGCCGTAAATATAGCTTGAAACGTGAACTTGGCGCAGGCAAGTTTGCTATTAACGATAAATACAACACTTTAGTTGAACAAGCCAAAGACAATATAGAAGAAATTGCAAGACTTGAAGCTGAAAGAAAAGAAGCTTTAGCAAAAATCAATGCTGAAAATAATGTGAAAATTAATGAAGCTTTTGCAGATAAAGCAGAGCTCAAAGCTGAGGCTGAAGCAAAAGTTTTAGAGCTCACCGAAAAGTTTGATTCTGAAATTGCAGAGCTTAAACAAGAAGCTAAAAAAACAGTCGTTGAACTCAAAGCAAAATATAAACCAATCATTAAAGAAACTAAGGCAAAATACAGAGCAAAATCTAAGGTTGCTAAGGCTGAAGTTAAGAAGTTTAAGAAGTCACTTAAAGACAAATATCACCAGGAAATCAAGGATATTTTTGCAAAAATCAAAGGTAGTGACGCTAAATTATCAGTTAAATCAAAACGTCTTCGTATCGAACTTAAAGGCGCACATGATAGATACGTTTCTTCTTTAAGAATTACTAAAGCTGAAGCAAAAGCAAAAGCCTTAAAGATTATGGAAGAAGTTGGTATTAAAGATCCAGAAAAACGTTTCAGACAATATCCATTTGAGTTCTCAGGTGGTATGAGACAACGTATCGTTATTGCTATTGCATTAACAGCAGATCCAGACATCTTAATTTGTGATGAACCAACAACTGCTCTTGACGTTACAATTCAAGCTCAAATCCTTGAACTTATTAATAATTTAAAGAAAGAAAGACAACTCTCTTGTATTTTCATTACTCACGACTTAGGTGTTGTTGCTAACATGGCCGATAGGGTCGCAGTTATGTATGCAGGTAAGATTGTTGAATACGGAACAGAAGAAGAAATCTTCTATGATCCAAAACACCCATACACTTGGGCTTTACTTTCCTCAATTCCAGATGTTGACTCAAATGAAAAACTTGAGGCAATTCCAGGAACTCCACCAAATATGATTTATCCACCAGTAGGTGATGCATTTGCTTTACGTAGTAAATACGCAATGGCAATTGACTTTAAAAAGGAACCACCTTTCTTTAAAGTTTCTGATACTCACTATGCAGCAACTTGGTTACTCGATCCAAGAGCACCAAAAGTTGAAATGCCAAAGATTGTTAGAACTCGTATTGAAAACTCCTTAAAAGCCAAGAAAGGAGGAAAATAATCATGGCAAGAAAAGTTACTTTTAAACAAGAATATGTTGATAACAATATTGAACTTTCAGTTCACCATTTAAAACAATTCTTTAAGTTTGGTCATGGTGCAAACTCCTTGAAAACAAAGGCTGTTCATGACGTTTCCTTTGACATCAAAAAAGGTGAATGTTTTGGTCTTGTTGGTGAATCTGGTTGTGGTAAAACCACAACAGGACGCTCCCTAATTCGTCTTTATCACATTACTTCAGGTTCTGTTTACTTTGAAGGTTATAGAATCTCTGCAGGTAAGAGATGGAACGAAAAAGAAATCAAATGGTCCAAGATTAAAGGAAATAACAAGATTAAAGCTCTTGAACATAAAGAAAAAGAAGAGATTTTCTTTGCCTCAATTGATGACAAATATGAAGCAGAACTTAGAGAACTTTATGCTAAGAAAGCAACTCTTTATGAAGAACTTGCTCAATTAAAAGTTAATTATGATCAAGCTTTACTTGCCATTGAAGGAATTGAAGACTTCGAAGAAGCCGACAAACAAAAACAAGAAATCAAATCTAAATACAAAGTTGAATTAAAAGAACTTCAAGATAAGATTGATGAAAATAAACGCCTAGTCAAAGCTAAAAAAGCCGAGGCTTTAGAGCATAGAGATGATTCTAACTTAGCAAAGCTAACTGAAGAAATTCACGCTAAATATGAACCTCAAATTAAAGAAATTAAGGAACATATTGAAAAGACTAAGAAAGAACAAAAAGAAATCATCAAGCAAATCAACTACGACAACAAACACGTTGATAAGAAACTCATGAGCAAAATGCAAATGATTTTCCAAGATCCAGTTGATTCTCTTGACCCAAGAATGACAGTTGAAGACATCATTCAAGAAGGTTTACATATTCAAGGTCAACACAACAAGTTTGCTAATAGCAAAAAGGTTGCAGAAGTCCTCGAAAAAGTCGGCTTAATTCCAGAATATGCTTCACGTTATCCACATGAATTCTCTGGCGGACAAAGACAAAGAATCGGTATTGCTCGTGCACTTGTTATGAACCCAAGTTTCTTAATCTGTGACGAACCAATTTCTGCTCTCGACGTCTCAATTCGTGCTCAAATTATCAACCTTCTTAATGACTTAAAAGAAGAAATGGGCTTAACAATTATGTTTATTGCTCACGACTTATCAGTCGTTAAGTACTTCTGTGATAGAATCGCCGTTATGTACTTTGGTGAGATGGTTGAGCTTGCAACAAGTGAAGAATTATTTAGACATCCTTTACACCCATATTCACAAGCTTTACTCTCTGCAATTCCAAAACCTGATCCACTTACTGAAAAGACCAGAAAAAGAATTGTGTATAATCCAAAAACAGCACACGATTATTCTAAAGAAAAACCAACTCTTCAAGAGATTGTCCCAGGACACTTTATCCTCGCAAACTCCGAAGAAATGGAGAAATATCGCGCTCAAATTAAAGAGCTTGATAAGAAAGCAAAATAATGAATTATGCACCTTTTGGTGCATTTTTCTTTGAAAAGGAGTCAATATGATACAAACACCATTCTACAGAATTTACCAATTTAGTTTAAAAGTTGCAGCGTACTTTTTAGGCATTCATGAACCTGAAGTTTGTACGGATGTGGATCTTTCAAATTACATTTATGATAGGCTAATTATAGAAGGAAAAAAGCATCCTCTTATTGTCACTGATAAAGGTCTTTTTAATATTGGAATGCACCAAGCTTTGGTAGATGAATTTAACACTAAAAAAATGTCATTTTCTATCTATGCAGATGTTGTTGCAAATCCAACTATCTCAAACGTTAATGCTGGATTAAAAATATATAAAGAAGAAGGATGCGACTCAATTATTGCTTTAGGTGGCGGTAGTGCAATGGATTGCGCAAAGACCATTGGCGCTTTAGTTGTAAATCCAAAGAAAAATGTTGAAGATTTAAAAGGGCTTTTACATGTTCATAGACACATGCCATTCTTTATCGCAATTCCTACAACTGCTGGAACTGGTAGTGAAACTACCATTGCTGCAGTTATTGTAAATGAAGAGACACACCATAAGTATGCAATTAATGACCCACATTTAATTCCAAATCTTGTTATTCATGATGCTCGCTATCTAGTAAATTTACCTGGCAAAATTACATCAACAACAGGTATGGATGCTTTAACTCATGCAGTAGAAGCTTACATTGGCCATTCAAATACAAGAAAAACAAAGAAATGTGCAATTGAAGCAGTTCAAATTATTCATGATCATTTATATGAATCTTATGTTGATCCACATAATTTTGAACATAGAATGAAAATGCAAAAAGCAGCTTATCTTGCGGGCGTCGCATTCACAAGAGCATACGTTGGTTATGTACACGCAATCGCACACTCATTTGGCGGAAAATACAATGTTCCGCACGGACTTGCAAACGCCATTATTTTGCCTTATGTTTTGGAAAGTTTTGGCAAAAAAGCACACAAGAAATTAGCTAAACTTTCTGATGCAATTTCACTTTGTGAAAAATCTGCATCAAAAGAAGAAAAAGCAAAGAAATTTATTGCTTGGATTCGTGAGATGAACGCCAAGATGGAAATACCTGATAAATTTGATATTGCTTATGATGAAGCTGCAGTTGATGAGATGGCTAAAAATGCTATTAAAGAAGGAAATCCACTTTATCCAGTTCCAAGAGAATTTAATTTAGCTGACTTTAAGGATGTTTATAGAAAAGTCATGAAGTAAATATTTGCTATTGTCTATTTTATTGAAAATAACATTCAATATAGGTATAATTTAAATAATTAGGGAGTTAAAAATATGAATCGCAAATCATTAAAATTAGTTATTCCATGTTTATTATCTTTAGGCTGCTTAACTGGCTGTGGTAATGATTACAACGGTTATTACAATGGATATGACTTAAAAGCAACAGGAGCATTCCTCCAACAAGAACTTCAAAGGTTGTGTTTTGATACACATACTTTCTATCCAAAGTATTCTCAATATGCTACATACGCAACTACAACAAAAGATCATTTATCTTGTGAAGCTTCTTCATCAACTGTTCAAGTAGATAAAAACGGAAATTACATTCTTGAAGGAACTAAAAACGAATACTTCTATACTGGTAAAATTGCTACTGGTATCGGAACAAGAGAACACGTTTGGCCATGTGCTAACTCAGGAAACCTTTGGGTTCATAATGAAGACGCAGGTGCTCACTACGTTGACGGTTCTAACTATAGAGGTGGAGGAAGTGATTTATATCACATTAAACCTTCAACAACATCAGTAAATACTGCTCGTGGTAACTCTAAGTTCTGTGATTTTGATGATGATGAATTTAAGGATATTAGAAATAGTGTTGTCTCTGTAGGAGACGGCGGTCCATATAAACTCAAAATTCAAGGCGCTGAAGAAACTTCTTCAGGTAAATATCAATACGCAGATAAAGCTGAACCAGCAGATGAACTAAAGGGCGATGTAGCTCGTATCTTAGTTTATGTTTGGGTTCACTATGGCTATCGTGGTGAATATTATAATCATCAAGAGATGATTGGTAACCTCGATTTAACAAATGTCATGGCTTATGGTGGTAATAGAGATAGAACATACGAAAAACTCATTGAATGGAATGAGATGGATCCACCTAGTGAAACCGAAAAAATTAGAAACAATGTCGTTCAAGGCATTCAAGGAAATCGTAATCCATTTGTTGATCATCCTGAATTAATGAAAAATTTGTTCTAAGTTAAATTTATAAGGGTTCTAATTGAACCCTTTTTACTATTATGTATAAAGTTGGTCTTATTTCTTTAGGTTGTGCTAAAAATCTCGTTGATAGCGAGATGATTTTAGGTGCACTTGCTAATTCAAAATTTGAAATTGTAAACACAATTCAAGATAGTGATGTAATTATTGTTAACACTTGTGGCTTTATTGAAGCAAGCAAGGAAGAGTCAATTGAAAACATTCTTGATGTTTGTAAATATGGCAAGAAAGTAGTGGTTACTGGTTGTCTTGTTGAGCGTTATCTTGATGAACTTAAAGCATCAATTCCTGAGGTTGATTTATGGATTCCGATTAGGGATTATTCTCACTTCTCCGAGCTCATTGAAAAGATGCTTGAAAATAAGCAAGAAGTTGAACCACTTAATCCATTTGTAAGAATGCTTTCTACACCTCCGTGGATGGCGTATTTACGTATTTCAGAAGGTTGCAATAATTGCTGTGCTTATTGTGCGATTCCACTCATCCGCGGACACTTCAGAAGTAGACCTTTTGACGATGTAATTTTGGAGGCAAAATTGCTCGCAGAAAACGGCATAAAAGAACTCGTTTTAATTAGTCAAGATACCACTCGTTATGGTACTGATTTTAAGCCTCAAAAATCAGTAGTAGATTTGCTCAAAGAATTAGTCAAAATTCCAGAGTTTAAATCAATTAGATTACTCTATCTTTATCCAGATGAAATATCCGAGAATTTGATTGATTTTATTGCAAAAACCCCTGTAATTTCCCCATATTTTGATATTCCGTTCCAACATTCAAGTGACCCAGTTTTGAAGGGAATGTTACGTCGCGGAACACATGAATCTTATCAACAATTAATTGATCAAATTCGTGCTAAAATTCCACATGCAATTATACGTACAACTTACATCGTTGGATTCCCTGGTGAAACTGATGATGATTTTGTAGATTTAGTAGCATTCACTCGTAAGAATAAATTTGATCATATGGGTGCCTTTAAATACAGCCGTGAAGACGGCACAAAAGCATACAATTATGATAACCAAGTTGAAGAAGCTTTAAAATCTGGAAGACTTGCAAAAATTATGGAAGTTCAAAAGAAGATTTCTTACCAAAATAATAAGGCAAGAGTTGGCGAAATAATGCACGGAATTGTAGTGGAATATAACCCTACAAATAAAGTGTATGGACTTCGTTCTTATTGGAATGCTCCAGATGACATTGATGGCAAAATTAGTTTTGTCTCTAATAGAGAATTAAAACTTGGCGATGAAGTAGATGTAAAGATAACAAATGCTTTTGTCTACGATTTGTTTGGAGAAATAGTTGAATAAAAGATAGTTTATATATATAATTATCGCGTTGCCTCCATAGTTAAATGGCATAACGGATCCATGGTAAGGATCAATTCGTAGTTCGATTCTGCGTGGAGGCACCATT
>JAKSVH010000010.1 GCA_024408085.1 Bacilli bacterium | reverse complement strand
GCGTATGAACAACATTCGCTTACTCTTGAAAATGCCGCTCTAACATCATCTAAGGATGGGGAACTAGAAAATTCGTTTTTTACTACTGAATATTTTAAATCAACATAAGTTAGGGAGTAATCAGTACGGAAAACGATTGTTGAACTATCAAATTCAAATCCTAAATCATAATAAGTTTTACTTCCTTTTGATTTTTCTTGCTTATAACCACCTGTAAATAATCCACTTTTGTATGATCCCCAATAGAAAGTATTAAATCCGTAATAGAAACATGATAATCCAGAAGATGTTGTGAAATTCATTTTTGAACTAATAAGGCAAATATTACTTGAGGTGTCGTATTCAAAATACATATCCCATAAATAGGTTCGATCTGTTGCGTAATCATATTGAGATTTGGAACTCACAAAATAATATGAAGCACCACTAACATAGTCAGCATTCTTTTTAAAGAATTTAACAATTTCAGTATCATTGTCTTCATCTGGACCAGGTGGAGTTACTTCACTAGGAGTGACTGTAACAACACAATTCAAAGAATTGTCTTTATCAATTATTCCTGTAATTGTGGCTTCGCCTTCTTTAACTCCAGTAACCGAACCGGAACTATCCACTACAGCGATTTTAGTGTTACTTGATTTCCAAGTTATGTTACTAACAAGAGTTCCGTCATCAGAAATATATAATTTAGTTGATTGCCCAGCTTTAAGTGTAAGTTTTGTATCACTTATTTCGTAACTATGGGTTACTTCTTCTGATTCTTCATTATCACCTGATGGAGTTGTTCCTCCTTGTGCAGGTGTACAACCAGTAAGCAATAATAGTGTTGATACAAGTAATAATCCCAGCTTTTTCATGTTTAATATGTTAATCAATATTAATTACATCTTCAATAACAAAAGGTGTAATTCTATTTTCACTTCAAAAACAAACAAAAAAGGACACAAAGTGTCCTGTTATTGTCTTGTACGCGTGCCTTATTTTGACACAAAATCGTACTGTACGAAATTGTGGGACATTTTAAAATGTTTCAATTAGAGTGTTGATCCCACAATACGTGTCTATTGCTCGAATTCCAGCTATCACTCCAACCAGAAGGTTGTTCTTTGGCCTCACAATAAATAGTTAATGATGCGCAACCAAAAAATACATCTTCATTCATAGTAGTAACTGATTCTGGAACAAAAATTGATTCTAATGAAGTGCACTCACAAAATGCTACAGGGCCAATTTTTGTAACAGATGAAGGAATATTGATTTCTTTTAGTTTAAAGCAACGATAGAAACACTCATGGTTTATTGCTTTAATTTGGTTTGATAAAATACTTACGCTTTCAAGTTTTGCACATTCAGAAAATACACTATATCCTAAATATTTCACGGATTCAGGAATAACAATGCTTTTTAAACGAGTACAACGATAAAATGCTTTATCTTCAATCTTGGTTACACTTGATGGGATTGTAATTGATTCTAGATAAGAACATTCAGCAAAACAGTTACAAGATAAAATTTCAACACCATTTGGAATAAATGAATTCCTGCATCCAAGCAAGAGACTTTTTTTTGTCCTTATCAATTAAACAATTGCAATTATCTCTACTATCATAATATTGATTCATTGGATCAACTTTAATTTCTTCTATAGAAGAACAATGTTTAAAAGCATCAGTTCCTATTAATTCAGTAGAGGCTGGAATATATAGTTTTTCAATGAGTTTGCATGAATAGAATGCACTACCACCAATAGTTTTAACATTATTTGGTAGTTCTAATGTTTCTAATGATTCGCATCTATAAAATGCACCATTACCAATTGATGTAATTGTATCTGCAAAAGAAATAGAGGTTATCTTAGAACAATCAAAGAAGGCACTTTTATCAATTTCAGTAACTGTAGTACCAAATGATATAGCAGTAATAGTATTATTTGCCTCGCAATTGACCAAGCCTAAATTTAAAACCATTATGGTGTAGTTACCAGCACTTTGATATGTATGTGATGTTTCACTATTTGTTATTGCACCATCACCCCAATTAATTTTAAGATCTTGACCTTCACTAGAACTTATAGAAACAAACTTAAATTCTAAATCACGTTTTAAAGTTACATCAAAAGATGTGACTGTAGGTTTTGTATCAGCATTAAATTTTGCAATATATGTTTGATCTGAATGAACTTCTTCTAGTTCTCTATCCCAGCCAACAAAAGAATAATTGCAAAATTCATTCCCATCTTTTGTGGGAGTTTGCTTATTATATTCAGGTTTACTTCCTTCAGTAACATTGCTATCAACTTCAAGAATTGAACCATCATAATTTTTCCAAATAACAGTGTAGGTTTTTTGATTTTCGCCACAGCTAGCCAATAATGAGATGGACATTAAAGGCAAAATAAAATTCGTTAATTTTTTCATACTTTATAGTCCTATTAAATACATGCATCCAATGTTAAGTTTGTTGTACAACCAACTGGAACAGCAGTAAATGCTGATCCATGATCAAGTTCATAATCGAACTCTGTTGTAGAAATAGGGAATAAACCCCATACATGTAACCATTGAAGATTTCCAACATTCTTTGTTAAGTAATGGTTGTTTGCGTCTTCAAATCCTTCATGATTATTAACAGTTAATGCACCATGACCACAGATTGCTGCAAAATTACTCTTAGCTTCAATAACAGAGTTTTCAATTTTTAAGAATGATTGTTTATTTGGGTCTGGTTCTTGTGTTGCTAAGGATGTAACTCTAATAGCAGCAGCTTTTGCAGCACTGCTTTCTGCATATACTTCAGAGTTCATAATGTGCATTCTAAATGATCTAACGCCCTCTCCTTTTGCTTTGCTAACGGCTGATACTTTTGAATTATAAAATCTAATTGTGCTATCAGCAGCAGAAATTGCATTACCTTCAGTACAAACAACATCTAAGTAACAATATTGCCATTCTTGTAAATCGAATGATCTAACTCCAGCAAGTCTACCTTTAATTGTTAAAAAAGTTGTGAAGTTTTTATCAATTAGTCTTTCGCCATATCCATAAATCCAATCAGCATTAATACCAATCTCTGAATCAACACTGATCTTGGAACTAAAGAATCTTAAGTTAGTAGCAAAAAGTCCATTCATAAATCCTTTAACATCAACAACACTTCTTACAATTGAACAATCAGAAGCATCAATAGCCTTTTCATAAGCTTCTTGTGGTTTACCAGTTCCTTGATAGACACCGATTGTGCTATCAACGATATTTAAGAATCTTGAAGCAATACCCCATTTTCCAGCATTGCTGCTATTAATCAAGCAATCTTTAATTGATACATTTCCATCAGAATAGATGAAACCTTGACCTGCACCATCAACATAGTTAAATCCTGGACCAACTAAATTAATATCTCCACAGTTACGTGAAACAATAACACCTTTAGTAAAACTGGATTCATTTCCTTTAAAAATGAAATGATTCTCGCCATAAAGATTAATTGTTAATGGTTTGGTGCCCATATAAGTAATTAAGTAACTTGCATTTACACCATAACGATTAGTGTATGTAGTAGATCCAAATAAATCTTCTGAAATGACTGCATTTCTTAATGTAAGTTCATTTGTTTCTTTTGAATAATAAACTGTATAATCCGAGCTGTCTGGATTGATATAAGAATAATCTCCTGTTTCAGTAATTTTATGATTTCCGACATAGACAACTTCTATATCTTCAACTGCTTCTACTGAAATTTCAAAGGACTTATCCATTTTAATAACAAAGTCAGCACTCTTTTTATTTGCATTTAATGCATATGTGTATTTTTTTGCTAAGATAATTTCATTGCCAGAGTAAACACGTATTTCATTTGGTAAGACATATCCTTCATTTGCAACCATGACAATTGAAGCATAATCATCTAAACCATATAATGATTCAAATGTTGTTTTGTTATCAACTGTACAATTAACACCTTTAATTTTTAAGGATTGTTTTCCTGCATTTTTATTACGTCCGCAAACAGTACATACATTATTAGAATTATAAGTATGAGCTGAAAGTGAACTGCTTAATTCTTTGTGTTCACATGTGGCTTGATGCCAATGCATTTCACTATCAAAAGACCATTCTTCTGAAAAAGTGTGTTCGTGTGCTGATTGTGTATTTTCACAACCTGTTAATAAAGCCATAGCAAGCGGCAAGCTTATTAATGATATTATTTTGTTTTTCTTCATATAATCGACCTCTTTTAAAAATTATATAAAAATATAATTGTAAAAACAATCGAAACAAACAATATTTAGAATGACTTTTTTGAAGTACACATATGTATATAGTTCACGCACAAGAAAAAGATGAAAGAATATTTTTCTCAACAGAACTTCCTTGCAATATTCAACTAGATTTTATGATGAATGATAAAAAAGTAACTAGCTCATCACGCTTTGTGAGGCTGCCAGAAGTCTAAGACCTCAGCATTTTGCTAGTTACTTTATATATCAATAGCCGAAGCTACCAATAATCATTGGTTGCAGAGGCGGGATTTGAACGCCGCGACCTTCAGGTTATGGGCCTGACGAGCTACCAGGCTGCTCTACTCTGCGATATGCGTTATATAATAACTGATTAGTTAATGGGTTGCAACCATTTTTGCAGCCGGTAGCTCATCAGTCCTATAAAACCTTTATGTTGTAGTAAGCAAATTCTTCTTTGTCTCTATCTGACCAATATGAAGATTGAACTTCACCAATATGAGCTTTTTCAAGTAGGTACATACAAAGTCTTGATTGACCTATACCACCACCTATGGTGAGTGGAAGCTCATTATTTATAACAGCTTTATGATATGGAAGAGTTAATTTGTCGTTTTCATGCTTCATTGCTAATTGATGCATCAAAGCGGCTGCATCAACTCTAATACCCATTGATGTTATTTCAAATGGTACATCTAGTACCTCATCATACAAGAGCAAATCACCATTGAGTGTCCAGTCATCATAATCTGAGGCTCTTGTATCATGAGGCTCACCATTTGAAAGGTTAGAGCCGATACCTATTACGAATACTGCACCTTTATCTTTAGTTATTAGGTATTCTCTTTCTTTAGGAGATTTACCTGGGTACATATCAAGTAGTTCTTGACTTGTGATGAAAGTAAGATGATCTGGAAGTTTCTTTGAAAGGACTGGGTATTTGTTATTTATGAATCCTTCAGTCTCTTTGAGACAACTATAGATTTTACATACAACTGATTCTAAATAAGCCCTATTCCTTTCGGATTCATAAATAACTTTCTCCCAATCCCATTGATCAACGTAGATTGAATGAAGGTTATCTAAATCCTCATTCTTACGAATAGCGTTCATATCAGTGAATAAACCAGTGATATTGTATTCTTTAAGAGCAAATCTTTTCCATTTTGCTAAAGATTGAACAATCTCGAGTGTTGTTCCATCCTTAATTTCAAAGTTTACAGCGCGTTCTACACCATTTAAGTTATCGTTTAAGCCTGTGTTAGGGTCAACGAAAATTGGAGCGGATACACGCTTTAATCCTAAAGCAAGTGATAAACGAGCTTGGAAAAAGTTTTTAATATCCACAATTGCTTCTTGTGTTTCTATTAAAGAAAGCTTTGATTCATAGTTGGATGGATAGATGTTTCTCATACGTTATATTTTTATTCAAGAGAAATGATGTAGTCAACTATATCTTCATAGAAATCTTTCTCATGAGATACAAGAATAACTACACCTGGATATTCAATAATAGCGTCTTTTAATGCTTCTTTTGCTACTTTATCTAAGTGATTAGTAGGCTCATCTAATACGAGAATGTTAGATTTCTTAAGTGTGAGCATGCAAAGTCTACTTTTTGCTTCCTCACCACCACTCAATTCACTTAATGGTCTAATAGCGAGATTAGCTTTAATTCCACATCTTGCAAGTAAACTTCTAACTTCTAAATTTGTAAGATTTTTCTGACCATTTTGAATGTAATCCATAGGTGTAATTGAAAGATCATCAAGCTCTGTTTGTGAGAAGTAATTTATCCTTATTTTTTCGTTCCAAGAAAACTCACCAGAAAGTTTCGGAATTATTGATAAAATGGTCTTAATTAATGTTGATTTTCCGACACCATTTTTACCAATAATTGCAATCTTTTCGCCTTTGAGCAAATTGAAAGATATTGGGGAAATTAGGGGGTTTTTATAGCCAATTTCAAGGTTTTTTACTTCTAAGATGTTTTTGCCGATGTCACCAGAATATGGAAAATTGAAGTGAACATAATTTGTATCATTCACTGGCTTTTCTAGACGTTCAACATGCTCTAATCTGGCACGTCTAGATTTAGCTGCTCTTGATGATGTTGCCCTTACGATATGAGCAGCGATAAATTGCTCTTCTTTTTTAATGAATTTTTGTTGAGCTGCATAGTTCTTTTCGTATTGTTCTTTTCGTACCAAAGATTGCTCTTTAAAATAAGCATAATCACCTTTGTAGCGATCAATAACTTTATTTTGAAGATGAAGCACCACATTTGCGATTTGAGAAAGGAAAGGTTCATCATGTGAGATAACTAAAAATGCTTTTGGATAGTTTTGAAGATATTCTGCTAACCATTTAACATGAGGTGCATCTAAATAGTTTGTAGGCTCATCTAGAAGCAACACATCATGCTCTTCTAAAAGCATTTTTGCAAGGTAGATTTTTTCTCTTTGGCCAGAGCTTAAAATGTTAAGTTTTCTTTCTTTATATTCCTTTGGAATACCTAGACCAACTATCACTTTATCAATCTTCTCTTTGATTGAGTAAAAATCATCACGAATTAATTCATCATTTAAAAGTGATGCTTGGTCTAGATATTTTAAATAATTTGGATCATCTGGATTAGCGCCTTTTTCAAATAAAGCATTCATACGTGCTTCCTTATCAAAAAGGTCTTTATAGATTTGCTCAAGAAACTCAATTACTGTAAAGTCGTCATTTACTTTATAGTGTTGGTCCAAATAGCTATAGGTAACACCTGGAGTCCACTCAATAGTACCTTTATCTGGTGTTAACTTTTTAGTGATTAAGTCAAATATTGTGGTCTTACCACAACCATTTTGACCTACAAGCACCGCGTGTTCTCCTTGATTTAATTGAAATGAGACGCCATTAAAAAGCTCCTTATCGGAGTAATTAAACATTAAATTATCTACTTTAAGGAGCGACATATATAAATTAATCTTCTAATAGTTTTCTAGCTTCAAGTGCGTTCAAAAGGAAGTTATGAGCAACATCAAGGAAGTTAAATCCATGAACTGCTCCTTCACCCCTATAGTGTTTAATGATTGCAACAAGATACCACTGAAGTGATACATCAATACGCCATAAGGCATAACGTTTTAATCCATCAGTGACTACTGTAAGCTTTTCGTATTCTTCTAAAACTTTAACGCCATCTTGGACATCATTGTTTCCAAATGTAGCAATGTCATAAAGTGGATCGTTGTCTGCAGCAAATTCGTAGTCAATAAGTAAATACTTATCATCACTTGCTCTTCTAACAATATTACTTCTTTGAGCATCATTGTGAGCTAAAGTTGTCTTTTGAGAAAGTAAAAACTCTCTATGCGACATAACTAAATCCCATAATTCATAGAATTCTTTATCAAACTCTTTGATGTGGGTTTCAGCTTCTTTTCTATAGTTTTCAAGTCTGCCAAGTGGGTCATAATAGACACCAGACATCTTTTTAGAGTTATGGTAAGTGAGAAGAAGTTTTGCAACATTTTTGAAATCTTCTGGTTCACTTTTAGCATTGATGGAATAGCCTTCAATGAATTCATTTACTTTAAAGCCTGTTTTAACGTTGAAATAGACGTTTTTATTAGAGATCCCTAATTTGTATGCGATTTTGTGGATATTGCGCTCTAATTTGCGGTCTACCATTTCGTTTGCTTGTGCTGTTGGTACGTATAAAACGTATCTTTGCCCTTGTTTACGACCACCCGAAACAATAAAGGCCTCATTCATCATTCCGCCTTTAAGCTCTTGATCTACTTTTGGAAGCTTGCCTACGGCTTTTCTTAAAACCTTTGCTGCTTCACCTGTTAATTTGTCTACCATTTGTTTTTCACCTTCTCTGCAAAACCTGGCATGTCTAAGAAGAAATATTCAACACCTTCAATAAGAATGTATCCAGAAAACGTTCCGAATACTTGGTTTTGAAGTGATTGAATAACTCCGACATTCATATTTGCGTGTCTATTCAATACAGGTGTGAATGTTAAATTAACATCACCTGTGATTGATCTAAATTTCCAAGGTTCTAAGAATGAATCTTTTCCAGACTTAGAAATTGGGATATCAAAGTGTACATCTTCGAGTTTGTATGACTTGTCATCATAGAAGAAGATGTTTTCGCTATGTGTAGTGTTATCGCCAAAGCCATAACCAAGGTTAAAGCCAATGCGTTTGCCTTCAAATTCTCCACTCATAGAGGACCAGAACCAAGTGTTTTTATAAGTCCAAACACCTCTACCCCAGTCTAATACACCCCATGTGTTGTCATTAAAGCTATGAATATGTTCACCAACTTTAACGTAACCATTAGCTTTTAAGCAGTTAATTTTTTGGTTGTAATAGAAATGTTTATCTTTTTCAAATGGTGTAGCCACTACAATTGAATCTTTATTTGTTTCCTCTAGATATAAATCTAAACGAATATCTTTTTTGTCTTTCGTAAATTTCTTCCAAGAACATGTTAAATGCCTTTTGCCTAGAAAATGAACAAAATCCATTTCAACATTTTTAGTCTTATAATGAACATCTCCTTCTTTAGAAGAACTTGGCAATTTAAGCTTTCCAAAGCTAAAGAATTTAATAACAGATTTGGTGTTGTCGACTTTGTTTTCAAAATCTAAAAATGAAAGAGAACATAAAGACATGTATGAGTTATCTGCAATTGTTAAAGCGACACCATATTTAGAGTTTCCTACATAGTAGTAGTCCCACTCCTTAATGCGCCATTTGCTAGCTTTAATGTCTCTACGAGAATAATCTTTGACTAAAGAGTTGGCGTAACCAGCTTGATAAAGATTACCATCTTCATTTAATAACTTTCCTGGAAGTAACTTAATCTGCATCTTACTCTCCTAGTTAATTTTCTTAACGAAACTTCTTCTACGTTTATGTTGAATGGAATTAAAGTGATTCCAAGTACCAATAATTTCTTTGTTATCTTCAAGATTGAGGTTTGTCTCAACATAATCGAGTTTGTATTTGTGGAATGCTTTAGAAAGTTCTGCATAACAGACTACTTGAGCACCACTTAATGTTGCTTTTGGATCAATACCAACAAGGCCTAAATCTACAATATGTGGGGACTTAACGGTCTTTAAAAGCTTAATAATAGCCCCTGGTGTAAGTCTTCCACCACTTCTTTGCAATGATTTAGCAATACCTGGGAATGCAACTGCAAAAGCGACAAGATTATCGTTCTCATCCATAACAAACTTAACAAAATCCATATTTACGATTGGGGCAAAGTTATTTTCTAATAAATCTCTCATTCCTCTTGTAAATGGGACTGTGCCATAGATTTTGTTATATGAAATATCAAGCATTTCAAAGAATTGATCGCCATGTAATTTAACAAATTTCTTATATGGCATATGCTCAATAACGTGCAATTTACCTTTTGCAAGAATTCTATTGCTTACAGAAACAAGTTTTTCATATTTCTCATCATTAAATGTGAGTCTATGTTCAATCCAGTCAACGTCTTTACCATAGCCGCAATTTTCAATAAGTTTTTGATAATAATCAAAGTTGTATTGCTCTTCAAAAGTTGAAAGGTAGTCAAAACCTTCAATAAGCAAGCCTTCTCTTTCAAGATCAGAGAAGCCAAGTGGGCCAACCACTTCTTCCATGCCTTTTTCTTTTGCATAGGCTTCAACTTTAGCGAATAATGCGTTTGCTACTTCTTGGTCATCAATAGCATCAAAACGAGTAAATCTTACTCTTTTTTGACCCCATTTTTCATTAGCGGCTTTTTGAAGGATTGCTGAAATACGTCCTACCATTTTGCCGTCTCTATAAGCATTCCAATATTTTGCTTCAGATTGATCATAATACATATAGTCTGGTCTAAAGCATTTCTTTTCATCTCCATACAATGGAGGACAGAAATATGGATTGCCTTTATAAAGCTTTAACGGAAAATTAATGAACTCTTTAATTTCGCGTTTTGTTTTTACTTCACGAATTTCAATCATTTATTTTGCCTTCTTATTAAATTTTCTTAACAAAACTTCTTCTACGTTTGTGTTGAATACAATCAAAGTGTGACCACATTGAAATGATTTGTTCGTTGTCTTCAAGGTTTAAGTTTGTTTCAACGTATTCGACTTTATCTTTTGCGATTTGTTCAGTCAAAAGCGCGAATAAAACGATATGTGAGCCACCTAATGCTTCTTCTGGTAAGACACCAATTAATCCTAAATCAATAACTTTTGGGTGTTTGACTCTCCAAAGAAGTTGGATGATTGCGAGCGGAGTTAAGTGTCCGTGTCTAAATTGCATTGCTTTAGCAATATTTGGGAATGCTAAAGCTAAAGCAATAACTCTATCGTTGTTATCAACAATAAGTCTTAAGTAATTTTTATTAATTACTGGAGCATAGTTATTCTCAACAAGTTTCTTCATTCCTGGTGTGAATGGAACTGTTCCGTATATCTTGCTATAAGCAACATCAAGGACATCAAAGAATTGATCTCCATAAAGTTTACAAAGCTTTTTAAAACGCATTGTAGGAACTACGTGATAGTTACCTCTAGATAGTAATTTTTGAGAAATGTTGTTAATCTTATTAAACTTTTCTTGGTTGAAAGTAAGTCTATGTTCAATCCAGTCTACATCCTTACCATAACCGCAGTTTTCAACAAGTTTTTGATAATAATCAAAGTTGTATTGTTCTTCAAAAGTTGAAAGGTATTGGAAACCTTCAATAAGCATGCCTTCTCTTTCAAAGTCAGAGAAGCCAAGTGGGCCAACCACTTCTTCCATTCCTTTTTCTTTGGCATAAGCTTCAACAGTAGCGAATAATGCGTTTGCTACTTCTTGGTCATCGATAGCATCAAAACGTGTGAATCTGCAGCGTTTTTGATTCCATTTTTCATTTGCTTTGTGTTGGATGATAGCGGATATTCTTCCAACCATCTTTCCATCTTTATAGCAGTTCCAGTATTTGGCTTCTGCTTGATCATAATACATGTAATTGGACTTAAAGCATTTCTTTTCATCCATATAGATAGGTGGAACGAAATTCTTATTATCCTTGTATAGTTTTAGCGGGAGATTAATAAAATCTCGAATTTCTTTTCTACTTTTAACTTCACGAACTTCAATCATATTTTTCTCCCTTCGCACACCTAGCTAAAACTATAACCCATAGATAATAGCTGATGCTTTTAGCAAAAAGTATTAACGGCGATTATTATACCACTAGTAAATAGAAAGTCAAAAAACTCTAAATTCTATTTAGTTTTAGTCTAGATTTATATTTGATGCAATGTAGTAATGAAAACCATTAGTTTTGCAATAGTTTCTAATTGTGTTTATGAGGCTTGAATCTTTAGTATATTCAAGTAAGAAAACTTCTTTATTTTTTCTCTTCATTATTGAGGCAATTTCTTGGTAGTAATCAGAGTCTTCTTTTTCTTGTTTTCCGAATGTGTTCTTTTCGTAATCTATGATTAACGAAAAGATTTCTTCTTGATGGTAGCCCCAAACTGAGTTAAAAATTGAGTCATTTTTATCGTTCATATCATCGAAGAATTCTGCACCACCATTAACCATAACTTTTAAGCCCAAATCTGCAACACCTTTAATGATGTTTTTAAGTCCTGAAATTACACCCGTGGTAGGACGTTTTTCTTCGATACAAACTGAATAGACGTCTACATTGTCCATATAGACACCTGTTCCGCCTTTGTTTTTAATTTCTTTTGCAAGTGTATTTATTACAAAATCTTGCCATTCTGAATTAGATACATCAATCCATCTTTCATCTGGCCAGTCTTCGTAATCTAAGAAAGTAATACTTTCAAATCTTTTGTAGTAACTACGATAGTTTTCAATAGAACCTACGTTTAAATAACCAAATACATCACCGCATCCCATGGCTTTAATGTTTTGGATTGATTCTTTTGTGTATTCTTTGAAATCAATTGATACGTAGTTGTAGTCTTGAAAACCATCAATGTTGTTTTCGCTTCTACCCAAAAATGCACCGTAATCAGCATATTTATCCTTTAAACCTGGCTCTATCGGGCCTGGATCTGGATTAACTGGATCTGAACCTGGATTAGCAGGGGCGCATCCGCATAACGCAAAAGGAATTAGCAAAAACAAAGACTTCTTCATATTTAAATCTTTCTAATTTCAATTCCTAATACACCATAATGGTCTATTCTTTCTTGAGGATAGTACAAATTCATATCACTTGGTTTAGCTTCTTCATTATCAAAATATCCTAAAGATGACTTGTTATGATGTTTGTATAATTCTTCAAAATTAGCGTATTTATAGATATTAGTGACCACACATGTTAATTTTTCGTGGGTTTCTTTATTCTCAAATTCAATGTTATCTCCAATTTTAATAAGAGATCTTTTCTCATCATTAAGTCTCATCTCGATTGTCTTAATACCGAGTTTTATCATTTTGAATGGATTTGGCCAAAGGTTTAAATAGTGAGTCATACTTAATAAAGTATACAGCATTATTAAATAAGTGCTATCATTTTAGTATGGACAAGTACGAAGAACTTAAGCAAATCCTTAACACATCTAAGTCTATTGTGTTCTTTACTGGTGCAGGTATTTCTACACCATCAAACATACCAGATTTTAGAAGTGCGAATGGCTTATATAATGAGAAAGGTGGTCTATATAGACCAGAAGAAATCATTTCTCATTCTTTCTTCTTACGTCACCCAGAGTTATTTTATGAGTTTTATTTCTCCAAAATGGTTTATAAAGATGCTAAACCTAATTTAGCACATACCTTTATTGCAAATTTAGAGAAAAAGAATCCAGGTGTTTGGGTTATAACCCAAAACATAGATAATCTCCATCAAGCTGCAGGAAGTAAGCATGTTATTGAACTTCATGGTTCAGTTCACCGTAACTACTGTATGAACTGCGGACAATTCTATGATTTAGAAGGTACTTTAAAAGTTGGCGGAGATGTTCCGCATTGCCCTCGTTGTGGCGGAATAATTAAACCTGATGTAGTTTTATATGAAGAAAAACTTAACGAAAATGATATACGTGGCGCTATTAATTTAATATCGCACGCTGAAACACTAGTAGTTGTTGGAACTTCATTAGTTGTTTATCCAGCAGCATCATTTGTAAGATATTTTACCGGTAATAATTTAATAATCATTAATAAAGAAAGAACTGATTATGACCAGTTCTGTTCTCTTGTATTTAATGAAGACATTGTATCAGTAATTAAAAAAATAAGCTAATAACTTTAAATATGCGCTAACTTTAAGTTAGAAAGTGGAATAATTTTATCAAATGCTTGTGAATTTTCTTCTAAAGCTTTTCTTGACTCTATTTCGTTTGAAAGGTTTATAAAATAAGTGTCAGATAAACCAAAAAATCTCGCTAATCTGATTGATGTATCAACAGTAATTGTTCTTCTATCATGAATAATATCTTGAATACGTGAAACAGGAACATCAATTGATTTTGCTAAAAAATAAGCAGAAATATGGTTTGGAACCATAAATTCTTCTTTAAGGATTTCACCAACTGTTGTTAATTGTATTTTTTCCATATTCTTCTCCTAATGATAGTCAGTAACCATAACATCAATCACATCTGATCCATTTGAATCTAATTTAAAGATTATTCTAAATTGATCATTGATTTTGATACTCCACCATCCTTTTAAGTCTCTAGAAAGTTTTTCTAAGTGATTTGATGGAGGAATTCTTAAATCATTAACCGATGAAGAAGCATTTATCATAAGTAATTTTCTCAAGATAATCTTTTGAATATCAGATGGTATCTTTTTAGAAAAATAACCCCTATATATTAATTCTGTTTCTTTATCTTTAAATGATTTAATCATAAATATACCTGTTTTGCGTGTATATGTCAAATGACTTTATTTTTGATTCATAAAATGTCCTCCTATATACAATATGCAGGTCAATTCATGAAAACCGCTGAAAAATCTTTTAGACTTATTAATAAGTCTCTTTTTTTACAAAAAACAGCCAAGAACAAGTCCAAGGCTGTATTTTTTTTAATTGTAATCTAATTATTAATTATTGCTAATATCGCCGTAGTAACAAATTCTATTACGTTCTTCTTTAGCTTTGTATAAAGCTTCATCAGCTTGGTTAATAAGATTGTTGTAGGAAATACCATCTTTGGCTTTCGCAAGGCCACATGAGATGGTGTATTGAATTTGAACACCACCACTGATTGAGACTTTCATCTTTTCAATTCTACGTCTAAGTGTTTCTGCGTAGATTTCAAGATCGCCTTTTGTGATGTTCTTAAAGAAGATTAAGAATTCCTCACCACCATAACGAACACAAGAAGACTCTTTATCTCTAATGAGGTTATTAATAGCAATACCAAGTAATGATAAGCATTCATCACCAACTTGGTGGCCATATGTATCGTTTAAACTCTTAAAGTGGTCAATATCAAGCATAATAACACCTGAACCATTTTCAGTGTAATCAAGTGGCTCATCGATGTGTTCTGTTAAGTATCTACGGTTGAAGACTCTTGTTAAATCATCAAGCAATGCTTTATCAGAAAGGATTTCATTAGCATTTGAAACCTTAAGTTCAAGTCTAATAGCGTCAATACGTCTAACAAAGTTAAATGTACCTGAAACGAAAGCAATTCCAACAATAACGACTGTTGTTAAGAAGAATGATGCATCCATTTTTACGTTTGCACATGCTGGAACGGTTCCTAATAAGACATCAAAAATAACAACGGTTAATAATGAGGCTGAGGTAAATACCCATGGCTCAAGTGTAATAAATGCACATGCACCGATTAAACCAATAGCAAGATAAGTGTAATCTGGATAAACACCACCTTCTGCAACTGTATCGCATAAAGCGATACCGGCACCCCAGAACATAAGACACATTAAGAAGAATGAAGCAACCATGAAATATGGGAATACTTTTTTCTTCTTTTGGAAATACCAAAGCAAGAAAATACAAGCAATACATGCAATGATAAAGAACAAATACAAACCACGGTAAGCGTTCATAACGCCTAACATACTGCGGTTTTGTAATCTATCAAAGCTAAGGCCGTATTGATAAATATTAAGAAGCAAAACAACGAGTTCAAGAATAATGATGATTGGTAAAAGAACCATATAAACCTTATGGTCATTTTTCATTACTCTACGACGAATAGCATCTCTTTCTTCTGAATCTATTTTGAAGAAGAATTTTTTAAGAAAGAATTCTTTTATAGGTGATTTCATAGTGCTGTTATTATATATAACTTTTTGATTTAGTCAAAAAATTATTTAGTTTTTATAAAAAAGATGGACTATAGTCCATCTCATTTAGATTTATAGTTTAAATTCAGTCCATTTATCATAGTCTTCTTGAGTACATAAATGTAAGGTTCTATTTTCAATATCATATGTTTCAGCATGTGTTGAAATCCATGGAATTGAACCTTCTGTATCACAAGAAACTCTACCTTCTTCACTTTGCGTTGTTAAGTAAGCATTTTGAAGAGGTCCTTTAATCTCATCCCAATGTTCTCTTGACCAAACATCTGCATTGTAGAAAGTTAATGGTCCAAATACGTCATCAACTTTAACTCCTGCGAATTCTGTTGGCCATACAGGCATATTTTGACCTTCAAGATCAGATCTATAGCATGGAGAATATTGAACTTTTTGAATTAAAGTTTTCATATCATCCACTGATTTGACATTTTGATAATCTTGGAAAAGGATTTGATATCTTTCAAAACCTGCACCACCTTTTGTCATAGCAGAAAGGTAGAAATTAGTCATTACATCCCCTGCTATTACGCTTAAATGATCATTTACGAGCTCTACAATGTATGTATCGTTTTTGTCTGCAATCATGCAATGTAATTCATAGCCCATCTTGCTAACACCAAGGTAATCACGTTTTTCACCTTTAGAGTTCATTGCAGTAATGTTTCTATCTAAAAGTAAATCTACTGCATGTTTTGCACTCTTGGCGTTATCCAAGATAAAACGCGGCATAAATTGGTAGAATAAATCCTTCTTACCTAGGTTTGTGCCGTGTGTAAAGTATTCATGTTCACCTTCATGAGCCTTTAAATCGTGTGCTGGAACAACATTTGTGTTACAAACAACCCCGTTTTCATTAATGCCATCAACCATAGAGAATGGTAATAGCTTCTCATTAAGTGGGTCTTTTCCATCATTTATAGCTTTAACGCGCTCATCTGTCATCTTGCAGTTAGCAATTGCCATGCCAATACTTGCAAAGTGGCCATTCTCGTGATTTGTTCTAACTAGGAACTCATTCATATCTGTGTAAACAAAGTCAAAGCTTCTACCATAGAAATTACCATAGTGAACGCTGGAACAGCCAAAACCTTGGCTATCATTATTCTTTTCAGATGATTCCATCCAATCGGTAACGTCTTTCCAGTCGTAATCGTTATAAGTAACTTCGTAAAGGTATCTTAAAGCTTCGCTCTTTTTAAACTCTGTATGCTTTACTTGGTGATTTGAACAACCCGCTAAAGCAAAAAGAGATGAAATTGCTGTTAATAGTAATGTAGTTTTTTTCATATTTTATTTTCCTTTGTCAATTTTAATTGCATATTTTTGGAGAATTTTATGCAATTAGATTTTGTAATACTTAGCATATTTGCCACTTTGAACCATTTGAATTTTTGATGAATCAACTAATTCCTTTAGCGATTTTTCAATTGTAGTTCTTGATAAATTTATTAAAACTTCTTCAATTTCAGCTTTAGTTATTGGTAGTTTTGAATCATTGACCACTTTAAGAACTTTATCATTTGCAACACCGCTCATATTGTTGGTTTCAATAATATAAGCAAGTTTCTCGTAGCCTTCTTTAAGACATTTGAGCATGAAATGAGTAAAGAATGCATAATCATTTTTGCCTTCATGCCAACCTATCGATGATTTTTCTAAAGTTTCATAATATTCATTTACATTATTTAAAATAACATACGATAATGAATAATATTGATCTAATTCATATCCATACTTGAGCAAAAGAAATGTTGTTAGCAATCTAGATACACGTCCATTACCATCATAGAAAGGATGAATACATAAAAAATCAGTAATAAAGACAAAGATTGTTAATAATTTGTTACAATCTGGATCTTTCATACATTCGTTGAATTGATAGATAAGGTTTCCCATTAAGTCACCAACTTCTTGAGGTTTTGAAGGGATAAAGACTGTTCTAACTAAATTTCCTTTTGAATCAAACTCCCTAATATAGTTTTGTTCAACCTTGTATTTACCTCCAAACTCTGGAGTAATTGATTGATATAAAAAGTAATGTAAATCTTTAATATAAGATTCAGAGAGGGATTGATATTTATAAACTTGAAATACATTTTCTAAAGCATTGTTGTATCCTAACAAGAAATATTCTTCTTTGGTTTCAGGATCCATATGTTTTAGCAAAATATCATTTTCTCTATATTTTTCAACTTTAATACCTTCAATTTCGTTTGAACTAGTAACACTTCTTCTTTTATTTAAATCATGCAAACGGTTCAATTTAATCTTTGACGGTAAGTTAAAAGTTTTTCCTCTATTAACCTCGACTGCTTGGATCATCGAAATAAT
Organism: Bacilli bacterium; assembly: GCA_024408085.1. Lineage (GTDB taxonomy): Bacteria > Bacillota_I > Bacilli_A > RFN20 > CAG-826 > Fiminaster. Next base: position 13,945 of record JAKSVH010000010.1, on the reverse strand, counting down.
AAGAGGATCATTTAGTTTTAATACTTGGTCTTTAAGATTTATAAATTTCATGACTATATAATAATATAGCCAAAATATCATGTCAAGTTTAATTGCATATTTTTGGCGAATTTTATGCAATTAAAATTTTTAAACAAAATAAAAAGTTCCTTCAACTCTTTACGAATTTTGGGAACATTTTCATTTAAAATGGCGGAGATTTAGAGATTCGAACTCTAGCTAGACCGGAGGCCTACTATCGGTTTTCAAGACCGACCCCTTCAACCACTTGGGTAAATCTCCTTATTGGTGGACCCGGCTGATCCTGACACAGCAACCGATCGGTTATGGGCCGAGCGCTCTTCCTTTGAGCTACGGGTCCAGTGGGTTCGGCAAATAGAATAACACAAATTATAACTTATAGTTAGAACTTTTTAATTTTTCTATTGCCGAACCACTAGTTTTTATTAAAGTTTGAAACTCTTAAGGAATAAGAAGATACCAACTGCTAAGATAGCAACACCAACTACTGAACCACCAATAATGGCTGTCATGTATGTAGGTTCGATTTCCGTCTTAGTTTGAATTACATTAATATCAAATGTTGCTGAGACATTTTCAAATGAAACCTTAACTGTCTTCTTACCAGCTTTTGAAGTATCAACAGCTTCCATAGTGTAGGCTGTTACTTCTTCAGTTGTACCATCATTGTAATGAGCAATAACTTTACCAGTAAAGACATAGTCTTTGCCTTGGTCAACTGTATCATTATAACCAATGACTTCAATTGAGAGAGCAACTCTACCAGAAACTGTGATTTCAAGTGTTGCGCTGTATTCGCCAACTTTAACGGTAATTACTTGTTTACCAAGTGTTGTTGCGCTAAATCCAGAGATTGAATCAACTGTAGCGTCAACTTTATTACCGTCTGAGTAGACATATTGAGCTTTTACATCATCTTTAGTGAATGTTCCACCATATTCAACGTTTGTCTTTTCGGTTGAAACTTCAATACCAGTGATGACTTCGGAAGCTTTAACAGTGACTTTAACTTCACATGTCTTATCGCCAACGTGGACAACTACAGTGTTTTCGCCAACTGTGCCAGCGAAATCAACGCTGTCTGCAGCGACTACTGCTGTATTACCATCTGTATATGTTGCAGTGACTGTAACATCATCTTTTGTGAATGCTGCACCGTATTCGAGTTCAGCTTTGCCTTCGTTAACGACTGCTTCAATGCTTTCGATAACTTCGGAAGCTTTAACTGTGACTTGAATTGAAGCTTCTTTACCACCATATACGACTGTGACATTGTTAACACCGACTTTACCAGTAAATCCTGAAATAGAATCTGCTGCTAAGTTTTCAACTTTGTGACCGTCTGTGTAAACTTCTGTAACTTTGACATCATCTTTTGTGAATGTATCACCATAGGTGAGGTTGTCTTTTGTTGCAGTAGCTTCAATGTGATCAACAACTGTGGATGCAAGAACTGTAACTTTAACTGTACATGTCTTGTCACCAAGTGTGATTGTGACTGTATTAACACCAATGTGTTTGTTATCAAATCCAGACATTGTGAATCCTGTAACAACTTTTGTCTTACCATCTGTATATGTTGCGTAAACTGTAACATCATCTGCGGTAAATGCGCCTTCATATGCGACTGTGTCTTTACCATCTTTAATTACAGCACTAATTGAGGCAATTTCAGTTGAATCATCAACTTTAACAACGACATTGCATGATAATTCACCAACTTTAACTTCAACAACGTTAAGTCCTGGGACTAAGTCTTCTGCAACAACTGATGTTGCATCAACTGTTCCAATATGACCATCTGTATATGTTGCAGTGACTGCGAAGTCGCTTGCTTTTAATTCATAACCATAAGCATAGCTTATATCATTTGGAAGTGCATCGATATGATCAATAACTTCTGAAGGTTTTACAGTAACTTCAACTGTGCAAGTCTTGCCTGCTGCGTGAACAACAACAGTGTTCTTACCTGGAGCACCAAGGAATTCAACGTATTCTGCTGAGATTTCTTTAGTTAAACCATCAGTGTATCTTGCAGTAACTGTAACATCACTTGCATTGAATGAATCACCATAGGTGAGGTTGTCTTTATTTGCAACTGCGCTAATGGATTCAATTTCGGTTGAAGCGTTAATCTTTACAGTAATTTGAAGTTCATATTCACCGCAATAAACGGTAATAGATTGTTCTCCAGATTTTGTGATGTCATAACCTGAAATATCATCTGGCATCATTACATAGGTAATTCCATCAGACATTTCAATATAAACATCAACGTCAAATTTGGTAAATTCATAACCAAAGTCGTAACTTTCTTCAACTGTATTAGCGCTAACGTTAACAACAACTGTTGATTCTAAGACTTCAACATCTACTGTTGTTTCAAGTCCTAATGCTTTGACTGTAATGGTTTGTTCACCAGAAACGGTTCTTTCAAAGCCTTCGATTGTAATACCAGAAGTGACTTCTTGACTATCACCATTGTTATAGTGTGCAATAACTTCTAACCATTCCATTGGGAAGTCAGAATCATAATCAATAAGATTATGTGGATATTCAAGAGAAGCAGTAATGCTTTCTAATTCAATTATTGTTGCGGAAGCTTCAATAACGATTTCACCAGTAACGTGTTCAATTGTATAAACGCCGTTTAAGCCATCAACTGGTTCACCACCCATTGTTACGCTATAAACGTAATCAAATGTGTTGTCATCTTGAGTAAGTTTGAATTCAAGGCTTGAATTGTAATCAACTTGTTGAGAATCAATTGTGCATGTTACATTTGTAACATCAACTGAAACGTTAACCTTAGATGCAACAGCGCTTGCGGTAATTTCAATTGCGCCTGTAACTTTTGAAATAATGATTACGCCATTTACACATGGAACATCAACGCCGCCCATTTTAACTGAGCAACTTAAGTTTTCGTAACCTTCAAGAGCTGAGATAACAGCTTGATATGATGCGCCATATTCAACAGATGTAATGGCTGCACTGCTATTTGAAGCGTTAGTTAATGTATTTGTAACTGAGAATGACTTCTTAGTTGCTTTAATACTAACTTCGACATCTCCAGTTACTTCACTAATGAAGATTGTACCTACGCCAAGCACATCGTCTGTGATATCTTCTCCACCCATCATAACTGAGACAGCACCTTCAGTTAATTCATAACCCTCATCGACAAGGATAATTAATGAATATGTGCCTTTATCAACAACTTCTTCAATATGATCGGAAATTTGTACGTTTTCGATATCGTAAGTAACTGAATGAAGTTTGATTGTTGTAACTGTGATAACAACATCATCTGATATGGAGTAAACATAAATTCCACCTGTAGATGCGTCATATGCGTTCTTAATAACATTTCCGCCCATTGTTACAACAACAGACTTAATAGCATAACCTTCAGGTGCTTCGATTTCATTATCAATTGTGTAACCTGAATCGAGTTCTGCTGGCAATGAATTCTTAAGTGTTGCTTTACCTTCTTCATTTGTGTTGACTAAGGAGAAGTTGACTTTTCCTTGGCTACCGGCTGCGGAAATGACAATGTCACCATTTGCAACGATTTCAAATGAGCCGTTTTCTGGATCATATGTATATTCATCAACATCAAGTGTTTCACCATAGCATGTAACTGTGATTGTTGTTGGTAAGTTATAACCAATATCAGCTACAAAGTAACCAGAAACAGTCGAACCATATGCAATGTCTTCGTGTGGATCTGTTAAGAAATTAAACTTAATATGACTTAAACTTGTAGTAACACTAACGTTATCATGTTCAAGTGAAACGCTGATTCTAACATTTCCTTCAACACCTGTTGTAATGTAAATTATGTAAGAACCATCAGCTTGTTTTTCTGAAAGAGTATATGAGGCAGAACCTGATTCAATAACATTAACTTCTTGTGTAAAGTGATAATGTGCAATTGGTGTAACTGTTATTGTAGCGGTATTACCATATGCAATAACTGTATCACCACTTAATGTGACAAGTTCGTCATCGCCTTCAACAGTAACTGTGAAATCAATAAGTTTAATACCTGTTGTAACTTTAATTGCACCAACTGGGAGATATTCGCCAGTAAATGCTAATTTTAATGTTGCATCGCTATCTTCGTATGAAACAACATTTTCAGTAACATCAGTTTCAACACCATCAATCATCATTGTGACTTTAACTGAATCTTTATTAAATTCATATTTATAGTCTGGAATAGTGATTTGAGCGTTAAATTCTTCACCAATTTCAACGGTTGTATTTGTTGGATATACAATAAAGGCATCATCAATTTTATCTGTGATATCAAATGCTGCAGTAATTGGTGCAAAATCAATATCAATAACAACATTGCCTTTAACAACAAGTGTTACTGTACCAATACCAGTTGATTCATCATAATCCCATGCTGAATCAGTGACATCAACACCATCCATTGTGACTGTAGCTGCACCATCAACAATTTGTTTATTTTCTTTTGGAGTGAATATAATTACTAATTCATCCCAGTAATCTGCGTGGTCTACATTATCAAATGTACCTAATTGATGATTATCACCAGTAATATCAACTGTATGCATTATTACATTAACTGCTGGAGAAATAACGACATCACCTGTAATTGTAATCTCTACTGAAGTATCACCATACTCTGCAAAGTTATATTGCATACTGCCAATTGTGTAATGGCTGTATTTTGCATCATTAACTTCATAACCTTCTTTAACTGTAAAGCTAACTGTAACGACATCACCATAATGGTATGGTCCTTCTGAAGTGAATGAGTATTCAACCATATCTTCTGTTGATTCATTACCTGTAATTGTGTATTCAATAGCTTCAACAGTTGGTGTGATAACTAAAACACCGTTAACAGTTTCTACTTCAAATGGTGAGTAAGCTGTAGAACTTCCTTCTACACCATTATTAGTATAACTAATACCAGTAACCTTGTAGCCATCATCTGGATCGAAGAATAATTTAAATTCGCCTTTATAATCTGCCCAACCTTCTTGTGTTGCGCCACCTTGGAGTGAAACGTGTTCAAGAGATGTAACAGAATATTTAACTTGTTCTGCTTGTGCAGAAACTTCGATATCACCGGTTACTTCTGAAATGTAAATAACACCTTCACCTAAGTAAGCAGCATCGGTTATATCTTCACCATCCATTAAGACAGTAATAACTAAACCTTGGAAATTGTCATTAGCAACTTCTAAGGTAATAGTTACATCATCTCCAAGACGAACTGCTTCTTCTGGAGCGGAAGTAACGTTTACTGAAGAATCAATACTAGTCATATCAAGTTCAACTGGAAGTTTTCTGATTAATACTTCAACTTCAATCTCGCCTGTAACTTCATTAATTGTTAATGTGTGTGTTTCAGCATTATATGATGCTTTGCCTGCAAATTCACTTGCTGGAACTAAGACACCACCCATCTTATAGCCTGTTACTTCGATTGCTGAAACATCATAAACTGTTGGATCTACTGCGCTTAATACGATATCAACTGATTCGCCTGCTGTTGCTTTATCAACGCTTGCGTTAACGTTTTCGTTATTTGTTGTGACTGGTAAGTCTGTTGTGCTTGCATAGACAACAATCTTTTCTTGTCCTTTTGCAACAAATGTTACATAACCAGTTGCTGGATCGTATGCAGTTGTTGGGGTAATTACGTTACCAGCTTCATCTTTAATAGTAACTGAAGTTGGTGCCAAGAATGAACCATTTGGTTCAATCTTCATAGTGACTGAGTCACCATAATAAATATCTAAACTTGAAATATCAGTAATTGAACAGTTGGTAAGATTAGTATTGTCAATTGTTAATTTAATCTTTTCTGTATTAACTGTAACTGTTACATCACTTGTAAATCCAGAAAGTGTAACTGTATTTCCAGAAACACCACCGCAGGATGAAACAATTGAAGTAACTTTATAGCCTTCTTTTGGAGTAACTGTTAATGTGTATGTTTTACCTGCAACAATTTGACCATCAGTTAGTTCTGGACTAATTGAATAGTCAGCTTGATCACAATTAATAATGACTGATAAGTCATATTTAGTAACTGCAGTAGCATTGACTTTTAATGTGCCAGTGTATGTTTTACCACCAGTTGTGTATGATAATTCAATTTCATTTAAGCCTGCTACTAATGTAACTGAATTGCCACCATTTAAGGTAACATTGGATTTATCAGTAATTTCAGTGGAAACACCTGTATTTGTTATAGTGTTAAATGTGATAGTAGAATCTGTATTATTAATAACAGTTCCTTCTGTTGTTTCACCTGTATATGCTGCATCAACACCAACTATTTTAGCTGATGAACCTGGAACATATTTATATAAATAAACATCGCTTTGTCCTGTTGCATAACATGCAAATAATGGATCATTTGAACCATTGGTATTAAATCTCATTGTGTGTCTTGCGACAGTTGTATCAGCAGTTTTAATCGTTGCCTTACCATCAGATGCGATTTCAATAGTCCACTGTGCGTTTGCGTCATCAGCATTTGCAGCACCCTTCAACCAGTTATTGTTTCCGGTTCCACCAGCAGCATATAGATAAAGAGAACCATCAAATAAAGTCCAATTTCCTGCTAAGCCACCGAGCGTTATTTCCGCATTGCCCTTTGTATTATCATATGTAATAAAATTATTTTCATCTGGCGAATTAACCGCACTGCCTTTAATATTGTTTCCGCTAGAATAAGCCTGAATTCCATAATAATTTGATTCTTTTATACCAACAATTAAGTATTTACTTCCAGCTGATAAGTCAGTATTAGATGTTACTAATTTCCAACCTGCTTCTGAAACGGTTGCTTTCTTAACTTCGACTGTGTAGCTATCAACGATTGTTTCGCTACCTTTATATGAAACATTGATTGTGTATGTGCCTTCGTGTAATGAATCAAATGCTGAATCATCAAAGACACAATCTGAAGTAACATCTTCATCAGCTAAAGCTGGATTGTTGTATGAACCAGTAACTGTAACTTCTGAATAATCAAATTCATCACCAATTGTGTATTCTCTCTTACCTGTATTATCATCGACACTGATTGCAGTAATTGCATCTTCGATAACTTCAATTGCAATGTAATCTGTCTCGCCACCGAGGCTTGCAATGACTTTCTTATTTGCAATGTCTAATGTCCAAGTTGCTGAACTTGTAACATCTCTTGTATCTTCATAAAGAGGACGTGCAGTTGATTTATATGTTGCATCAGCTGTTAAGCCAGTCATATCAACAGCAGTTTCACTGCTATAGTATGATTTTCTAACACCTGTGCCTTCATTAATTACAATATCTGAAACATATTCATCTGCTGGATTAACAATTGCAAATGTAAATGAATTGTAATAATTGTCATCTCCATGTGATGTAGCAGTAATTGTAACTTCATCATAAAGTTTGCTTGCTGTAAAGATTGGAGAAACACCACTGTTTGTGCTGGCGTTTGTTAATGTACCTGCATCTGCTGGAGATACAGACCAATCAATTGTTGTATCAAGTGAATGAGGAGTAATTGAAACTTCTGCTGTTGCGCTGAAACTGCTATTTGCTTCAGTTAATTCAATAGAAGTAAATGTATTTGCAAGTGTAACACCTGTAATAGCTGGGGCATTAGTAAAGACTGCATAGAAATCAACGTTCTTTGCAGGAACTTGATATTTACCAGTTGCCCAAGAAGCTTCGGTTGCGCTTGAATCTTCAGCCCATCCAACAAAGGTAAAGCCTTCTTTAGTTGGTGCTGGACTTGGTAAATCAATTTCGCTTAAGTATTCTTTATTTGTGTAAGTTGTAAATACTTCACCTACAGCTTTATAGAATGTAATTGTGTATTTTGCAACATTATATTTAGCTGTAATTGTGAAATCTTCGTCAGGCATGCTTACTGTTGCGCCTGGATTATATGTATTTGTACCATCACTCCAATTGAGGAATTCATATCCTGTCTTGCTTGGAGCTGCTGGAATTGTAATTGTTGTACCGTAATTTAAAGTATCTGTTGCATCAGCAGTACCGTTGTCATAAACAATCTTATATGTATGTGAATTAATTTGCCATTTAGCCCATAATTGAACATTTCCAGTTTTAGTAGTTGGAATTGATGTAATTGGGTTACCATCGTAGCTAGCATTATCATACCAACCTTGGAATGTATAACCGGTAATTGAACCAGGTGCAACAAGAGATGCTACACCAGTTCCTTCAACATATGTGCTAGGGTTAGAGTTTGTTGCACCCTTTAAATTGTTGTAAGTAATTGTAGATGATGTAGGAATGCTATAAGCACAGACAATAGAATCAAACCAGTTTTGAAGATTGTCGCTTGATCTAGAAGCATTTTCTATCTTTACAGAGACAGCGTTGATTGTATAAACGCCATTAATAGGAGAAACAGTACTAGTACTTGAACCGGCATAAACATTTACAGAATTAGTAAATTTGCTATCAGTTGTATCAGTGAAATTTAATGTTAAAGTAGTAATTTTAGCATCAGTAATTAAAGTTTTAATTGTAATGGTATTACCATTACTAGCACCTGAATACAATCTAATTTGCCCAGCTTTGTTAAGACCAGGATAATTGTTGTTTCCCCCTTTGTCTCCTTTTATTTCCCATTTGGTAGCATCAGCATTTAATAATTCGGCGTCATTATTACCGGTCATGTTTTTTGTTGTTGTAGTATCAGAGTAATAAAATGTTACCTCTTTAGGAGCAAAAGGCTTTTCAGCATTTTCGCAAGCTTCGAGTTTTGTAACTAATGAAGCAGTAACCATAGCCTTTTGGTCATCTGTTAAAGCATTATAAGCAGCTCTAGCAGCAGCAATATCGCTATGGTGTGAATAATCTGTAATATTTGCAGCTTCTGGTAGAGCTTTAATTGCATCCTCTACAACTTTAACTGCAAGAACATCTTGATATGTTGCTTCTGCTGCAGTAAGTGTTGAGTAATTACTAACTAATGATTTGCCTAATGTGTCTGCAAGTAATGCATCATAAGCAGTTCTAGCATCAGAAATTTTTGTTCCTGAATCTGCTGTTACTGTACCAATTTGAGTAATTAATGATTCAACATTGGCAACAGCTGCATCTCTTAACTCATTAAATGATGATTGAGCTGTTAATAATTTATTATGATTTGTAACTAATGCTTGATCTGAAGCACTGAGTTTATTGTAATGTTCAAGTGCAGAGTTTAACTTATCAGCAAACTCTTGAGTATAAGCAGCAGCTGGTAATGCATCAATTTCATTGATTACATCAGTTGGACCTGAAGCAGCTTCAACTTTTAAATGAATAACCATTGAAAAAATATTACCAGCGAAATCACTGCCGACTTCATAAGTGAAACCATTTGAATTAATAGTATATTTATACTTAACTGAATCATTGCCAACAAAAGGAACAACTACATCTGTTGTAGAAGAAGATGCAGCGCTTCCATTAACTTTTAAAACACCGTTTTCTCCCTTATAGTAACCAACATGAACTTCTGTAATCTTTGCATTTGATGCAGTTGAGATTTCTAATTTTCCTATAGATTTTGTATAAGTAAATTCATGATATGACGAATTTAATGTTGCATTAGTAGAAGTAACTACCAATGGTTTATAGTATTTTCCACCTTCATCAGCTTTTATAGCATAATTTCCATTAGGAACAACTGTATCAGTATTTGCATTAAATGTTACTGAATAATCTCCAGCAGGAATATCTGTGTATTCAATATCCTTCCACAAAGCATAAAAGGTGTTTGTTCCTTCAGATAAAGTAACGTTAGAACCGGCAGAATATTGCGTACCTGATGTAGATCCAAGTGCCCATTTATCAAAAGCCTTACCGTTAGGAGCAGTAAATGTACATGATGGGAGTGTATATGATGCAGAATCTTGTCCTGTTCCGTCCATGGAACCCTCACCACCGTTTGAATTAAAAGCAACAGTATATTTTGATGCAGCAACAGCCTTAAAAGTAATGTTTACATCATCAATTCTCCAGTTGCCTGATGAATTGGTAGCTTTAAATAATAATGCAAAGTATCCGGAACAAGAATTAAATTTATATGTGGTACCGGAACTAATTGCAGCACCTTGTGTTCCGGAAGTTAATGATAATTGACTAAAAGAATTTCCGTCAGAAGAATAAATAACATAAACGTTGGTGCTGGTTTGGCTACTTCCTCCGTTAAATGTATAAGAGATTTCACCAATATTCTCCAATTTTGTTTCGCCTGCAAAAGCAGCTGCTACATCACTAGTTGACACAGGGCTTACTGCATATTTTGAATAACTAGAAAGATTGCATTTTGATCTATTGCCACTATTTGTACCAACAGATTTGTTGTTTCCTCCAAATGTAATAAGCCATGTTCTATCACTAACAGTCGTTTCATATTTTGCATAGCTACTATTAGTTACTACATCAGCGGAAGCAATTGTAATCTCTGTAGCAGCATCAACCTTTGCAATATTGTTAAGTGCCTTTCCTAATGATCCAATCGCTGTGGTCCCTGCTTCTAAAACAAGTGCGCCACAAATGGCAAGAGTAGAAATAATCCTTTTTGTAATACTTTTCATAACTCTTTTCTCCTTTACGTATTCTTTACGTTTATATACATACGCGATAATAAAAAAAGCGCATAATCCTCTATATCATACTAAAGTATGAGTAGGAAATGCGCCTTTATTTCGCGTATCAACATACACCCATAGTATACGCTAGTACGCACCAAATTAAAATAATTAATTATTATAATTTAGAAAAGATGCGAATGTGAACCACACCTATAAAGTAACAAAATTAATGACTTGCCATCCTTAACATAGACTAAAAGAAAATCATTTAGAACATGACATTCTCTTTTGCCATTGTAGTGTTTTCCACTTAATTCATGGTCTCTATAAACTGGATCGAGTTGTTCATCATTTCTAAGTTTATCAACAACTTCGAATAACTTTGTTAAATCGATATGTTGTTTCTTTGCTAAATCTAAATCTTTTTGAAATTGTTTAGTAAGCACTAAATCATATTTATACATCTAAATCCTTTCTTAGTTCAGCAATTGATGTATAACGTTTGGCTTTTCTTTTTCCTGCTAGTATTTCATCGCCTTCTTTAAAGGCAGCTAAAGTCTGTTCATTAGGTATCTCAAAATCAAAAGGCATTCCATTAGTTCTTCTAACTGCCTTTAAAAACATTGTTATTGCAGTAGACATACCAAAACCTAATTCATCAAAAATCGCTTCACAATCTTTTTTAAGTTTTTCATCTACTCTTACATTTACTGTTGCTGTTTTCATATGAAATCACCTCGCTTTCTAAATTGTAAGACATTTGCATTACAATTGCAACACACACGAAGAGTATGAGAGAAGTGATAATCCCTCACTTACAATATGCAGTGCAATTTCACATTTCCGCTGAAAATTATTTTTAATACTTTGTATTAGAAAATTAAAAAAACGTGATCTCGCGACCACGTTTCTTATAAATTTTATTATTTAAGATGTTTGCGTTTCTTAGCTCTTAAGCCAAGTGGAATACCAATACCACATCCTGCGCCAACTACAATAACGCCACCAGATGCAGCACCCAAAACAATGAGGTTTTTCTTTGTTTGTGCTGCTTTGTCATATACTGTGACTGTACATGTAGCTGTTTTTGCGCCATCTGCAGTTGTAACTGTAATTGTTACTTCACCAACTGCAACTGCGGTTACTTTGCCGTTTTCATCAACGGTTGCAATATCAGCATTTGATGTTGAAAATGTAACATCTTTATTTGTTGCATTTTCTGGTGTAACAGTTGCAACTAAATCAAGTGTTTGACCAATATCAAGTTTTGCAGTTGTTTCATCTAATGAAACGCTTTCTACAGGAATTGCTCTAACAGTGACTGTACAAGTTGCGACTTTTTCACCATCGTTTGTCTTAACTGTAATTGTTGCTGTTCCTGGTGCAACTGCGGTTACTTTACCGTTAGCATCAACCTTTGCAACTGATGTATCGGATGAACTCCAAGTAACATCTTTATAGGTTGCATTATCTGGTGAGACAGTTGCAACTAATGTTTCATTATTGCCAACAACAAGATCTAATGTTTCTTTGTTTATTGCAACACTTTCAACGTCAATCTTTGAAACTGTAACCACGCATGTTGCAGATAAACCACTATCTTCATTTATAACAGTAATCGTTGCTACACCTTCTTTGACACAAGTTACATTACCGTTTTGGTCAACTTTAGCAACCTTTTCATTTGAAGATGACCATTTAACTTCTGGGAATGTTGCGTTATCAGGTTCAACAGTTGCATTTAATTTAAATTTATCACCAACAAGTGCTTCTTCAGTTATTTTATCAAGTGTTACGCTTGTAACTGGAACTTTCTTAACAGTTACTTCACAAGAAGCTGATTTTGTTCCTAAGACTTTATCGTTTGCAGTTGCTGTAATTGTAACTGTACCTTCTTTAATACCTGTAACAACACCATTTGCATCAACTGTTGCAATTGATTCATTGCTTGATATCCAAATTACTTTCTTATCATCAGCATCTGCTGGTGTAATAGTGGCATTAAGGGTTAATGTTTCGTGAATATTAACTTCTGCTTCGGCTTTATCTAAACTGATACCTGTAACGTGTTTTAAGACATTGACTTGATATGTTGCAACGCCACTACCAGCTTTTGCTTTAATTGTAATAACACAATTTCCGTAATCTTTATAAACAATTGTTGGAACACCATTAATCATTTGTACTTCTGCAATATCAGAGTTACTAGATTCATAAGTGAAATCATCATAATCAAAATATTCACCTGTAGGATCTGGTTTCTTGAAGATGATTTCTTGTTGATCACCTGGTTTAGCGTCTACTTTTGAAGATGTATAACGGAGTTCGATATTATTAATAAGGGCTTTGTTAACAGTTACTGTATAACTCTTTACTTCGCCTGAATATTCTGGAACTGTGACAAAGATTTCATAAGTACCAAGTTTTGTTCCGTCAAAGTGTGTTGAATCAACATTAAATGGAACATCACTTCTTTCAGTTCCGTCACTATATTTGACTGTAACTGAGAGATTACCTTGAGAGAATGATTCTCCAAGAACGAATTCACGTTTTCCACCACTGATTGTGTAATCAACAATAGTAGGTTTATCCTTTACGATTATGTTATATGAACATGTAACAGTAATTGTGTCTTCTGTATAATATACAGTTACTGTTTTTGTTCCTGGAGTGGAAGTGTCAACTTCGCTGTATTGAGTTGGAGTTACTGTTTTAGTAGTTCCGCCACTATAATGAGCTTTGACTACTCCAGATGGTTCAAATGCTTCACCTGTCCAGTAATCAGTTTTTTGACCACTTATAGAGATATTTTCAAGAATTGATGGAACTGCAATAACACTAATACCAAATTGAACGTATTTGCCACTTGTATTTTTAATATTGACTGTAATTGTGTGATATCCAACACCACCTGCAGTATTAGGATCTATATTCTTAATCCATTCATCATTATCTAAAACTTCATCATTACCGTCTGACATATGAGCGGTAATTTCACCATCAAAAATAATAGTTTCTCCAGGAAAATACGTGGTTTTTGATGGATTTTTAGTTAATGACACAGATACGATTGTTGGCTTAACAGGAGTTGGATCAGAAACTGTAATTGTGAATGTTTTTGTTACTATGTTGTCTAACGCTCCATATGATACTGTAATTGTTTTTGTACCTGCAGTTGACATATCAGGAGTTGAAATTTCATATCCTCCTAATGGTACGCTTGAAGACATGCCACCTTCATAATATGCAGTTACATCTAATCCGGTCCATTGAAATACATCCCCAACTTCATATTCAGTTTTAATTGTTGAAGTATCAAT
>JAKSVH010000001.1 GCA_024408085.1 Bacilli bacterium | reverse complement strand
CCAACTGCACATGATCGTATTATTGCTACAAGATTTGGTGTTGAAGCCGTTCAAGCAATCATTGATGGTGATTCATCAGTAGCACTTGGATTATTCGGCGGAGAAATCAAAAGAGTTCCATTTGAAGATGCATTCAATATGGAAAGAGACATCCACAAAGATCTTCTTAAGATTTTAAAACTTGTTAATAGATAATAACAAAGTTATAATAGTTGCATAAAGGAGACGTGAAATATGAAAAAATCAGTTTCACCTAACCTTAAATAACGAGGAAACTCGTATCTATATTAAAAGGCACCATCGCGGTGCCTTTTCTTTAATTAAATAATACTCGACCGAGTCTAACGTGCGTAGCGCCTTCTTTAATTGCGCATTTATAATCATCAGACATGCCCATTGATAAGTATGGAATTTTTATATTTAATTTCTTTTCAATTTCATCTCTTAATTCTCGAAGTTTTGCGAATTGAGAATCTAATGATTCTTCGTCGCTAGCTTTGACTGCCATCATCATAAATCCAACAAGTTCAATCTTTGAGAATTTTTGAAGTTCTTTTACAAAATTTTCAACTTCATAATATGGAACTCCGTTTTTATTTTCCTCTAAATTAATAGAAACTTCGATGAAACACTTGAGTTTGTGATCGCAGTGGTCTTCGATGACCTTTGCAAGCTTAAGAGAGTCAAGAGAGTGCAAAAAATCAATCTTATTTATAACATCTAAAGCTTTGTTTCTTTGAAGGTGACCAATAAAATGCCACGTGATTTCGCGATTATTTAGTAAAGAATGCTTTCTTAAGAAGGAATCTGTACGGTTCTCGCCAAAATTTGTTATTCCCACTCGAAAAAGTTCATTCATGTCATCCACATCAACATATTTTGTGGCTGCAACAAGGGTTACATCACTTGGAATTGTTTTAATGAATTCTTTGATATCTTTTCTGACCATCCATAAAAGTATAATACTTTTTGACTAAAAGAGATAATTTTTCTAAAATATAAGTTAAGGAAAATAAATATGAACAAAAAAATATTATTCGCTGTTCCATTACTAGCTTGTATTTTAACGTCCTGTAAAGGTACTGTTCACTATAGTGAAGATAAATACCAACTAGGTGTTCAATGGACTAACAGAGCTGAAGATTTTAGAATTCTTCAATTATGCGATATTCACCTTAATCAAAGTGACATAATTGAAAGACATTTTAAGATGATTAACAAGACAATTAAGGACGCAAATCCAAATCTTATTGTTCTTAATGGTGACTCATTTACTTATGCTGATAAAGGCGTTGTAACCAAGTTGTTTGCCTTCATCGACAGTTATGATATTCCATGGACTTTTGCCTTTGGCAATCATGATGATCAAGGTTACTTTGCAGATACTTATATCCAAAGATTACTTGGTGATAGAGGTCTCTTTAAGAATGTTAAATTTGTCAATCTTGAAGATGACGATGTAACAGGCAGAAGTAACTTTGTTATTAATATTTATGAGAGATCAAAAGTTGATGATGTTTTCGTTAATAACGATTTATTCCAAGTTTATTGCTTAGAATCACACAACTATAACTTTGATACTTTGAAGTATGACTATATCAAACAAGACCAAATTGATTGGTACGAAAGAATGGTTAATTACGAAACAAATAAAGTAGGGCACGTTGTCCCATCTGCAATGTATTTCCATATTGCTCTTCCAGAATTTCTTGAAGCATGGCATGAAATGGATGGCACAAGCGAAAATGTGCATAATTGTCACGTACCAGAAGGATTTGATCCAAAAGCATCAATTAGCGAATATGGTGGACCAGCTCCAGAATCTGATAAACATTTATTTGATAAGGTAAAAGAACTTGGCTCAACACTTGCTATCTCGGTAGCTCACGACCACATTAACGATGCTGTTATCATCTATGATGATATTGCTCTTTGTTATGGTGTTCACTCAACAGATAGAATTTACTACGATAAAGAAAAATTAGGTGGTCAAGTTATCTCAATTGATCATGATAATCCAACCAAATTAAAATTCGAGAATATTAAACATTCTTACGAAGAAGCGGAGGCTAAATAATTATGAAACCAGTTAAAACCGCTTTACTTGCATTAGGAATTTTCATGCTTTCCTTTATCGCATTCTATGCATGCAATTGCTTATTCATGGTAGTTTCCAATTATGAAGCGCTCGACATTGTTTCATTTGCTGGAATTCCAATGTTATTAATTTTCATTAATCTAATGATTGGCTTAGTTGCTGGTTATCGTTATTTTATGAAGAAAGAACCAGACCTTTATTATGTGCGCTATTATGCAATTGTACTTTTAGTAATGTCTGCAATAGGCTTTGGTATGTCATTGTTTGTAGGCCTTGGAATTTATCATACATTTATTGGTGATTACATTTTCAAATGTTATCCATTAATTTCATTAATTGTTTTTGCATTAATGATTGCAGGGTGCATTTATTTGATCATTTCAATTACTAACAAAGTTAAAGCTGAAAACATCGAAAAAACATATAAAGGAACATTTGCATATGGCATGAGAGAAGCTGGCTTAGGCATCCTCGCTGCATACGCATTAAATAGACTTGGAGCATTTATGCTCATTCCATTCTATTGGAGTTCATATGACAGTGTTTATGTTCTTCCATATTTGTTCCAACTCTTAGTTCCAACTTTAATTATTGCAACTTACATTATTCACGAAGATTTCTTAAGAAATCGTAAAGTTACATTTATTCTTTCATCTATTGCGTTCTTATTCTCTTTAGCAACTCTTATTTATATGGTTGTTATTTCAAAAGATAATTACCCATTAATTCTTAATCCATTATCTCCAGTTCAACAATTCGAAAGACTTGTTAAATTCCCAATCGATGCAATCTTAATGTATGGTGTTTGCTTAATAATTCCATTCTTGAATGCACTAAATAACGGAATAATGATGCTAAAAGAAAAGAAAGCAAATAAAGCTGAATAAAAAAATGAGGGACCTTAGGGTCCCTTTTAAATTACTTATTTAAATTTTCCATCGCCCTTAGAGTTTCAGGAGAAATGATGTGCTCGATCATGCAACAGTCTTTTTCAGCAATGTTACTATCTACGCCTAATGTGTTAATCAAAAAATCACGTATGACTGTGTGTCTATGGTAAACATTTTTAGCAATTTCGCGACCTGATTTTGTTAATTTAATAGGGGAATATGGGGTTTTTTCGATATATTTCGCATCAAAAAGTTCTTTCATAGCCTTTGTAACTGCAGGTTTTGAAACGTCTAACATTTTGGAAATAGTGACAGATTTAATTTTCTGTTTTGAAATCTCCAAAACGTAAATTGCTTCCAAATAATCTTCAAATGATTGCGAAAGTTTCATAATTCAATTTTTACTCATCTCAAAGCAAAATACAATAAAAAAGTTAACCGCAGTTAATTTTTGCTTGAATTAATTTTACTTTTATTTATAATAATGGTGTTATGGAAAACATAGGCTGGATTATATTAGTAACATTCATCGCTGGTGTTGTAGGCACTGGTATTGGCGGTTTAATTGGTGTTCTAACTAAAAGAGATTCCAAGAAAGTTGTTTCTTTACTTTTAGCTTTTGCCGGTGGTGTAATGCTCGCAGTTGTATGTTTTGATTTGCTTCATGAAGCAATTCAACCTCACTCTGATAATGCAGGTTTTATTGCTTTAGTCATCGGCTGCACAATTGTTGGTTATTTAATTGTTTTCGGAATCAACAAATTAATTGACGTTCGTCTTAAAAAAGAAGTTCCTCACACTTCAGACGAGGATCACCCAGATGTGCACGATGATTTAGGCGAAATTATTCACGCTGACCACCTTGAACACCATAAGAAAAGCGATAATCGTTTATTTATGGCTGGTCTTGTTATGGCTGTAGTTATTGCTCTTCATAACCTACCAGAAGGTATGGTTATCGGTGCAACTTATGCTAAGAATCCAAGTGTTATTTTAGGTGGTTCAGGGATTATTGTTGCAATTGTTATTGGTTTGCATAATATTCCTGAAGGAATGGCTGTTTCTGTTCCACTTGTTTCAGGCGGAACCAAGAAATGGAAAGCAGCACTTTATACAGCTTTATCAGGTTTTCCAACAGTTATAGGCGCAGTAATCGGCTTTGCTGTTGGCGGTATAAATGAAGTCGGATTATCTGTAAGTCTAGCTTTAGCTAGTGGTGCAATGCTTTACGTCGTATTTGGTGAGTTATTACCAGAATCCATTCTTATGTGGAAGAGCAAGCTTCCAGCATTCATGATATTGTTTGGTTTGATGCTTGGATTCGCATTAGTGCTTATCTAATAATTAGGAAGGACATTCGTTCTTCCTTTTTAATTATAGTGTTGTATAATTTACCACATGGACAATTTAGATTCTTTATTTAATAAAAAAGAATATCAATTAGTTTTGGATCTCACAAAAGATAGCAAAGACCCAAAAGAACTTTTAATGCGCATTTCATGCTTTGTTATTTTAGGTAAAACTGATGAAGCTTTAGATGAAATTGAAAAGAATCAATCTTTGATTGAAACTAAATATCAACTTCGTCTAATGA
Organism: Bacilli bacterium; assembly: GCA_024408085.1. Lineage (GTDB taxonomy): Bacteria > Bacillota_I > Bacilli_A > RFN20 > CAG-826 > Fiminaster. Next base: position 177,513 of record JAKSVH010000001.1, on the reverse strand, counting down.
AACTCCATTTTGAGTTATTTTTATCAAAGAAATTATTTGATGAAGCACGCATTGCTTTAAAGCATTACGAAAATCTCCCATATGTCTCTCAAGAAGTTGAAGAATTTATGAGAGAAATGAAGGACAGAATTGAAGAAGAATCACATCCAAATTCACCTCAAAAATTTGAGATAGATGATATCTATGATGTGCTTGAAAAAGAGACAGATTCAGGCAAGATTTCTCAAGTACTATTTTCGCTTAAAAATTACAATCTCAATATTTATATTGATTCATTAAAAATTTTCTTAGTTCGCGAAGATGTAAATCCTAATTTTAGAACTTATGGATTATTGCTTCTAGTTGATGAAAAATACGATAAAGAAATTAAGTTTAGAAATCTTAAAGAAATTATTAGTGTTGTACCTTCAAGATTAGAACCTCCATTCACTTCATTTTTGTATCCTTTAGTTTGTGGTGCTATCACATCAGAATCTAATAATGATGTTTCTTTAACTAAAACAGCTTTGCATTTGTTTAATTGTTACATTATTGATTCATATCCAGACAGCGTTTTTGAGATTGAAATCGAAGACCTTTCAAAAGCGTTTGTTGTAATCGCTAAAGAATACCTTGGTCAAGACACTTCATCATATGATGAAAAAGTATTAAATTTAGCTAAAGAAATTAAAGAAAAAATCGAGTCAGTTCCAGAAATTAGACTCTAATAGAAACTGTCTTTAGACAAAAAATATTAAATAACAATTTTCTTGTTGCGTATGCGACAAGTTTTTTGTATACTCTTACTTACGTAATTTAAAGGAGATTAGAAATAAATTATGAAAAGAGTTGTAAACAAACTTGAAAATTCAAAAGTCGAAGTCATTTGCGACGTCGAAACTGCAGATTGGAAAGCAGCTCAAGAAAAAGCTTTCAAAAAGTTAGCAAAAAATCTTGAACTCAAAGGATTCCGTAAAGGTTCCGTTCCAGAAACAATGGCACGTAAACACATTGACACTGGTTCAATTTTTAATGAAGCAATCAATTCTATGCTTCAACCAGCATTCGACGAAGTCTTGAAAGAAGAAAAACTTCAACCATTTGCTAGACCAAGTGTTGATGTTACTAAAGTTTCAGACTCAGAACTTCAATTGAAGTTCATCATTATCTTAGCTCCAGAAGTTAAGCTCGGAAACTACAAAGGCTTAGCAATCAAAAAAGATGCAGTTAAGGTAACAGAAGCAGAAGTTAAAGAAGCAATTGATAAGCTCGTTGCTCAACAAGCTTCACTCGCAGTCAAAGAAGGCCCAGCAGCAAAAGGCGACACAGTTGTTATTGACTTTGTTGGCTCAGTTGATGGCAAAGAATTTGATGGCGGAAAAGCTGATAACTACTCATTAGAATTAGGCTCAAATTCATTTGTTCCAGGCTTTGAAGATCAATTAGTTGGTCACAAGGCAGGCGAAAATGTTGATGTTAACGTCACATTCCCAGAACAATATGTTCCAGAACTCGCAGGCAAGAAAGCATTATTCAAATGTGTTGTCCACGAAGTTAAGGAAAAAGTTACTCCAAAACTTGATGCTGACCTCATCAAAGAACTCAATATTCCAGATGTAAAAGATGAAGCTGGCTTAAAAGCTTATGAAGAAAAACAATTAAAAGCTTCTAAAGAAGCTAAAGCACAAAACGATGCATTAAACAAAGTTTTAGAAGCAATTGTTAAAGATGCAAAGATTGAAATTGCAGACGAAATTCTTTTAGACGAAGTTGAAGGCATGAAGAAAAACATGCAACAACAAATTGAACAACGTGGTTTAACACTTGAACAATACTATCAAATCACTGGTCAAAAACCAGAAGACGTCGAAAAGAACATGAAAGTCGAAGCAGACAAGAACGTTCGTACAATTTTATGTATGGAAGCAATTGCAAATGCTGAAAAACTCAATGTTAGCGACGCAGACGTTGAAAAAGAAATGCAATCAATCGCTGACACCTATAAGATGCCAGTTGACAAAGTCAAAGAAATTCTTGGCGCAGATATGAACAGATTCAAAGCTGAACTCCGTCAACGCAAGATTCAAGACTTCTTAGTCAAAGAAAACATTGCTTAATTAAATTAATTTAATTAGAAAGGAGGATATTTATGGCAAAAATGACTTTACCATTACTTATCACAAAATCATTTGTCATTTTCCCAGAACAGAAAAATGTACAAATTGATGCAGGTAGAGATTTTTCTATCAAAGCAATCGATGCAAGCAGAGACCTCAACTCATCCCTCCTTTTAGTTGTGGCTCAAAAAGATGCTTCAGTCGAAGTACCAACTCAAAAAGATATTTGCGAAATTGGTACATTATGTCGTATTACTTCGTATTCAAATATGAAGACTTACGTCAAAGTTCATATTACAGGCACAAAACGTGTTAAGATCAACAACTTATCCTTTGATGCTTCTGGCTACTTTATAGCAGATGCAGATGTTATCGAAGATAAAGTTAGTGATGAAAAGGCAGTTCTTGCTTATTGCAAGTCTATTATTTCAGGATTAACAAATGTTCCACAAATCACAAATAATATTCCTAGATTATTATTTACTGAATTAACCACAAAAGGTGTGGATGCAACAATTCTTCCTGATGTTTTAGCACCTTACATCCCATTAACAGATGAAGGTAGAATGCAAATTTTATGCGAAACTAATCTAGAAAAACGTTTAGCATTAGTTTTAGACGCAGTCGAAGAAGTAAAAAGCGGTGCAGAAATTGATAAGCAAATCGAAAAAGATGTTGCAGAATCAACAAATAAACAACAACGTGATTACATTCTTAGAGAAAAAATGCGTGCTATTAAGAAAGAACTTGGTGATGATCCAGACGGTTCAACTGATGAAGAAAACATCAAAAAACGTCTTGAAGAACATCCTTATCCAGACCACGTAAAAGCTAAAGTAAAGAATGAACTTAAACGTTTCTCAATGATGCCACAAGCATCACTCGAATCCTCACTTATTATGAGCTACATTCAAACACTTATGGACGTTCCATGGTTTGAAGAAACTCAAGATAATGAAGACCTTGAAAACGTTAAGAAAATATTAGATGAAGACCATTATGGTCTTACTGATGTTAAAAAACGTATTGTAGAGTACTTAGCAGTCAAGAAAATGACTGGCAATTTAAAGGCTCCAATTCTTTGCTTCTACGGTCCACCAGGATGTGGTAAAACTTCACTTGGAAAATCAATCGCTAGAGCACTTGGAAGAAAGTTCTTCAAAGCCTCACTTGGCGGTATTTCTGATGAAGCTGAAATTCGTGGACATAGACGTACATACGTTGGCTCAATGCCTGGCCGTATTATTTCAGGCATGAAGCGTGTTGGCGTTACAAATCCAGTCTTCCTTTTAGATGAAGTTGATAAACTCGCTTCATCATACAAAGGAGATCCTGCATCAGCACTTCTTGAAGTGCTTGATCCTGAACAAAACTTTGCCTTTAATGATAACTATCTTGAAGAACCTTATGATTTAAGCAATGTTTTGTTCATTTGTACAGCCAACTATTTGGAGAATATTCCAGCTCCTCTTCGTGATAGACTTGAACTTATTGAAGTTAATTCTTACACTGAAATTGAAAAGCTTAAAATTGCAAAAGGTTTCTTTTTCAAGAAACAACTTACTGCAAACGGTTTAAAATCACGTCAAATCTCATTTAGTGATGATGCTTATTTACATCTAATTCGCAAGTACACACGCGAAGCTGGTGTACGTGAACTTGAACGTAAAATCGCATCAGTTATGAGAAAAGCGGTGGTTGAGTTATTAACTAACAAGGAACTCAAGAAAGTTGAAGTTACACCTGAACTTATTGAAAAGTATTTAGGTGCTCCACTTTTTGAAAACACAAAGAAGGAAGAAAAAGGCCAAGTTGGTGTTGTTACAGGTTTAGCATACACTGAATTTGGTGGTGATATTCTTCCAATTGAAGTTAACTACTTCCCAGGTAAGGGTGGCTTAATCCTAACTGGTAAGTTAGGAGATGTTATGAAAGAATCAGCAACCATTGCTTATTCTTACGTAAAATCTAATGCTTCAAAATACAAAATTGATCCAAAACTTTTTGAGAAAAATGACCTTCACATTCACGTTCCAGAAGGCGCAGTTCCAAAAGATGGACCAAGTGCAGGTGTTGCAATCACAACTGCAATTATCTCAAGCTTTACTAAATCTCCAGTAAGCAATGATGTTGCAATGACAGGTGAAGTAACACTTCGCGGACACGCACTCCCAATCGGAGGCTTACGTGAAAAATCACTCGCAGCTTTAAGAAGTGGAATTAAAACCATTATTGTTCCAAAAGAGAACAAGAAAGCTGTTGATGAACTTCCTAAGGAAGTTAAAGATAATTTAAAGATCATTTACATGAATAGTGTAGATGATGCTCTAAAGGTAGCGTTCGTTAAATAAAATGATTAATTTTTCTAAAGTAAAATTTGTTAAATCTGCTCCTACTTTTACTGATAGACCAGACAAATCATTAAAAGAAGTTGTCTTCGTTGGTAAATCAAATGTTGGTAAGAGTTCTTTAATCAATGCTTTAGTGAAAAATAAGAAGATGGCATTTACATCTTCAAAACCAGGTTACACAAAGTTATTAAATTACTTTGAAATCGATGAAAAGTTTTATTTAGTTGATGCACCAGGATATGGTTACACAGCAAGTGGAAGTAAACATCTCGATAATTTCTCCAAAATGATGGAGACTTACTTCGATAATCCTTCACTTGCTGGTGTAGTCTTCATTGTCGACTCTAGACATAATATGTCTTGCGACGATGTTGCCTTCTACGATTTTATCGTAGAAAAAGGAATTCCATTCATTTTGGTAGCTTCCAAAGCTGATAAACTTAATCAAAGCGAAAAAGCAAAGATTAAGAAACACATTCAAAATGAAATGGGAATTGAAAATTTCATCTTAGCATCTTCCACAAGTGGAATAGGCTTAGAAGAAATTAAAGCTAAAATATCACAAATTCTTTAATTAAAATAAAGAAATTGTTATAATTTATTCGCCGTTGACCAAGAGGTTGATTAATCTTCTTAGTTATAGAGAGAGATGGATGGTGGAAGCATCTCACTAGGAAATAATCATTGTCGCTTGTTAGGCTCGATAGGAATATCGCGGTTGTTCCGTTATAACTTAATTAAGTGCTCTTACTTTGTAAGAGAATTAAGGTGGTACCACGTTAAAGCGTCCTTAAATAGGGCGCTTTTTATATATTTAGGAGGTCAGAGTTATGTTAGATAAACGTTATGATCCAAAGAAAGTTGAAGAAGGAAAATACGAAAACTGGAAAAAGGAAGGATATTTTACCGCGGGTGATTTATCAAAACTTCCATTTTCAATGGTGATTCCTCCTCCAAACGTTACAGGTAAGTTACACTTAGGTCACGCCTGGAACACAACCGTGCAAGATATAACCGCACGTTATAAAAAATTAAAAGGTTTCGATGTCATGTGGTTAGCAGGTATGGACCACGCTGGCATTGCTACGCAAGCCAAAGTTGAAGAAAAACTTCGTAAAGAAGGTGTTTCTCGTTATGACCTTGGCCGTGAAGGTTTCTTAAAGAAAGCATGGGAATGGAAGGCAGAATACGCTGACAACATTCACAAACAATGGGCAAAAATGGGCTTAATGCTCGATTATAGCCGCGAAAGATTCACACTTGACGAACAACTTAATAAAGCTGTTCTTCACGTCTTTAAGACACTTTATGACAAAGGACTCATTTATCGTGGTGAAAGAATCATTAACTATGACCCAGAACTTAAGACAGCTTTATCTAACATCGAAGTAGAATACTCCGATGACCCAGGTAAATTCTTTTATTTCAAGTATCCAATCGTTGGTACAAACGATCACTTAGTAGTCGCTACAACAAGACCAGAAACTATGTTTGGCGATACAGCTGTTTTCGTTAACCCAAAAGATGAAAGATACAAACATTTAATCGGAAAAACTGTTATCAACCCAGCAAATGAGGAAGAAATTCCAATTATGGGCGATGAATACGTTGATATCGAATTTGGTACAGGCGCTATGAAATGTACTCCTGCCCATGACCCAAATGACTTTGCTTTAGCAAAGAAATATGGAATGAAGTTCATCAAGTGCATGGATTTAGAAGCAAAGATGAACGAAAACTGTGGCAAGTACAAAGGCTTGGATAGATATGAATGCCGTGATGCACTTGTAAAACAAATTGAAAAAGACGGTAGACTTATCAAAATTGAAGACATCGTTCACCAAGTTGGTCACTCTGAAAGATCACATTGTGTTGTTGAACCAATGTTAATGAAACAATGGTTTGTCAAAATGAGACCTTTAGCAGAACAAGCTTTAAATAAGAGTGAAGTTAACTTTGTTCCAGAACGTTTCAATCATACATTTAGACAATGGATGGAAAACGCCGATGATTGGTGTATTTCTAGACAATTATGGTGGGGACATCGTATTCCTGCTTATTATAATAAGCAAACAGGAGATATTATTGTTTCAGAAACACCAGTAACTGATCCAAATTATGTCCAAGATGAAGATGTCTTAGACACATGGTTTAGTTCAGCTTTATGGCCATTTGCAACTTTAGGATGGCCTGAAGAAACTCCAGACTTTAAGAGATATTTCCCAAATTCACTTTTAGTCACAGCTTATGACATTATTTTCTTCTGGGTTTCCAGAATGATTTTTGATTCCCTTGAATTTACAGGAGAATCTCCATTTAAAGATTGTTTAATTCATGGACTTATTCGTGACTCTCAAGGCAGAAAAATGTCTAAGTCACTCGGCAATGGCATTGACCCTATCGATGTAATCGATAAATATGGTGTAGACGCCCTTCGTTATTTCTTAACAACAGGTTCAGCACCAGGTCAAGACATTCGTTATATTGAAGAAAAAGTTCAAGCAAGTTCCAACTATTTAAATAAAATCTGGAACTCTGCTCGTTATGTCTTGGATATTGTTGGTGAAAACTTCAAAGAATCTGACATCAAATTTGATGAATTAAAACCACTCGAAAAAGACATTTTAGTGAAGATGAATAAGACCATCAAATCAGTCGAAAATTATATGGATAAATACGAGTATTCAATGGCTTCAACTTATCTTTATAATTTTGTCTACGATGACTTCTGTTCTAACTACTTAGAAATGTCTAAAGTTGCCTTAAATGGAGACGATGAAAACTACAAAAATATTGTTAAATCCATTTTAGTTAATATTCTTAAGAATATTATTATTATGATTTATCCATTTGCTCCATTCATTGGTGAAGAACTTTACTTAGCTCTTCCAACACACTTAAAATCAATCATGTTAGAGAGCTATCCAGTCGCTAAAAAATACGACGAAAAAGGTCTTGAAGAAGTAGCAGATTTCTACAAGATGATCACCGATGTTCGTAACTACAAAGTTAACAATAAATTAGCTCCAAATTATAAGCTAAATTTAGTGGTGGTCTACAAAGACAAAAAACCATTTGATGGAATTGATACTTATTTAAGAAGATTTACTTTCGCAGATAAGATTGAAATTACAAAAGATTCCAATTCTAAAGGAATGAAGTTCGTGTATAGTGCACTCACTTTATACATTGATGACTCAATTTCTGAGGAAGATTTAAAACTCAAAAAAGAGAAGGATAAAGCCTTCCTTGAAGCTGAAATTGCAAGATGTAAAGGAATGCTAAATAATCCTAATTTTGTGAATAAAGCACCTAAAGAAAAGATTGAGTTAGAAAAACAAAAATTAGCTCAATTTGAAGAAAAATTGAAAAATTTATAAAAAAACAGACTTAAAAATTATTCTAGGAATAAATTTTAAGTCTAAAAAAACTTTCAGCGACTTTCCGAATTTGCACTGCATATTGTATGTGAAGGAGGAAATTGCGAATGATTAAAATTTTTGCAGCAGTATTGATCACCTGTGTTGTCATGATTGTTGTCTTTCAGTTTATCGATCCATCCGTGGAATCGCCAGGCGGAAATGCAAACACTCAGTTAGTCTCAGATTCTAACAGTACATCGGACTCGATTAGTGTCACGATCGCAGGCGAAGTCACACGTCCTGGCACGTATGTACTTGAGAAGAACACAACATTAGATGATCTGATTAGCGTTGCCAACGGAACAACCACTAACGCAGATGAACTTGCATACGATACTTCTTACTTATTAGAAGATGCATCAAGTTTTTATATTGCTCCAAAATACGATCACAGTGATGTTTGCTCGATGGAGCCAATTGTTAAGACAAATATCAACAAGGACGATGAAGAAGGCCTACAGTTGATTAAAGGCATTGGTTCAACCATTGCTAAAGCAATTGTTTCTTATCGAAGCACAAACGGTAGCTTTGGTCGTATTGAAGACCTTAAAAAAGTTAATGGCATTGGAAACGCTACTTTCGAAAAAATTAAAGATTATGTCCGTCTAAGAGACTAATGAGTTTTCTTTTTACAACATTCTCATTAGTTCTCGGCCTATATTTTTTGCGAGGTAATATCGTTCTTTCAATTATAATAAGCATAGCTTATCTTGGATTCCTTTTATTCAGATTTGGGAAGAAAAAGTTCATTCTATTTGCGGCTATGTTTACTATCGGAGTTCTATTTCCGCGAATTCCGTTTCCATCTCAAACTGGCACATACTCTGGTTTTGTAGTTGAAGCTCGAACAAATTACATAATTTATCAAGCTGGGTTTGAAAGATACTATGTTGCATCCGAAGCAAATGATTTTGAATTAGGAGACTACCTTGTTTGCGAAGGGGACACTTCCGAAATTAAATTCACGACTTACGAATCCCGATTTGATTTTGGAGAGTATTTGGCAAACAAAGGAGTAGAAAAAGAGTTAAAAACTTCGAAGATCGACAGAAAGTTTCACTCTTTTATCAGAACTCAACAATTCAAAAAGAATTTCTTGTCAAAGTTTGACGAAAATGCGGCCTCTTTAATTGGTGCTTTCTTATTTAACGAAAAAGATTATTCAAGCCAAGCGGTTAGTTACGCTAAAAGCGTAGGGGTTATTTATCTCTTGGCGATGAGCGGGACTTACCTGCACTTTCTATTTGCAAGTCTTGCTTATTTATTAGCTTTGAAATTTTCTAAGAAAACATCCCAAATATTGCCTTTCCTTATTTTACTTCCCTTCGCGTTTTTCTCCTTTACTAAAGTTGGTACTTTAAGAGTTTACGCACTTTATTTACTTAAATATCTGAACGAATTCCATTTTAAAAAGAAGCGTTCACATATTGAGCTAGTTTCTTTACTAGCACTGATCTTTATCATCATTGATTATCACCTTGTTTATCAAGAGGCGTTTTATATTGGTTTCTTATTATCCTTGTTATCACCAATAGTCCAGAACTCCATCAAAATTTTTTCTAAAAGAAAAAGAAGACTACTTTTTATGATTTTCATACGTCTATTTATGGTACCTATCCAAGTAAATAGTGGCATACTTAACCTTCTTTCTTTTATATCCAGTTTCATATTGGTTCCTTATAACTTCTTCTTTCTTTTAATTTCAATGGTTTCCATCGTTATTCCTATTTATGGGCTTGTGAATAGTGTTGGAAGTGGTCTTACATGGATATTAGAAAAAATGGATTTGATTTCAATCAAACTTCCATTTGGCAATTGGGGTGGATATTTTGGGGTTATTTTTTATTTAGTGTTCTTTTTTGGAATATTTCTCTTAGAAAGTGGAAGAGTCCTATCCTTCAAAAAATCCTTAATCTTTCTACTTATCGTTCTTGTAATTTCAATTACTCCACTCCAAGAGCCGATTAGCAACTCGGTGAACTTCATCAATGTTGGTCAAGGAGATTGTATTCTTATAAAGAATAGATCACACACAGTTATGATAGATACGGGTGGCTACAAAAGCTTCGATATGGCAGAAGAAGCCTTAATACCGTTTATGAATAAAAATAAAATTACACATTTAGATGCATTAATCACAACGCATGATGATTTTGATCATAGCGGCGCAAAGGATTCATTAATGCAGAAATTTAAAGTCTATAATTACTTAAACAAACCTGAACAATTCCCATATAAAGTAGGGGACATTGAACTACAAAATTTGAACGTTTTTAGTGGTGAAGACGATAACGATAAATCACTAGTATTATCGATGAATTTTATGAAGAAAAAGTGGTTGTTTATGGGTGATGCTTCTACTAAAGTAGAAAAAGAGATAATTTCAGCTTATAACAACATTGATTGTGATATCTTAAAAATTGGTCACCATGGTTCAAATACTTCAACTTGCGATGAGTTCATAAAAGCCACAACTCCAGACGAGGCAATTATCTCTGTTGGAGCAAAGAATTTTTATGGTCATCCAACTAAAGAAGTTCTTAAAATTTTGCAGCAAAATAACGTTAAAATTAGGCGAACAGATGAAGAAGGAACAATTTCGTATTTTTCATTATTCGCATAATGTTGTATAATCGACATTATGAATTACATTCTTTATGGCTCTCAATATATTGCTATTCGTAGACACCTTACGAAAGTTTTAAAAGAATGTGTTAAAGAGCCAGATGATTTTAATACAATTAAGATTGATTATTCGGAATCATCTATAGATGAAATTATTTCAGAAGCATCAATGATGCCTTTAGGCTACGATACAAAAGCTGTTGTTGTAGACAACGCAACTTTCCTTACTAAAGAAGGAAAAGACGAAGAAAAACAAAAGCTTTTAGAGTGCATTAAAGGTAATCCAGATGAAATTAACTGTATTTTCATTTTGCGATCAGACAAATTAGATAAAAATGGTGAAATTGCCAAATATATTGATTCTGTACATGGTGTTTTCGAATTCTTGGATCTTACAAAAGAACAATGGCCAGAATACGTTCGAAAATATTTCAAGAAAAGAGAAGTTGAAATTGAACCAGACGCTGTTCATGAGTTGGTAGCTAGAGTTGATGGCGATTTAACTAGATTTGTTAATGAAGCAGATAAACTTTGTTTATATAAAGATAAAATTACACTTTCTGACGTCTTACTTATGGTTGCAAAACCACTTGAAGATGATGCTTTCCAAATGTCTAATGCATTGTTTAAAGGTGATAACGCATTGGCCATTTCTATTTACAGAGATTTAAAAATGCTTGGTGCTAAGGCAACAGATGCCTTGATTCCAATGCTTGCAACCCAATTTAGATTTATTGCTCAAGTTTGTTATTTGGATAACAGAGGACTTGATAAACCTCAAATCGCAAAAGAACTTGGTGTTAGCGAAGGTCGTGTTTACATGGCTATGAAGAACTCTAGATATTTATCTAGAAGACAAATTGCACACGCTTTAGATGACTTATATAATTTAGATGCGCAAATTAAAAGCGGTCAAATTGACCGCTCTTATGGTTTAGAATTATTTCTAATAAATTTTCCAAACTAGATTATTTTGCTAATCCGTTGACTAATTTAGTAAGAGATGATTTTTTACGTGCAGCAGTATTGCGGGTGTAAACGCCAGCTGTAACTGACTTGTCGATTAACTTTAAAGCAACCTTTAATGCTTCAGCAGCTGCCTTTGCATCTTTGTTTTCAACAGCAACACGAACCTTCTTTGATTCAGTTGCAATTCTTGATCTGTAACTTACGTTACGTTGTCTTGCTTTTTCGTTTGTACCGATTCTCTTAATTTGTGATTTAATTTGAGCCATTTTAACTTTTTCCTCTCAATTACGTTCATAAGTTTATCAAACTTACTCGATATTAACAAACATTTTTTGCAAAATATCATTATGATTGTAAATCATTCGCGTTACTTTTATAATAGTGGCTATGAAAAGTGTAAGTGATACCAGAATTGTTTATATGGGTACACCAGAAATGTCTGCCCAAGTTCTTGAAGCATTAATTCAAGAAGGTTTTAACATTGTCGCGGTTATTGCTCAAGAGGATAAACCAGTTGGAAGAAAAGCAATTTTAACCGATGTACCAACTAAGGTTGTTGCAAAGCAACATAGCATTCCAGTCTATCAACCTCACAAGATTCGTTTAGATTATGAATTTGTGAAAGAACTTAAACCAGATTTAATTCTCACAATGGCCTATGGCCAAATCGTTCCACAAGGCTTACTTGACATCCCGGAAATGGGTGCATTAAATCTTCATGGATCAATCCTTCCAAAATACAGGGGTGCAGCGCCAATTCAACGCGCAATCATGAATGGCGAAACATACACAGGTGTTACACTTATGGAAATGGTTGATAAGATGGATGCCGGCAAAATGTATGGTGTTGTCTCTTGCGAAATTACTCCTGATGACAATTACACTTCACTTTGTGAAAAGATTGTAAAATGTGCTATTGAAGTCACTAAAAAGTTCCTTCCAGTTTATCTTGAAGGTAAGCTTCTTGGAGAAGAACAAGATGAAAGCAAAGTTACATTTGCAGACAAGATTCTTCCAGAGACTGAAAAACTTAGCTTAGATTATGATGCAAAAACATTTGTTAACTATGTTAGAGGCATGTCGGAAGAGCCTGGCGGATACTTAATGCTTAATGAATTAAAATTCAAGATTCTCAAGGCAAAAGTTGTTGATCAAAAAGTTGATGGACCAGTTGGTTCATTACTCATTAGCAAGAGTGTTTATCTTAAATTAAAAGATGCTGTGGTTGAGCTTCTAGAAGTTCAATTAGCAGGCAAGAAAAAGATGGATGGAAGAAGTTTCGCAAACGGCTCCAAACATCTAAATGGAATAATTCTCAAATAAAGACTATCTTTTGATAGTCTTTTTTGATATAATAAAAATTATGAAGAAGGTTTTGACTCTTTCAGTACACCAACTTGTCGATTTTTTACTTCGCACAGGAGACATCGACAATCGTATTTATAATGCGACCACAATGAATGAAGGAACACTCATTCATGCGATGTATCAATCTCGCCAAGGTAAGAACTATATTTCAGAATACCAACTTAAAGACAGTTTTAAAGTTGATGATTTTGAAGTTATTTTAGAGGGTAGGGCTGATGGAATTATCGTTCATGATGATGACGTAATTATTGATGAAATTAAATCAACAATTTCAGACCTTGAAAATTTCTATAATGAGCAATGCGAGTGGCACCTTGGACAAGCTAAATGCTATGCATTAATGTACGCTAGAGAGAAAAAACTAGACCACATTGGTGTTAGATTAACCTACATAAATCAACTTGATAAATCTATGATGGTCAAGAACTTTTCTTACCTAACTTCTGAGCTTGAAAAAGATATTAATAATTTACTTACTGAATACATTGAATTTTTCAAAATTATTTACAACAGAACTCTTGCTAGAAATAAATCTGCAGAAACTCTTGCTTTCCCATACGAAAATTTTAGAAGTGGACAGAAGAAACTTGCGAAATACGCCTATGGCGTTGCTCAAAATGGTGGCATTCTTTTTGCGGAAGCTCCAACTGGAATTGGAAAGACAATTTCCACTCTTTATCCATTTGTGAAATCTTTTGCAAAAGGAGAAAACGAAAAAATCTTCTATTTGACTGCAAAAAATTCAGGAAAAGAAATGGCTTATAACGCCACAAAATTAATGGTAGAAAAAGGTCTTGAAGCATCAGGAATTTCTATCATGGCAAAAGATAAGGTTTGTCTTTGCCCAGGCAAAGCCTGTAACCCAGATGAATGTCCATTTGCAAAAGGCTATTACTCAAAGATAAAAAACGTTATAAAAGATTCAATTTCTCGTTACAAATTATTCTCAACAGAAGATGTGGTGGAAATAGCTAAATTTAATGCCATTTGTCCATTCGAATTATCGCTAGATTTATCACTTTATGTTGATGTGATTATTTGTGACTACAATTACTTCTTCGATCCAATGGTTTATTTGAAGAGATATTTTGATAGCGATGCATCAAACATGCTCGTGCTTGTAGATGAGGCGCACAACTTAGTTGAGCGTGGACGAAGCATGTATAGCGCGTCATTTGATTCGTTCAAGTATAAACAAGTTAAAAAATCACTTCGCCATTTTGAACATAAAAAGATTAAAAACGCGATGAAGAGAATAACGAAGTTATTCGGCGAATTCGAAGACCTTCCAGATGGCGATCATAAAATTGATATGCTTAATAGAACTCAACTTAACGCAATTCAAGCATATTTGCTTGCTGCTAGTGATGTAAACAAAAATCATCACTCAGTTGTAACAGATGAGTTTACAGATTTCTATTTTGACCTTAATAAATTTATTAAACTTTTAGATTTCTACGATGAAACATTCTCTTTATATGTCTCTAAAAGAGACAAAGATGTAAAAATCAATCTTTATTGTATTGACCCAAGAGAACATTTAAAGAGAACATTTGATCAAGTAAAAGGAAAAGTAATCTTTTCCGCAACACTTTCTCCATCTGACTATTACATAGACATGATTGGCGGAGAAAAAAGTGATCCAATCTTGTTCCTTCCATCTCCATTTCCTAAGGAAAATCTTAGATTAATGGTGGCACCAAAGGTGTCAATTAGATATAAAAATCGCGCTGGCACCATAAAGGAAGTCAGCGAATACATTCGTGAACTTGTTCACGGTAAACTTGGAAACTACTTTGTATACGTTCCAAGTTATGAATATTTAGAAAATCTCGCTCCTTATTTAGAGGATGAGGAATTCGATTTACTCGTTCAAGAACGAGATATGTCAGAAATTGAAAAGGAACAATTCCTAACTTGTTTTGTTGATAAGCCTGAAAAAACAACCATAGGTTTAGCTGTTGTAGGTGGGGCTTTTGGTGAAGGAATTGACCTTGTGGGCGAGCGTATTATTGGCGTTTGCGTAGTGGGTGTTGGACTCCCTCAACTTTGTTATGAACGTGACTTAATTCGTGATTATTTCAATAAAGTTGAAAATAAAGGTTATGAATACGCCTATGTTGCACCAGGCATGAACAAAGTCATGCAGGCAGTTGGGCGCGTCATAAGAAGCGAATCTGATAGGGGTGTAGCTTTACTTATTGATGACCGTTATCTAACAGATACCTATCACGAATTATTTAAGAACATTTACAGCGACTACGAAGTTGTGACTTCTAAAGAAGATGTAAAAAATCAGGTTGAAAACTTTTGGAAAGTAAAATAATATTTTAAAGTATGCATTACGACAAGAAACATATTCGTAACTTCTCAATCATTGCTCATATCGACCATGGTAAATCTACCTTAGCCGATAGAATTTTGGAATTGACTGAAACAGTTTCCCAAAGGGAAATGAAAGAACAATTCCTTGATTCAATGGATCTTGAAAGAGAAAGAGGCATTACCATTAAACTTAATGCTGTTACTTTAAAGTACCATGCAAAAAACGGTGAAGATTACTTATTTAATCTTATCGATACACCGGGGCACGTCGACTTTTCATACGAAGTATCACGTTCTTTAGCAGCTTGCGAAGGCTGTCTATTAGTTGTAGATGCAACTCAAGGAGTTGAAGCTCAAACACTCGCGAATGTTTATTTAGCGGTCGACAATAACCTTGAAATTGTTCCAGTAATCAATAAAATTGATTTACCTTCCGCAATGCCTGATATGGCTAAGCGCGAAATCGAGGAGCGCATTGGCATTCCTGCAGATAACGCATGCCTTGTATCCGCAAAGACAGGACTTAATGTTGGTGATGTTCTTGAAGCAGTAGTAAATTACATTCCTTCACCTATGGGTGACGATAATAATCCGCTTCAAGCTTTAATCTTCGACTCATATTATGACTCTTATAGAGGCGTCATCATTATGGTCCGTGTTAAAGAAGGCAAAGTTAAAGTTGGAGATACAATTCATTTAATGGCCGCTAACAAGAATTATCTTGTTACTGAAGTCGGAATTAGGAACCCAAAAGAAATCAAAACAGACGAACTATGTGCAGGCGAGGTTGGTTACATATCCGCACAAATTAAGGACATAAAAGATGTTCATCCTGGTGAAACAGTTACTTTATTAAGTAATCCTGCTAAAGAAGCTTTACCAGGTTATAGAAAAATGAACCCAATGGTCTACTGTGGTTTATACCCAGTAGATTCTAAGAAGTACTTAGATCTTAAGGATGCATTAGAGAAGTTAACTCTAAACGATGCTTCTTTAGTTTTTGAGCCAGAAACATCCCAAGCCTTAGGCTTTGGCTTTAGATGTGGCTTCCTTGGTTTACTCCATATGGACGTAGTCCAAGAGCGTTTAGAAAGAGAATATGGACTCGATTTAATTCTTACCGCGCCTAGCGTTATTTATCACGTATACAAGAGCGATGGCACGATGATTGCGCTCGATAACCCAAGCAAGCTTCCAGACTTAACAACAATCAAGGAAATTCAAGAACCATACGTTAAAGCACAAATCATGACTCCAAAGGAGTATGTTGGTGCAGTTATGGATCTTTGCCAAAATAGAAGAGGCATTTATTTGAACCTTGAATATTTTGATGACACCAGAATGATTGCAACTTATGAACTTCCATTAGCAGAAATTGTTTACAATTTCTTTGATAAGCTAAAATCATTTACAAAAGGTTATGCATCATTCGACTATGAATACAGCGACTACAAAGTAGGAAATCTTTCTAAGATGGATATTCTTCTTAACGGAGATGTAATTGATGCTTTAAGCATCATTGTCTACAAAGGTAGCGCCTATGAGCGTGGTTCCGTTGTTGTGCGCAAGCTCAAAGAAATCATTCCACGTCAACAATTCGAAGTCCCAGTACAAGCTGCCATAAATGGCAAGATTATCGCACGCGCAGACATTAAAGCTGTGCGTAAAGATGTCTTGGCTAAATGCTATGGTGGTGACATTAGCCGCAAGAAGAAGCTTCTTGAAAAGCAAAAAGAGGGTAAGAAGAGAATGAAAGCAATTGGCTCAGTTGAAGTCCCGCAAGAAGCATTCATGACTGTACTCTCAATAGATGACGATTGATAGTTTTTTAGTTAAAATTTAGTAGTTTTTATTTACATAAGTTTCCAAATGCTGTAAAATAGCAGTAACGAGGTAAAAGCTATGGCAGGATCAGATTTAAATGTAAAATTCACCAATGAGAAATACATGACTCGTATGGATGTCGCAAAATCTCTTGGCACAAACCTTATTGATCAAATTTGGAGAGAAATAATTGTCTATAGAAGAGGAATGTCAGTCGAACTTCCTATCTTTGATAATGCTCGTTTTCATTTCAATTTAACACAAACACCAAAGGTGGTTAATTTAATCGCTGAACTTTCTGGACGTGTTAGTAGATGCGAAAATCTCTTCGATAAATTGATGAATGGATCAATTGCAAAATACACATTGACCCACGATATGTTAAAATCCGCACTTAAGTGCGTTGCTAAATTTAATAGCATTGATGTTTCTGAAATTACACTTCAAAACATTATTGAACACAAGTGTAATGATTTAAGTTATCAAGTAATTATTAATTACTTTAATGCTTTAGAGAGACTTTCAAAAGCTTCATATGAACAATTTGGTGAAGAATTCTTAGCAAACTACTATGCAATCCTTAAAGGACAAGAAGAATTAACTTCATTTTACAGAGTAAATGATACAAATTCTCCATCTGCAAGATTCCTTGTTGGAGCAGAATATAACAACGGTGTTCAAGCACACCTTATTGAAGAAATGATGAATTCTGTTATTAGCTATGCTAACGATAGAAACCAACCATTGCTTAATAGATTAATTTCAACAATCTTTATGTTTAATTATATTAAACCATTTGAAGATTTTAACTTGGAAATGTCTTTAATCTCTGCAAAAGCAATTCTTTCATCTAGTGGATTATCAATTGCCTCAGTTTATGTTCCGTTAGAATTAATTCTAAATGACAAGAATTTATTTGGAGATATTTCCAGAGAAGTTCTTAAATCTCATGACTTTACTTATGCTTTCCTTAAAGGAAGCGATTCAATTTTTGCTTCATTTGATGCAATCATTGATAGAATTGTTCAAGTTAATGCAAGAGCTTTAGAAGCTACAATTACAATGGGAGACAATGCAAAGAAGTTTAAAGAGGAGTTTGGAATCGAACCATCTAAAGATGTCTTTGAGGAGGCTCATCCTCAACCTACACCAGCTCCTACACCTGTAGTTGCACCAAAACCAGTGCCAGCACCTTCGCCAGCACCAGCTCCTGCACCAGCTACACATGTTGCTGAGCCAAAACCATTTGATAATAGACCAACTTCTGATTTATCAGAAAAAGAGTTAAAAGCTCGTGAACTTGATATTTTAGAGTCAGATCCATATATCAAAAAAGGACAAGCTCACTTTTACGTGAGACACTGTACAAAGGGTAAGTTCTACACAATTCAAGAATATAAGAGATTCGAAGGCTGTGTTTATGAAACAGCACGTACATCTATGGATAATCTCGCACTACGTGGTTATTACAGACGTGAGCAAATTAAGAACAAGTTTGTTTACACACCAATCGATAAATAGTAAAATAGGAGCATATTATGAATAACTTAGTTACATTAGGCGGAATCGCCGACCATCCAGGTATTATTATTGCAATTCTTGTTGCATTCTTTGGACTCATTGTTTTAGCAGTCATCCTTATTAAGAGAAAGGTAAAACCTTTACAAATTAAAAAAGATGAAATGACTGAAGAAGAAGCAGCTAAAGAAGAGCTCGATCGCATCTTAGTTCCAGTTGATGATGAAACTCAAAAACAAATGGAAGAAGCAGCTAAAAAAGAAGCTGAAGATGACAAATAAGCCTCAATCTTTATATATACACATCCCGTTTTGTGAGCACATTTGTACATATTGTGATTTCACAAAACTTTTTTATTTTGGGAAATACGAAAAAGATTATTTAGACTCACTCATTAAAGAGATTGAATCTTACCATATTAACAAAGTTAAAACTTTATATTTTGGTGGTGGAACTCCAACAGCTTTAAGCGATGCTGGATTTGAAAGAATCCTTACTTTTGCTAAGCAATATTTGGCAGATGATTATGAATTTACTGTAGAAGCTAACGTTGAAAACTTAACCGAATCCAAACTTTTAATCATGAAAAAGGTTGGAGTTAACAGATTATCCATTGGAGTTCAGTCAACGAACGATAAACTTCTTAAAGAAATAGGCCGAAATCATACTTTTGAGGACGCTAAGCGCGTTATTTCGCTAGCTAAGGGACTTGGATTCGATAACATAAATATTGACCTTATTTACGGCTTTAAGCGCCAAAGTCTTAGACAACTTAAGAAAGATTTAGCCAATTTTATTGAATTAGACATCGATCACATTTCGATTTATTCACTTATTGTGGAACCTGGTTCTATTTTGTACACCAAAGGTGTAAAGGAACAAAGAGAAGGCCCATCAAGAAAATTCTATGAAGTAATTCTTAAAACTTTGCGTGCAAACGGATACGAAAGATACGAGATTTCTAACTTTGCCAGGAATGGAAAATATTCTCGTCATAATATGACTTATTGGAAAAACCAAGAATACTACGGTTGTGGCCTTGGAGCTTCAGGTTTTGTGAGTGGGAATAGATACACAAACACAAAATCTCTAAGAGAATACAACAATCTTAACTTTGTTAAAGAGAACTCTCCTGTCTCTCCTGAAGAAAATTTAGAGTATTATTTGATCACCAATTTCAGAATGGAACAAGGATTCTCTAGGCAAGAATTTAAACAAAAATTTGGTAGAGATTTTGAAGATCTTTTTGGTGACAAAATCAAAAGATTTTTCTTAACTAACTTAATTGACATTACTCCAGATAGAATAAAACTTACTGATGAAGGCTTACTTTTGATGGATTTTGTTATTCTAAAACTCATGTAATTGGCACTCGTGCTAAAAGATTGCTAAAATTTATCCACAATGTGGATATTTTTTTATTATTCACAAAATTAGCACTTAATGCTTGACAGTGCCAAAATCATTCATATAATTATCGGTGTTAGCACTCAAACAAAACGAGTGCCAAAAGGAGAAAGGAAATGAATCGTAGAGACCGAGTTCTAAAGTTGATTGTTGAACACTTTATTAAAACAGCAGAACCAGTTGGTAGTAAAACTCTCATTGAGAATTATGGCCTAGAGTACTCAGGCGCCACAATCCGTGCAGAGATGAATTCCTTAGAGCAACAAGGCTTCCTAGAGAAAACACACACATCAAGTGGACGTGTGCCTTCATCTAAAGGATATAGATACTACATCGAAAACCTTAGAGAGCGTTCTGTCTCAGATGAATTTAAATATCAGATGCAAAGCATCTTGGATGAGAAAATTCAATCAATTGACGATGTAATTAAAGAATCTTGTGAGATCTTGTCACAAATGACTTCATTAGCAAGCATTGTACTCGGGCCAAATGCCACACAAGAAAAACTCGTCTCGGTTCAAATTATTCCAATTTCCGATACATTCGCGACTTGTGTATTTATTACAGATCAGGGTTATGTAGAAAACAAAACGTTCGTAATAAATGAAAAGACTCCGCTTAGCGATGTTGAGAGTTGTGTCAAGTTACTTAATGAAAGACTTAAAGGCACATCAATCTCAGAATTAATTCCTAAGATGAAAGCTATCAAGCCACTTCTTAACGATTACGTAATTGATCATGATGTCATTTACCAAGCTATGCTTGAAGCATTCGTAGGATTCGCAAAAGACCGCTTAAGTGCTTATGGAAAAGATGTCTTATTCGAACAACCTGAATTCAAAGATGATGCCCAAAAGATTCGTAAACTACTCGAAATGTTCGAATCCCCAGAAGTATTTAGAGAAGTAGAGGAAGAAGGAGATAATGAAATCTCAATCCACATCGGTGGTGAACAATCCGGTGATGAAGATGTCTCTATCATCTCAGCAAAAGTTAAAATACCTGGACAAAAAGAAGGCTCAATCGCAATCGTCGGTCCAAAAAGAATGGATTACGACAAAGTCGTTACTTCAATGGAATACCTCATTAACGAGTTAGAAAGAAGATATTCCAGCGAAAGAAAGGAGATAAAACGTGAAGGAAACCAAAGAGCAAATCAAGGAAACCAAAAAGGAAAACAAAGCTCAGGAGCAAATAGCAAAGCTCACAAGTGATGTTGAACATTGGAAGAATGAATATTATCGTGCATACGCCGATATGAAAAATCTCCGTGATTCAGTACAAAAAGATCATCGCGAAGCAATCAAATATCGTGCTGCGGGATTCGTAGAAAACTTACTTCCAATTCTAGATGGATTCCATATGGCCTTACAGTGTAAGGCAACATCCCAAGAAATGCAAAATTTCTTAACAGGATTTGAATTCATTTACAGAAACATGGTTAGTGTTCTAGAAAATGAAGGCGTTACTGAAATATCTCCAAAAGTTGATGATCAATTCGATCCAAATACAATGTCGGCAATTGAGGCAGTCTATGATGAAGGAAAACCAAACAGAGTACTGAAAGTAAATGTCTGTGGTTACAAACTTCATGACCATCTCATTCGCCCATCAATCGTGGTAGTCTCCACTGACAAAAAAGACGAACCAAAACAAGAAAACAATGAAAGTCCAAAAATGGACGCCTAATCGGAGGATTAATAAATTATGGCAAAAGAAATTATCTTAGGTATCGACCTTGGTACCACAAACTCAGTCGTCAGCTATTTACAAGCAGATGGCAAAGTTAAAGTCATTCCAAACCCAGAAGGAACTATGACAACTCCATCAGTTGTTGCCTTTAAGGCAAGTGGTGAAGAAATCGTTGGTAACGCTGCAAAACGTCAAGCAGTTACTAACCCAGACACAGTTTCTTCTATTAAACGTAAAATGGGTAGTGCAGAAAAGGTTCATATTAATGCAACCAAGAAAGATTACACCCCACAAGAAATCTCTGCAAAAATTCTTGCTTACATGAAGAAATATGCAGAAGAAAACATCGGTCACAAGATTGAAAAAGCAGTTATTACTGTTCCAGCATACTTCAATGATGCTCAAAGACAAGCAACAAAAGACGCTGGTCAAATCGCAGGACTTGATGTCGTTCGTATTATTAACGAACCAACAGCAGCAGCCTTAGCCTATGGCTTAGACACAAATAAATCAGAAAAAATCTTAGTTTATGATCTAGGTGGTGGAACATTCGATGTTTCTATCCTTGATATCGGTGATGGCACATTCGAAGTTATCTCAACAGCAGGTGATAATAAGCTTGGTGGTGATGACTGGGATAAAGTTGTCGCAGATTGGATTAAAGCACAAATTAAGATTGAAACTGGCTTAGATGTCAACGATAAAATGGCTGAACAAAGATTCCTTGATGCAGCAGAAAAAGCAAAGATTGAACTTTCAAGTTCACTCTCTGCAACAATCTCACTTCCATTCATCGCTATGAGCAGCAATGGACCAGTCAACTTTGAAACAACTCTTTCAAGAGCTAAATTCCAAGATATGACAAAACACTTACTTGCTCGTACCGAAGAACCAGTAAGACGTGCATTAAGCGATGCAGGCATCAAAGCTTCTGACTTAGATCAAGTTCTCTTAATTGGTGGCTCAATTCGTATGCCAGCAGTTCAAGAATTAGTTGAAAAACTCACAGGCAAGAAACCAAACCTTTCTGTTAACCCAGATGAAGCAGTTTCTATCGGTGCAGCATTCCAAGGTGGTGTTGTTTCTGGAGACCTTAAGGACGTTGTCCTTCTTGACGTCACTCCATTAACCTTAGGTATCGAAACCTTAGGTGGAGTTATGACACCTCTTATCAACAGAAATACAACAATTCCAACCACAAAATCACAAATCTTCTCAACAGCAGCAGATAATCAACCAGCAGTCGACATCATGGTTTACCAAGGTGAAAGACCAATGGCACACGATAACAAACTCTTAGGTCACTTCCAATTAACTGGTGTTAAACCAGCAAGACGTGGTGAACCAAGAATTGAAGTTACATTCTCAATCGATGTTAACGGCATCGTTAAAGTATCTGCAAAAGACTTAGATACACAAAAAGAACAAGAAATCACAATTTCAGGTTCAAACGGATTATCTAAAGAAGATATCGACCGCATGGTTCACGAAGCAGAAGAAAATGCTGAAGCAGACGCAAAGCGTAAAGAAGAAGTTGAACTCAAAAACAAAGCAGAACAATACATCAACTCAATTGATCAAGCTCTTCAAGAAAAAGGCGATTCAATTGATGCTGCTCAAAAAGAGCAAACTCAAAAACTTCGTGATGAATTAAAGACAGCTCTCGACAACAACGATATGGACACCTTAAGATCCAGAATTTCTGAACTTGAAAAAGCTGCAGAAATGATGGCTCAAACCCAAACAGGTGCAGCTCCAAGCGGTAATGCTGGAACTGATGGTGGAACAGCTGAAGGTCAACAAACAGCAGATGATGTTGTAGATGCTGATTCCAAGATGAAGAACTAATAGTTCTTAAATAACAAATTAGCGATGGGGCTAACTGCCCCTTCGCTTTATTAGGAAGAAAGGAGAAATTATGGCAAAACGAGATTTCTATGAAGTCTTAGGCATAAATAAATCTGCATCAAAAGATGAGATTAAATCAGCCTATCGTAAACTTGCTAAAAAGTATCACCCTGACATCAACAAAGAGCCAGGTGCCGAAGAGAAATTTAAAGAAGTACAAGAAGCTTACGACATTCTTTACGATGATAAAAAGCGTCAAATGTACGATCAATTCGGTATGGCTGCATTTGAACAAGGTGCATCAACCGGTGGTCAAGGCAACCCATTTAGTGGTGCTGGATTCGGTTCACAAGGTTTTGGCGGTGTCGATTTAGGCGATATTTTCTCCTCATTCTTTGGAGGAGGCGGTGCACGCCGTCAACAACGAAGCTTTGGCCCTCAAAGAGGCGAAGATACACTCCAAAGAATCCGTGTTCCATTTATGGACTGTATCATGGGCAAGAAAGTTTTAGTCCCAGTTAGTTATGATGAAAAATGCGAAAATTGTAACGGAACAGGTGCTAAAACTGCTAATGATATTCAAACATGTCCACATTGTCATGGCGCAGGCTTTGTAAGAGTCCAACAACGTTCCATTTTTGGAATGATGGAGTCTCAACAAGTTTGTCCAGAATGTGGTGGAACCGGTAAGATTATCAAAGATAAATGTCCAAAATGTGGCGGAAAAGGTTATAACCATATCAAACGCGATATGGAAGTTAATATTCCAGCAGGCATTAATGAAGGACAACAAATCAGAATCCGTGGCAAAGGTGAGCATGGAATTAATGGTGGAGAAAACGGCGATTTGTATTTAGAAATCGTTGCAATTCCACATCCATTCTTCAAACGTGACGGAAATGACATTCACATCGATATTCCAATTAGTTTCGTCGATGCTACCTTAGGTAGAAAAATCGATGTTCCTACAGTTTATGGAGAATGTGAAGTAGAAATTCCAGCAGGAACTCAACCAAATCAAATTCTTCGTTTGAAAGGACGCGGAATTAAAGATATGCGTAAGGGAACTCCTGGTGACCAATACATTCATATTCAAATCAAAACTCCAAGTAAACTTACAAAAGAACAAAAGAAGCTTCTTGAAGAATATCGAAAGAGCGAAGGAAAAGATGAATCTATCTTCGAAAAATTCAAAAAAGCCTTCACTCGTTAAATACCATAGTATTTATAAGACCGACTAATCGGTCTTTTTTTCATTTTTTAAAATAAAAAATTAATTTTTATTCTTTCTATGATAAAATAGAAAACGAGGTAAGTTTATGAACAAATACATGCATATGGCAATTCTCGAAGCTCGCAAGGGCATTCGTCATGGACACGGCGGACCATTTGGTGCTGTTATCGTTAAAGATGGCGAAGTTATCGGAAAAGGCCACAATGAAGTCGTTAAAAATAACGATCCAACCTGCCATGGTGAAATGATGGCAATTCACAAAGCTTGTAAGAAGCTTGGAACATTCGATTTAAGCGGATGCGAATTATACACAACAGGCGAGCCTTGCCCAATGTGTATGGCTGCAATTCTCTGGGCCAATATCGAAAAAGTATATTACGGATGTAATATTGTTGACACAGAAGACATTGGTTTCCGTGATAAAGTCTTCTATGAGTTTAATGAAAACGGTGGACGCGAAAAGATGGTTGTTGAACTCGACCGCAAAGCTTGCCTAAAACTCTACGAAGAATACAAAAATATTGCTGATAAAACAGCTTATTAATCAAACAGAATAAAGGTTTCAAATTAAATTGGAACCTTTTTCTTTTGCGTATATGTTCGAATTATTATATAATAACTGGCGATTATGGCTAAATGTAAATACTGTCACGCTGATATTACAAGATTAGACAAAGAAGTTTGTCCTTTCTGTGGTGGATCAAAACCTCTTGAAGGCGACAGCGGACAAACTCAAGATATAACTAAAGTTATTGATCAAGTTGAACACGCTGATCAAATTAAATTCCATTCCAAAGTTGTTGCAGCAATTCTTGCAATCTTCTTAGGAATTTTCGGAGCAAATTCTTTCTATTTAGGCTTTAAGAAGAAAGGATTTATTGCCTTAGCAATTTCTCTTGTTGCAATTGCTGGTTTAGGCTCATTAATTTATTTTGTCGCAAATTGGCATAGTCCATTTGCTTATTTAATTTTCTATTTCGTAATGGAAGCTATCATGATTGGTGTTGGCGTTAATTATTTAGTTTCTCGCAGCATCACTGATAGTTCTGGAGCATTCTTAAAATAATGCAAAGATATTTTGGACAAATTATCACTGACCAAGTTTTACTTGGAGATGACGATATTTTTCATTTGACTAAAGTCATGCGTGCTAGAGTTGGAGATGAAATTGAAGTAGTCTCAAATGAAAAAGTTTTCTTGTGCAAAGTTTCTCAACTCAAACCACACATTGAAATTGATGTAGTTAAACAAATAAAAGAAAATCACGAACTTAAGAATCACGTTATCTTAATTGCAGCGTTAATTAAGGGTGAAAAGATGGACTTTGTTTTACAAAAGGCAACTGAACTTGGAGTTGGCGAAATCGTTTTGCTTCAAACAGAAAGAACCATTGTAAAGATTAAACCTGCTGAAAAAGACCTCAAATTAGAGCGATACAGACGAATTCTTAAAGAAGCTGCGGAACAATGCAAGAGAACTAAGATTCCTATGCTTTATCGCGTTATCGATATAAAACAACTTGGAGATGTTGATGCCCAAGTCAAAATGATTGCCTACGAAGAAGAAAGTGGCGCAACCGAATCATTTAACTCAATTATTAGATCTATCAAAGATAAACAAAAAGTTGCAATTGTTGTTGGACCAGAAGGTGGTTTCAGCGAACATGAAGTTGATATGGCAGTTGCTGCTGGTTATAAACGTGTCAGTTTAGGCAAACGTATTTTACGTGCTGAAACTGCATCATTTTACGCTTTATGCGTAATCTCAAATCATTTGGAAAGAAAATAATGCTTAAATTTATTTCCCTTGGTTGCAAGGTTAATTCTTATGAATCAAATGCTCTTAAGGAGCTATTTTTAAAAAATGGATTTGATGAAAATTGTAAACCAGACATTATCGTTATTAATACTTGCTCAGTAACAGCAGTTGCAGACCAAAAATCTAGACAAATAATTCGTAGAGAAAGACGCAACAATAAAGACGCAATTATTGTCGTTATGGGTTGCTACACTCAAAAGAATTCTGAATACGCAAAAAAGGAATGTGGTGCAGACATTATTGTTGGAACATCGAATAGGAATAGACTTGTAGAAATGGTACAGCTTTTCTTAAAAGAAAAGAAACCAATAATTTCGATTGGGAATAATCCTCGCGAGTTTAAATACGAATCATTCGGAACAATTGCTATTCCAAACTCAACTAGAGCCTATGTAAAAGTAGAAGACGGATGTAACAATTTCTGTTCTTATTGCACGATTCCATACACTCGTGGAGTAGCTCGTTCTAGACCAAGAGCAGAAGTCATTGAAGAAATCACAACTTTAGTGAATCATGGCTTTAAAGAAATTGTTTTAACCGGAATTCATACAGCACATTACGGTTTAGATAATAAAGAATGCTCTTTCTCCGACTTGGTCGAAGAAATTTGTAATATTCCAGGTCTTTATCGACTTCGTATTTCGTCAATTGAAGAAAGCGAAATTGATGCTAAATTTATTTCTTTATTAAATAAGTATCCACAAATCGCTGATCATCTTCACATGCCTTTACAAAGTGGTTCTCCATCAGTGTTAAAACGTATGTGCAGAAAATACAATGTTAATGACTTTATTAACAAAGTTAATATGATCAGAGAAGTTAGACCAAATATTGCAATTACAACAGACGTAATTGTTGGCTTCCCAGGTGAAACAAAAGAAGAGTTTGAAGAAACATATAATTTTATTAAAGAAGTTAACTTTGCTGAATTACATGTGTTCCCATTTTCAGCAAGAGAAGGAACAAAAGCATTCTCAATGCCTGACCAAGTTAGACCTGAAATTAAGAGCGAAAGAGTCAATTCTCTTATAGAGTTATCAAATAAACTTCAAAAAGAATACATCGAAAAATTCAAAAACCAAGAACTAGAAGTTATTCTCGAAGAGAGAAATAAAAACAGTGGTTTACTCTCAGGATTTACATCTAATTATATTAAATTAGAGGCAGATTTACCTGATGAATACATTGGAAAAATTCACAAAATAAAAGTGCGATAAAATCGAAACAATTTAATTAATTTTTGTACATAGTATGAAAATTTATTGATTAATATTATTATTAACGTATAATCTTTGTCGTTAAACAAGGAGGAAATCTCTATGGCAGTCCCACAAAGAAGAACATCAAAAACAGCAAAAAGATTAAGAAGAACACACTTCAAATTAGCTGTTAAAGGATTAGTCAAATGCCCAAACTGTGGCGCAATGATTAAATCACACAACGTTTGTCCACAATGCGGATATTACAATGGCAAAAGTGTCGTTGCAAAAAAAGCAGACAAGGAAGATAAATAGTTTACTATTTAATTAAAGGAGAAACTTATGGAAATCGCAAAGATGATTGATCACACTCTTCTCAAACAAGATGCTTCAACAGAAGCCATTGTTAAATTATGTGAAGAAGCAAAAGAATTTCATTTTGCATCCGTATGCGTTAACCCAGGCTTTGTTCCAGTTGCCGCTAAAGAACTTAAAGGCAGCGATGTAAAAGTCTGTACAGTCGTTGGTTTCCCATTAGGTGCTACATTACCAGAAAGCAAAGCTTACGAAGCAAAACTTGCAATCAAAGCTGGTGCTACAGAAGTCGATATGGTCTTAAATGACTCTATGGCTAAAGAACACAACTACGATTACATTGAAAAAGAGGTTAGACTCGTTAAGAAGGCTTGCAAAAAAGTTTTACTCAAAGTAATTCTTGAAACATGCTTACTCAGCGATGATGAAATCGTCGAATGTTCAAAAGCTTGCGTTCGTGGTGGTGCTGACTATGTCAAAACATCCACTGGATTCTCAAAAGGTGGAGCAACTACACACGCAGTTGAATTAATGAGAAAAGCTGTTGGCCCAAATATTGGTGTCAAAGCAAGTGGTGGAATCCACTCAAAAGAAGAAGCGCAATCTATGATTGATGCTGGTGCTTCACGCATTGGCGCATCATGCGGGGTTGCAATTGTTAAAGGCGAGTAATATAATTACTGCCGTTACGTACGAAAGGAAGTGAAAAAAATATGCCAAAAATTGTCGTTCGCGAAAATGAACAATTAGACGAAGCTCTTCGTCGCTTTAAAAGACAAGTCAACAAATCAGGCGTTCTTCTTGAAGCACGTAAAAGAGAATTCTATCTCAAAAAAGGATTGAAGAGAAAAATGAAATCCGAGATGGCTCGCCGTAAAGCTTACTAATTTCGAAAAAAATAAGGGACCCTATGGGTCCCTTTAAAAAATTTTCATCCAAAACGTAAAATCTTCCTGAAATAAGTATTAGGAGGATTTTTTTATGAACTACTTTATTTTTCAAGGCAATGAACATGATTGTGGGTTCACTAGTTTGAAGATGTTAATGGCACATCTTACAAAAAATAAATCTTATCTTTACGTTAAAAAGATTAGAAGAAAAGAAGCATTCACAGTCGATGACATTTGCAAAGAAGCTGGCATGCATGGCCTTAAGCTTGCTTCTTATGGGTGTGATGAAGATTATTATGACAAAATAAAAACTCCATCATTAACCCTAATTCGAGACAATCACGTTGTAATGGTAAAGAAAGTTACGCCAAAAAAGATTGTCTATCTTGATCCAGAATTTGGATTAGTTAAGGCTAAGAAAGATGAATTCATTGCAATATGGTGCAAAATTGTAATCGAAGTTGAAGCAACAGACTGCATGGGTGGAGTTAGCAAAATTAAGCGTTCAATTTTGCCTACAAAACTTAAAATTTTAGAGTCTGCTGCAGCCTTAATTTCCGCTGTAATTTTGATAGGGACTTTTTATCTATTAAACAATGAACAAAATGCGATATTTTCGCTTCTATTTTTATTACTATTTTTAGTCACTCAAATTATCGAGAATATTATAATTAACAAAGAAATTAATTTCTTTGATAATCAATATATTGACCCATATTTTTCTCGAAGATGTAACCAAACAAAACTAAGTTATTTAGAGTTTATCGGATTTAAGCAAAATTATTTCACGAATTCACGCAGTTTATTGAGCTCAGTTTTGGTTGCTTTTATGATAACTTTTTTACTTTGCCTAAATGACTTCAGAAATGTGTTTGTTTTGATCGTTTTGGTGCTCTTAAAAGTTCTAGAATTGTTATTGTGTTCTAAGTCGTTTGAAGACAAGCGATACATGATTGCAAGATACGAAGAAAAATGTTTCGAGACAAAAGAGCAATGTCCTGAGTATGCTTATAAAGCAAATGTTCTTGCAAACCAAACAGTTACTTCAAACAAACTCAAGCAATTAATTTACATTGCGATTGCCTTTGCCTTTGCATTAGCCATGATGTTTATAACAGGCGAGAGCGGTTGTAATTACGTAATATTTCACTTTGGACTCTATTACGTTGGCTTTAATTCTTATTCACAACTTATTAGTGGTCTTTCCAATAGGAAAGAAATGTATAAAGCCGAATGTGTTTTCTTTGATAAGTGTAATTTATAGATGAATTGCCGTTAAAGTATGTTATAATACTTTCCCAAGAATTATGGTATTAGACTTTGTAAATAACGGACCAGAAAATTACGATTCATATGAAAAAGTCTTTAACGAATTATACGTTAAAATCTTTAAACACCTTAATTTGAATGGCGATTACATGACTGATGTAACAATCGTCAACAATAAAGAAATTCACAAAATTAATCGTGAATATAGAAATGTTGATAGACCAACTGATGTCATAAGCTTTGCTTTCCTTGATGAAGAATCAGAGAAAGAATTAAAAGGCGGACCAATTTCCTTGGGTCAAATTATCATTTCCTATGAGAAAGCTGAAGAGCAAGCTAAAGAATACGGACATTCTCTTTTAAGAGAAATGTCATTCTTATTTACACACGGCATGCTTCATTTACTTGGCTACGATCATATGGAAAAAGAAGATGAAGTTGTAATGTTTAAATTACAGGATGAAATTTTGGGAGGACTCAAATAATGAAACCAGAAGAACTTATTGAAAAAGCAAAAGAAGCAAGAAAACTTTCCTACTCACCATACTCACACTTTGCAGTTGGTGCAGCTTTACTTTGTAAAGATGGTAAAGTTTATCTTGGTGCAAACGTCGAAAACTCATCATACCCACTATGTATGTGTGCTGAAAGAAATGCGCTTTACAATGCAAAGATGAATGGTGTTAAGAAAGAAGATATGGTGGCATTAGCACTTATTGCTGATACCGATGAACCATGTTCACCATGCGGTGCATGTAGACAAGTTATTAGCGAACTTTTCCCAAAAGACGCTCCTATTTATATGGCAAACTTAAAGGGTGCAGTTCAAGAAACCAACATTGTTGAGCTTCTTCCATTTGCATTCTCAGCAGACGATTTAAAATAATGAAAAGCGGATTCGTGTCAATTGTTGGTAGACCAAACGCAGGAAAGTCTACAATCATAAACGCTCTTTTAGAGCGTAAGCTTTCAATTGTCACTGAAAAGGCTCAAACAACACGTAATTCCATTAAAGGAATTTACGATGATGGAGAATATCAAATTATTTTTATTGATACTCCAGGAATTCATAAAGCAAACCATGAACTTGGCAACTTTATGAATAAAGAAGCTCTTGATAGTGCAAAAGATGTTGATGCAAATATTTTAGTGGTGGATGCCTCTAGAAAATTTGATGCTGGAGATGAATTCATTAATGAATCTCTTCCAAAAGACATCCCATTATTTATTGTAATCAATAAAATTGATTTGTTGAGAATTAATGAAGTTCAAGCTATCAAAGCAAAATATCAAGAAGCTTATCCAAATGCTGAACTTATTGAAGCTTCAGCAATTGAAAACTTCGGAATTGACACTCTTCTTAACAAAGTTAAGGGAGTCATTCAAGAAGGACCAAGATACTTTGCAGAAGATCAGGTAACAGACAAAGATTCTTCATTTATGATTAGTGAAGTTATCCGAGAGAAGTTATTAAAACTCCTCAAGGAAGAAGTTCCACATGATTTAGCTGTTCGTGTTGACGAAATAAAATCAAAGAGCGAAGCAGTGTACATTCGTGCCACAATTATCGTAGATAAAGAGTCGCATAAAGGTATTGTTATTGGTAAAGGCGGTAAACGTATCAAAGCAATTGGTATGAAAGCCAGAACTGATCTTGAAGAATACTACAATAAAAGAATTTTCCTTGAGTTATTTGTGTCAGTCAAAGAAGACTGGCTTAACAACCCAAGAATTTTAAAAGAATTAGGCTACAAATAAATGGAATTTGAAGGCATTGTCATTCGACGCACAACTTATAAAGAAGGTGCGGCCATGATTACAGTTTTAACCAAAGACAGAATTAGAACTTTTTTGGCTAAAGGTGTTTTAAAAATGACTTCAAAAAATGCTCCAAGTGTGAACTTGTTCACAAAATCAAGATTTCAAGTCTTTCACGGACAAGATGGAGACTGGCTTAGAGTGGGCGAAATTATTGAATCTTATCCAAACATAAATTCAAACTTAGAAAAGCTTGCAATATTAGATTTTATCTCTGAACTCACAAATACTTTACTTGACTCAAAAGATGCAGGTAGAACTTACCACTTATTAGAGAAATCTCTAGAGTCATTAAATAGAGACTTTTCTCCATGGACTGTGCTTGCAATTTATTTTGCTCACGTTATTGAAACAGCAGGCTATGGATTAACTATCCATGAATGCGTAAAATGCGGCAATCCACACGGAATAGTGTCTCTATCTTATAAAGATGGTGGTTTTATTTGTGAAAATTGTTTTGATGAATCTAAACACACAAAATCATCAGTCAGAAAAATGAAAATGATTCGTTATATTACTAGAGTTGACCACGACTTAATTGAAAAGGTTACCTTTGGTAAAGATGAATGCAAAGAACTCATTTTTGAACTTGCAGATTTCCTTGATTGGACATCTCAAATTAGGTTTAAATCTTTAACTTTGTTAAGTCAAATTTAAAAAGTTCACTTAAAATAGGTTGACAAATGTATTAAAATGAGAGATATTTATCGCATTCATTTTTAAATGAGGTTCATAATATATGGAAAAGAAATTTGATGAAATAGTGAATCACTTAATCACAAGTGGATTTGTTTACCCAAATTCAGAAATTTACGGTGGCTTATCTAACTCATGGGACTACGGTCCATTAGGTGTTGAATTAAAAAACAACATTAAGAAAGCTTATTGGAAAAAATTCGTTCAAGAATCTCCAACAAATGTCGGTATTGATGCTGCAATTTTAATGAATCCAGGAGTTTGGAAGGCAACAGGACACGTTGCAACCTTCTCGGATCCATTAATTGACTGTAAGTCATGCCACGCAAGACATAGAGCTGATAACTTAATTGAAGAACAATTTCCAGACGTTGATGTTCATGGTATGACCCAAGAACAAATGATGGAATTTATTAGAGATAACAAAGTTAAATGTCCAGTTTGCGGCAAATCAGACTTCACAGACATTAGACAATTTAACATGATGTTTAGAACACACATTGGTGTTACTGAAGCAAGTGAATCTTTAGTTTACTTACGTCCAGAAACAGCCCAAGGCATGTTCGTTAACTTCAAGAACGTTCAACGTTCAAGCAGAAAGAAAATACCTTTTGGTATTTGTGCTATCGGAAAATCCTTCCGTAATGAAATTACTCCAGGTAATTTTATTTTCCGTGTTCGTGAATTCGAACAAATGGAATGTGAATTCTTCTGTAAACCAGGAACAGACCTTGAATGGTTCAAATACTGGAAAGATTACAGCTTAAAATTCCTTGAATCACTCGGAATTGGCGAAAAGAATTTACGTTACAGAGACCACGAACCAGAAGAATTAGCATTCTATTCCAAGGGAACATGTGACGTTGAATACTTATTCCCAGGAATTGGATGGGGTGAAATTTTAGGTGTTGCAGATAGAACTGATTATGACCTTAAACGTCATATGGATGCTTCAAAACAATCACTAGAATACCTTGATCCAGAAACAAACGAAAAATACATCCCATACTGTATCGAACCATCTATGGGTGTTGATCGTATCTTCTTAATGGTTGCATGCGAAGCATACGATGTTGAACAATTAGAAAACGATAGCAGAATTGTAATGCATTTTGCTCCAAAACTTGCTCCATATTTAGCAACAGTTTTGCCACTCTCTAAAGAGCAAAGAGAATTTGCAAGAGAGTTACAACTCGACTTAGTAAAACACTTTAGTGTTTCCTACGATGAAACTGCTTCAATTGGTAAGAGATATCGTAGACAAGATGCTATCGGAACTCCATTCTGTATTACAGTTGACTTTGATACTCCAAATGACAAGAGTGTCACAATTCGTAACAGAGACACAATGGAACAAATTAGACTTCCAATCAGTGAAGTTCGTGCTTATTTAGAAAAACAATTAGAGGAATAACTTTGTTATATGGCATTTGATGCAGATTTAATTAAGGAAATAAAACAACGCGCTGACATCGTCGACGTTATTTCGTTTTACCTTCCAAGCGTTCAAAAGAAAGGCAAAGGCTACGTAGCCGTTTGCCCATTTCATGATGACCATGATCCATCAATGCAAATTAATAAAGAAAAACAAACTTTCCATTGTTTCGTTTGCCAAACTGGTGGTGACGTAATTGAGTTTGTTAAAGAATATGAAAAATGCAGTTTTAACGATGCAGTTTTGAAAGTTTGTGACATCATTGGATTTGATGATCCAAGACTTCACAAACAATCATATCAACCTAAGGTTGATGAAAACTTAATTCCAGTTTATAACTGTATTAACGAACTCCAAAAATATTACGTTTATGCTTTAGCAACAGAAGAAGGACAAGTCGCAAGAGATTATCTCGCAAAACGTCATCTTTCTGATGCTCAAGCAAAGAAATTTGGTTTAGGCTACGCACTTAAAGATGGAAAAATGACCATTGAATATTTGAAGGCAAAAGGATTCTCATTAAAAAACATTGAGAACACCGGTATTGCTTTAGCACAAACCTCAGGAATGTGTGATAACAACCAAGGAAGATTAATCTTCCCAATTAAAGATGCAAATGGGCAAGTTTGTGGTTTCTCAGCTCGTAAAATTGTAGAAGATCCAGACGCACCAAAATATGTAAATTCACCAGAAACTGTTATTTTTACCAAAGGTAACATTTTATATAACTACTGGCAAGCAAAGCAAACAGCAAAACACGATGGCTACATTTATGTAGTTGAAGGTTTTATGGACGTTTTCGCCCTCGATTCTATTGGAATTACATCTTGTGTTGCATTAATGTCTACAAAACTTACAAAACAACATATTGAATTAATTAGAAGACTTGGAGTTGAAGTTAGAGTTTGTCTTGATGGCGATAAACCAGGACAAAGCGCAATGATGAAACTCATGTCTCAACTTGATGAAGCTCATCTTCCATACCGTTTAGTTTCACTTCCAGGAGAAATTCGTGATCCTGATGAAATTTTAAAACAAGACGGTGAAGAAACACTTCAAAAATTTGTTAATACTTTAGTGGATCCGTTCCAATTCGCATTAAATTATTACAAAAATACATCTCCATTAGGAACAATCGAAGACAAGAAGAAAGTTATCAAACACTTCATGCCTATGATTGCTTCTATTAGAGAAAAACTTGTTCGCGATGACTACATTTATAAGCTCGCAGATGCAACCGGATTTTCAAGCGGTGCAATTATTAATTACTTAAATGATTTCATGTCAAAAAACAGAAAATCCGAAGATTCATTAATAAATATTAATGCTGAGTTCAGCGGTGGTAATGATTTAAAATCAATTTCTAAAGATATTAGAAGATTAACTCTCGCTGAAAGAACGATGTTAGATATGATGTTTGAATCAAAAGAAGCCATTGCTTTCTATGAAACAAATATTAAATATTTCACTGATGAAGTTTATCGTTTAATCGCAAACTTCTTGATTGAACAAGTCAAGAACAATGGCGAAATTGATCCAAGTCAGTTGATTACTGAAATGGAATTAAGCGAAGTCAAAAATAAAGAAAAAGTTATCTCGACTGTCAGTGCAATTGCCAGCAAAGATAGCAAAGTTAAATTATCAAAAAATTCTTTAGATGAAATTTCTAAAGTAATAAATGAAGAAAGAACTCGTTTATACGAGAAGAAGAAGGTTAATGATGCTCTTGAAGGTTTAACGCCCGAAGAAAGAGCAAAAATTATTGCAGATTATCTTGCAAAGAAAAGTAGCAATTAAGACATTGAATTGAAGGAGGACAATTAAATGGCTAAGGAAGTAGAAAAGAAGGCAAAGAAAGCTGTTAAAACAGCAAAATCAGCAGCAAAGAAAGCCGCTAAACCTGCTAAACCAGCAGCAAAGGCAGCAAAACCAGCTGCAAAGAAGCCAACAAAGAAAGTTTCAAAACCAAAAGATGATATTGAAGAAATTGATGGTGAAGAAGCAGTTGAGTCTTTAGACTCTATTAAAAAACGTTTGCTTAAAAAGGCTAAAGCAGATGGTGGAGAAATCGAACAAGCTGAAATTGATGAAGCAGTTTCATTTTTAGATTTATCTGATGATGATGTTGCAGGCCTCATTGAATACTTTAGATCCAATAAAATTAACGTTATTTCAGACTCCGATGAAGAAGGTTTAGAAGAACTTGAATTCGACGAAGACGAAGCGGCTATGGATCTTGATGAAGACGATGTTCCAGACGAAAAAGAACTTCAAGATATTTCAAAATTAGTAGTTGGTGATGTTAAAGTTAACGACTCAGTTAAGATTTATCTTAAAGAAATCGGAAAAGTCCCTCTTTTGAATGCTCAACAAGAAATTGAACTTGCAAAGAGAATTGTCGCTGGCGATGAAGATGCAAAACAAGATTTAATTAACGCAAACTTACGTTTAGTTATTTCAATTGCAAAACGTTATGCAGGCCGCGGTATGCCATTCCTCGATTTAATTCAAGAAGGCAACATGGGCTTAATCAAAGCTGTCGAAAAATTCGACTATACAAAAGGATTTAAGTTTTCAACTTATGCAACATGGTGGATTAGACAAGCAATCACACGTGCTATTGCAGACCAAGCTCGTACAATCCGTATTCCAGTTCACATGGTTGAAACAATTAATAAAATCACTAGAGCACAACGTCAACTCGTTCAAGAGTTAGGAAGAGATCCAACTGCAGAAGAAATTTCTGATAAGTTAGAAGGCTCTTTAAGTGCTGCTCGTATTAGAGAAATTCAACGTATTAACCAAGAACCAGTCTCTTTAGAGACTCCTATTGGTGAAGAAGACGATTCACACTTAGGAGATTTCCTTGAAGACAAGGAAGTTGAATCGCCAAGTGAATACACAACAAAATCACTTCTTAAAGATGAACTTTACGATGTTATGAAAGAATTAACAGACCGTGAAGCAAGAGTTCTTGAACTCCGTTACGGTTTACTTGATAACCATCCAAGAACACTCGAAGAAGTTGGTAAAGAATTTGGCGTTACTCGTGAACGTATTCGTCAAATTGAAGCAAAAGCAATCAAAAAACTTAGATCACGTAAACGTGTTTCTCGTTTAGGTGACTATAGAGAAATTAAAAACTAATGCAAATTCCAAAACGATTACAAGTAATTGGAAATCTTATACCTGAGGGTGCCTACATTGCAGATATTGGTGCTGATCATGGTCTTTTAGAGCAATATATTGCTCTTCATTTAAAAGACTACCATGTTTTAGCAATCGAAAACAAAGTAGGTCCTTTAACAGCTTTGTATGATAATGCAGGTTGTTTGAAGAATGTAAATATTTCACATAGTGACGGAATGAACAAAGTTACTTCTGAATACGATACAGTTGTTCTTGCAGGGATGGGTGGAGACAACATTATTAACATTCTTACGAAAGATGTAAGAAAGCTTAAAAAAGTTAATCAAATTATTGTTGATGCACACTCATTTATTCCAAAAGTTCGTGCCAAACTTATTGAATTAGGTTTCGCGATTGACTACGAAGAAATCGTTTATGAATTTGGTGTTTATTACATTATTATTTCTTTTAAAAGAAATACTTTAGAAAAGCAATTTAGCAAAGATGAAATTGATTTCGGTTATAAACTTTATTTAGATCCACTTTTTGGTGACTATAAAAAGTACATGATTGGAAAATACAAAACTTTGATTAAAATACTATCAAAAGTTAAAACGGAATCTGAAAGATATAATGAAGTTTGCGATGAACTAAGGAGATTCGAATCTTATGGACAAAATTAAACTTTTTAGAGAATTATCTAAACAATTTCCAAAGACAATTAAAAGCCGCGGAGATAGAGTCGGTTTAATGACTGGAAGACTTCCAAATGACATTAAATCAATTTTACTTTGTCTGGATTTTGATGAAACAGTTCTTAACTTAGTTAAGAAAATGGATAAAAAACCTGATGTTATTTTAACTCACCATCCTTTTATTTATGGCCCAAGAAAGAAAGTCTTAATGCACAACGATGCAAAGCGTTATGTATGTGAAGAAATTGATAAAATGGGCGTTCCAGTTTACTCAATGCACACAAACTTTGATACAGGAAAAGGTGGAATGAATGATGCACTAGCAAACGCCTTAAAACTTAAGAATATTCGTCCACTTGAAAAATGCGCAATGGCACGTGGTGGAGAGTTAAGAGAACCAATGGAAATCCATGAGTTTGCATTTTATGCAAATAAATGTTTAGGAATAAGCTATTCCCACTTGATTTCTGCAGGCGTAAAGACAATTAAGAGTGTAGCAATCATTGGTGGTGGCGGTTCTAGAGAATTCCCACTTGCTCAAAAAGAAGGCTACGACATTTATATTTCTGGAGACATTCCACATCACGCAAGAAGAGATGTAATTTCCAACCACTATAATTTCTTAGATTGTTCACATGAAATTGAAAGAATATTCATGCCAACTATGAAAAAAATTCTTCAACGTATCGATCCAACTTTGAAAGTAGAAATTATCGATCATGAAGAACTTCCAGAATTAATTAAGTAACTTATCCTTAATTTGTTCAATTACTTCCTTTGGAGTTGATGCTCCAGAAGAAATAGCAATATGAGAAAGACCTATAAGGTCTTTTTCTTTTATATCATCAGCGTTTTGAATTAATTCTACCTTGATATTTGGGTAGTGAGATTTTGCTAAATTAAATAAGGTTTTTGAGTTGTTTGAGTTAGCTCCTCCAACAACATAAATCATATCAACAGTGTTATCCAAAGATAAAATTGCAGTTTGTCTTAATGTTGAAGCATTACAAATTCCTTTTACAAATTTAGCATTTTTATATTTGTTTTTAATAAGTGAAATTGCTCCGCTGATTTCAGATTCTGAAAGTGTTGTTTGGCAAATCACCAAAGGTGAAACAGAATTAATTATTGGAACAATTGGATTTTTAAAATCAATTAAATAAACTTTTTCTCCTAACGAAAGAGCAGCATTTGCTTCAGGGTGATTTTTAACGCCAATGTAGAAAACAGAATTATTGTTAGAGAGTTCACTAGAAATTTCTTTCATTGATTTTTTAACAAATGGACAGGTTGCATCTACGATTTGATGGCCATTTTTTATAAGCTTATTTTCAATAGCTTTTGAGTGCCCATGAGCTGACAAAATAACAACAGAAGGTTCTTTAATTTCATTAACAAGTTCGTCTAAAGACGAATTTTCTTTAAAAATGGTCTTTATACCGTGTTTTTCAAGAGTTTTAAGTGAGTCTTGGTTATGAACAAGCATTCCTAAAACAACAACGTTCTTTGAGGTGTTTTCTTCTTTTGTTTTAATTGCTAGATTAATGGCAAGATCAACACCTGCACAATAACCATATGGTTCTAAAACAGTGACTTTCATGGTTTCTATAATAGCACATTTATAATTTTACGTGTATAATAAAGCGCGGGAAAAATTATGTCGTTTAAAGCAATTAACTTATCTGAATCAATGATCAAGTCTCTAAATAGACAAGGTTTTAGCGAGCCTTCAGAGATTCAACTAAGAGCAATTCCAAAAGCACTTAAAGGCGAAACTTTAATGGTTCAAAGTGCTACAGGAACCGGTAAAACTTTATGCTTTTTAATTCCAATTATTGACCAAATTGATTTAAAAAATCAAAATGTTCAATCAATTATCATTGCACCTACAAGAGAACTCGCAAAACAAATCTATGATTTTGCAGCTCCATTTATGCAAGAATTCCCAGGTTTAAAAATTAGATTATTCAAGTCCGGAGTAGAAAGAGAAGAAACTGAAAAAGGCTTGTCTGTTCCTCCACATATTATCATCGGAACTCCTGGTAGACTTGCAGATATTTTAGGTAAAAATTTATCACTTAGATTTGTTAACACTATTGTATTAGATGAAGCTGATATGCTTTTAAGAGAAGGCTTCTTCGGAGAAATCGACAAAGTCGTTGATAAAACCAATAAGCCAAGATTTTTGGTCTATTCAGCAACTCTTGAAAGCAATTTAGCACACGAACTTGAAAAGTACATTGGACCAAATGTACCAGTTATTAACGAAGAAACAATGACTGCTTCAAAAGTGACTCATTATTTGGTTGATATTAGACACAATGATGTTATCACATCATTAGAAAACATGATTGATATTATTAATCCTTATCTTTTACTTGTTTTCGCATCTAAAAAAGAAACTGCAAATGAAATTTATGCTGCTCTTAGAGCAAAGAAATATAAAGCTGGTTTATTGACTGGTGATTTAAATGCTAGAGAAAGAAAATCTGTCTTAAGACAAATCAAAAATGATGAAATTTATATCTTGGTTTGTTCTGATATGGCAGCACGCGGTCTCGACATTCCAGATGTAACAGATGTCATTAACGTTGATCTCCCGAACAATCTTGAATTTTATTATCACAGAGCAGGTAGAACTGGACGTTTTAATAAGTCCGGAAATTGTTACACATTCTATAACAATGATAAGACTGCAAAACCACTCGCATTAGTTAAAAATGGTGTTCCATTTAAGTATTTTATACTTAAAGATAATGAATTAGTGGTGGGACATCCAATTGAAAAAACTCATCCAAATAAGAGAAAAGTTGATGAGGAACTTCAAAAAGAAATCAGCAAAATTAAAGCTCAAGGTGGACGTAATAAAAAGGTCAAACCTGGCTACAAGAAAAAACAAAAAGAAGCTATTGCAAAAGCAAAGCAAAAACATAGACGTGAGATAATTCGTAAAGACATTAGACGTCAACGAGTTGAACGTTACAAGAGGGAGAATCAAAATGGATAAAGAACTTTATATTGGATCACATGTTTCAATGTCCTCACCTAAATATTATTTAGGTTCAGTTGAAGAAGCTATCTCTTATGGAGCAAATACTTTAATGTTTTATACAGGCGCTCCACAAAATTCATTTAGACTTCCACTTGAAAAACTTATGATTGAAGAAGGCCGTGCTCTTTTAAGAGCAAATGGCTTTAATGAAGATAAAATTATTGTTCATGCTCCATACATTATTAACATTGCAAATCAATTAAATGATGTTAATTATGGAATGGCAAAATCAGTTCTTCTTAACGAAGTTAAGAGAACAGCAGCATTTGGTTGCAAAACGTTAGTTTTACATCCAGGCAGCCATGTAAACACGGGCGTTGAAAACGGAATTGATTCAATTGTAAAAGCACTTGATGAAGTCCTTGATAAAGACGGAACTGATGTCAGAATTGCACTTGAAACAATGGCTGGAAAAGGTTCTGAAATGGGCACAAGTTTCGAACAAATGGCTGAGATTATTTCTAAGGTAAAACACCCAGAAAGAGTTGGAATTTGTCTTGATACTTGTCACATTAGTGACAATAACTACGATATTCATAACTTTGATGACATCTTAGACAACGTTGATAGAACTGTTGGTTTAGATAAACTTTATGTCATCCATGTTAATGACTCAAAGAATGATGTTGGAGCTCACAAAGATAGACACGAAAACATCGGTTATGGATTTATTGGGTTTGATGCTTTGAATGCAGTGGTTCATAATCCAAGAATTACAGGTGTGCCAAAAATTCTTGAAACTCCATATGTTAATGATCAAGCT
Source organism: Bacilli bacterium (assembly GCA_024408085.1). Taxonomy (GTDB): domain Bacteria; phylum Bacillota_I; class Bacilli_A; order RFN20; family CAG-826; genus Fiminaster. Next base: position 135,755 of record JAKSVH010000001.1, on the reverse strand, counting down.
CCATATAAAGAAGAAATTGCCATGTTCAAAGCTGGCAAGTTCAATGACTGGAGAAAATAAAAGAGAGAATTATCTCTCTTTTTTTTATAACTTTTTGATTTCGTTACACAGTTCTTCGAAGATTTTATCTTCAGGAACTGTTTTAATAATTTCTTCTTTTTTGAAGATAACCCATTGACCCTTGCCGCCTGCGCATCCAATGTCTGCGCGTTTAGCTTCGCCAGGGCCATTAACAATACAACCCATAACAGCAACTGTTTTGTTGATTTTGTTATCTTCAAGGAATTTTAACACTTGCTTTGCAAGTGGAACTAAGTTAACTTGAGTTCTTCCACATGTTGGACAAGAAATTAAAGTAGGATAATCATTTCTAATTTCTAAATCTTTAAGAAGTCTTCTACAAGCTCTAATTTCTTCTTGTGGTTCATCGGAAAGTGAAATTCTGATTGTATCACCAATACCTTCAAGTAAGATTGGGGCAAGTCCAGCGGTGGATCTAATCATTCCAATATCTTTTGGACCAGCTTCAGTGATTCCTAAATGAAGTGGATATTTGAATTTTTTGGACGCAAGTCTGTAAGCTTCGACAGTTTCTAAGACATGTGAACCTTTAAGAGATATGACTATGTCATAAAATCCCATTTTTTCGAGCATTTTAACTGTCTTTGCAGCAGATTCGACTAATTCCTTAGCCTTAACAATAGAAGTGTCGTTATTGACTTCTTTATCGATAGAACCAGAATTAACTCCAATTCTAATTGGAATGTGTTTTTCTTTGCACAGATCAACAACTTTTTTGACGTTGTCTGGGCTTCCGATATTTCCTGGATTTAATCTAACTGCGTTTACGCCTGAATTTATGGATTCGATTGCAAGTCTGTAGTCGAAGTGAATATCGGCGATAAGTGGAACGGAAATTTGTTTAACAATTTCCTTAATTGCTTTAGCGTCATCTATGTCTAAAACTGATACACGCATTAAATCTGCACCTAATAAGTTGCATTCGTTGATTTGTTTAACAACTTCATCAACGTTACTTGTTTTAATATTACACATGGATTGAATCAAAACTTTGTTTGATCCACCAATGGTAATATTACCGATTTTAATGCTTTTAGTATTAACTCTTGGCATAGATTTCATACAAAGATTATAACAAAGATTAAATATCTTGTAGATATATTTTATTCTTTGTGCTATTATTTCTACGCAAATTGCAAAGGAGATAAACCTATGCCAAGAGATAATATTACACTTAAGTGCACAGTCTGTGGTGAAGAAAACTACATCACAAACAAAAATAAAAAAGAGCATCCGGACAGATTAGAAACCAAAAAATACTGCTGGAAATGCAAAAAGCACACAGTGCACAAGGAGAAAAAGTAAGGATTGCATCCTTATTTTTTTGATTATGGTCGATATTTATTACTCAAGAGTAGCTTGTAATTGCTACGTCATGTATAACGAACATGATGAAGCTTTTTTAGTCGATCCAGGTTATTCAAATAACAATGGACTTATCGACCATATCAAAAAATTAAATAAAGATATTAAAGCAATCTTTATAACACATGGTCATTATGACCATATTTATGCTTTGCAAGATGTCTTAGACATCTATAAACACGCAAAAGTTTACATTTTAAGGGATGAAATAGACTTTCTTACAGATCCAAGTTTAAATCTTACTGATGTACATTGGGGTGAATCTGATATAGTTCCACTCTCTTTCATGCCTAAAAAGGTAAAACTTTTGGATGACGGTGACATTGTAAATGTCGCCGGATTCGACATTAAAGTAATTGCAACTCCATTTCATACGAAAGGAAGTTGCTGTTACTATATCGAAAGTGAAAAGATTATTTTCACTGGAGATACATTATTCTTTACGACCATAGGTCGTACAGATTTACCGACAGGTTCTCAAAGAACTGTTGCATCTTCTCTAAAGAAGCTTAAAGATCTTCCTGATGGAATTAAAGTTTATCCAGGACACGGTGCTTTAACAGACTTAGATAGAGAGAAGAAATATAACAGTTATTTGAATAATATCTAGTTTTTAGATATAATCTAAATGATTTAGGAGGATTAGCATGAACGTTACTGAATTAAGACCAGGCTATTACTTCTTAGATGAAGGAAATCTTTATTTAGCGGTGGACATCTTACTAAATAAGACCGCTATGAGAAAGATGGTTGCCAAAGTTAAAGCTAAAAACATGCGTACAGGCGCAATTACTGATTTAGCACGTAATTCTGGCTATGACGTCGAAAGAGTTCAATTAAACAAGAAGAAAATGGCATATTTATATGATTCTGGAGATACTTTAGTCTTCATGAACAACGAAACATTTGATCAAATTGAGATTGCAAAGTCTAAATTAGAGTGGGAATTAAACTTCCTTACATCAAATGTTGAGATTGACATCCTCTTCTATGAAGAGGAAATCCTCGGTATTGCATTACCACCAGCTGTAGCACTTACAGTAACTGAATGTGAATTATCAGTTCGTGGTGATACAATTAATAAAGCCTTAAAGAACTGTGTTCTTGAAACAGGTTATAAACTTAGAGTACCTATGTTTATTAACGAAGGCGAAAAAATTATGATTAAAACAGACACCGGCGAATACGCTGGACGCGCATAGGAGGCATATTATGATGGAAACAGGTGTAGCAGTGGGCTTAATTATTGGCTTATTCATTGTTGGTTTAATTGTTGGATTCTTCCTTTCTCGTTGGTTCTTCAAACGTGAACTCGCAAAAAATCCACCAATCAACGAAAACATGATTCGTGCTATGTTCATGCAGATGGGTCGTAAGCCAAGTGAGGCTCAAATCCGTGCTGTTATGAACCAAATGAAAAACAGCAAATAGGCTCGAAATCAGTATCGATGAAGCATCTCCCTGGAGGTGCTTTTTTCGTGGCTAAAACGGCCTGTTTTTTTATACCATATAAATTGAAGTGGTCTGCAGTAGTAGTGGAGAACACTCATTTTAAAAATCGTCAATTAAAAAACTCCATTTCATCGAAACTTTTTGCAGTTTCCACAATGGAGTTCTTTGTTAATTCACAGTTTAAAAAACTACTAAATATCTACTAAAAAATATGGAAAATCACTTCATCCATTTGATTTTTGATTCGGTGTGCGACGCGAGTCTTTTTATATTCGAAATGTGTCTGATCACAAGAATGACAGCAATCAAGGTTGAGGCGATTGCAAACTCGAGACTTGCAACGACCCAAAATGGTTCAATTCCGAATCCCCAGAAGGCAAAATTGGTGTTCAAATTTGGAGCAAAAACTGAAATGACAAACAAGATCCAGGCTCCAAGCATGGCAACAACAGATCCGATAATTGAAGAAAGCGAAACATGTTTTGAAATTTTGAGGGTAATAAGGAAGGCAATTAAGCTTAGTCCAAATGTTAACCAGCATGTAGCAATAGCAAAACCGGCAAAACTTGCAACAGCTTTTCCGCCTTTGAATTGAGCAAATATTGGCCAGCAGTGTCCAAGGGTTGCTCCTAGTGGAGCAACAATTAACATTGTTAGACCGTTATGGAAGAGATTTTCGCCAAAATTATTGAAGAAAATGCCATTCAAATTAGCAAATTTAAGGATAATATACACAATAATCATCGGAAAAATGGTCTTAAAAGCATCCAAAATTATGGTTGCAGCACCAATTTTCATGCCAAAAACACGTCCGACATTGGTTCCGCCTGAATTTTTCGACCCAAAATCACGTGGATCTTTACCATAAAAGAGTCTACAAAGTATGACTCCAGTAGGTATTGAACCGAAAAAATATCCAAAAATTAACGACAATAAAATTGCGATTATATTATATAAAATAATATCCATTTTAAATCCTCCAAAATCCTCATTTATGATAGAAAAAAGTGCTTATGTTTTCAACCTTTATTTTGTTATAATCAATTTTTAGAAATTGAGAAAGGTAATAAGAAAAATGGCAAATAATATCGCAAAATCAGACTATTCCGCAAAAGATATTGACCTTTTAGAAGGCCTTGCTGGTGTCAGAAAACGTCCTGCAATGTACATCGGTTCTACTAACTTAACAGGTGTCCATCACCTTGTTTGGGAAATCGTCGATAACGCTGTCGATGAAGCTTTAAGTGGATACGGAAACACAATCAAAATCACCATTTTCAAAGATGGTTCTTTAGGCGTTGAAGATGAAGGAAGAGGAATTCCTGTTGATATACATCAACAGACTGGCATGCCAGCAGTCCAATTAATCTTCACAACATTACACTCAGGTGGTAAGTTTTCAAATAAGGCTTACACATCAAGTGCTGGCTTACATGGCGTTGGTTCTGCGGTCACAAATGCCTTGTCTGAATATTGCGATGTTACTGTTTTCAAAGGCGGAAAAATTCATCACATCCGTTTTGAAGATGGTGGAAAACTTGTTACCCCAATCGAGGTTCTTGGTAATACCAAGAAAAAGGGCACACTTGTCCGTTTTAAACCAGATCCAAGAATCTTCTCAACTGTTGATTTCAAATACGACATTATTGCAAACCATATTCAAGAAAGTGCCTTTCTTTTAAAAGGTGTAAAATTCGTACTCTCTGACGAAAGAACAGGAGAAAAAGTCGAGTTTTGTTATAACGAAGGTATTAAGGAGTATATAGGTTCACTTGAAACAAACAAAAAGGTTCTCGGTGAGATCGTTGCATTCGAAGGAATGGACGATTCTATATCTATAGATATAGCAATGCAATATGCTTATGAAGATTATTCTGAAAATATTTATTCATATGCAAACAATGTTAGAACTAGAGATGGTGGAACCCATGAACAAGGATTCCGTCAAGGTTTAACAAAAGCAGTTAATGATTATGCCGAAGAAAACGGATTGCTTAGAAATAAGCAAAAACTTGAAGGCAACGATATTCGTGAAGGTTTAACTGCAATTATTTCGTTAAAAATACCTGAGGAAAAGCTCGAATATGAAGGACAAACTAAGCAAAAATTAGGCACTCCAGAAGCTTTACCAATCATTTCTAACTTCATTTATAATAACTTTAGTTATTATCTTGCTGAACATAAAGAGTTTGCAGTTAATTTAATCAAGAAATGTCAAGATTCTATGGCTGCTCGTGTTGCAGCTAGAAAGGCAAGAGATGAAGCACGTAGTAAAAAGACAGTAAAACAAGACATTGTTTTGTCCGATAAATTAACTCCAGCAGCAAGTAAAGATTATGACAAAAATGAACTTTTCATTGTTGAAGGCGATTCTGCTGGTGGAACAGCCAAAAAGTCACGTGATAGAATGCATCAAGCAATCTTACCACTTCGTGGTAAACCACTTAACACTTTTGGCTTAAGTTTAGACAAAGTTCTTAAAAACGAAGAATGTGCAACACTCATAAACACCATTGGATGTGGTGTTTTGGAAAATTGTAATCCAGATAATTCACACTATGGAAAGATCATTTTCATGACAGATGCTGATACAGATGGAGCACACATTCAAACCTTGCTTATAACATTTTTCTACAACTTTATGAGACCATTAATTCTCAAGGGAAAAGTGTTTGTTGCCTTACCTCCTTTATACCGTGCAAGTAGAGAAGTTAAGGGTAAAGAAATTTACAAATATGCTTGGGATGATGAAGGCCTTGCAGAAGCTAAAAAAGAGCTTGGCGGAACCCCAAGAGTTAACAGATATAAGGGTCTCGGCGAGATGAATGATGATCAATTAAAAGAGTCCACAATGGACCCAAAAACAAGACAACTTTTGAAGGTCACAATTGAAGACTCAGTACTCGCTGAACAAAGACTTATTACCCTTATGGGTAATGACCCATCACAAAGACGCAGTTGGATTGAAGAAAATATCAACTTCAACGAGGTCGATTCATTTATAGACGAGGTGAAGTAATATGGCAAGAAAATCTAATCAAATTGTTGAAGAAGAAATCGTCGAAAACATCCATAGCGAAACTCTTGAAGAAATCATGGGTGACCGCTTTGCAACTTACGCAAAATATGTCATTCAAGATCGTGCAATTCCAGATGCTCGTGACGGATTAAAACCAGTTCAAAGACGTATCATTTTTGCCATGTATAAAGCTGGCAACATTTTCTCACGTCCAACAGTAAAATGTGCTCATACAGTTGGTAAAGTTATGGGCGATTATCACCCTCATGGTGACTCTTCAATCTATGAAGCACTCGTAAGAATGTCTCAAGATTGGAAAAATAATAATCCTCTTATTTCCTTTCAGGGAAATAATGGTTCTATAGATGGTGATGGTCCAGCTGCTTATCGTTACACAGAATCAAGACTTTCACAAATTGCTGAAGAAATGATTCGCGATATCGATAAGGACACAGTTGATATGGCTTTGACATTCGATGATAAAGACTTTGAACCAGTAGTTTTACCATCAAGATTTCCTAACTTACTTGTTAACGGTACCGAAGGTATTGCTGTTGGTATGGCAACTGATATTCCAACACATAACCTTAAAGAGGTTATTGATGCAATTATTTATCGTATCAATCACCAAAGAGTTGAACCTCTAGATTTAATGCAATTCATCAAAGGCCCAGATTTCCCAGGCGGTGGAATTATCTATTCTTCAAACGGACTTACTGAAATGTACACTCAAGGACGTGGAAGAATTGAGATAGCAGCTAAAGCTGAAATTGTTGATACACCAAAAGAAAAAGCAATTATTGTTACTGAAATTCCATTTAAAGCAATTAAGATCGATTTAGTTCACGAAATTGATATGTTAAGACATAATAATGTCTTACCAGGTATTGCAGAAGTTCGTGATGAATCTGATAGAAACGGCATTAGAATCGTAATTGAAGTTAAAAAAGAAGCAAAAATTGATGTTATTTACAAATATTTGATGACAAAATCAGGTCTTAAAGCTTCATATTCTGCAAACATGGTGGCCATTGTAAATGGCTCACCAAAGACCATGAACTTACTTGATTTTGTTGATTGCTACATCGATCACCAAGTTGATGTTATTACACGTCGTTCAACCCACGATTTGAACAAATCAAAATCACGTTTGGACATCGTAAATGGCTTAATAAAAGCTATCTCAATTTTGGATCAAGTTGTGGACACAATTCGAGCTTCAAAAGATAAACAAGACGCCAAAATTAACATCCAAAATAAGTTCGGATTTAACGATGCACAAAGTGAAGCTATCGTTATGTTACAACTTTATAAGTTGTCTAACACTGATATTACTATATTAGAGAACGAAAAGAGAGACTTAGAAGCTAACATCGAATTCTTAAACGGAATCCTTGAAGATAGAAGCAAACTTAACAGACTTTTGGTCTCTGATTTGAGAAAGATTTCTAATGCTTATGGTTATGAAAGAAAAACTCAAATTATTGAGAAAGACGGTAACCAACAAATCGATGTTCGTGACCTCATTGCAAAAGAAGAAGTTATGCTTGCAGTCACTCGTGACGGATACATCAAACAATCATCCATCAAATCATACAAATCAAGTGGTGATAATCCTCTTCCAGGTATGAAAGATGGCGATGTTTGTGTTTATAGCGGTAGCGCAATGACTACCGACTTCCTAATTTGTTTTACAAATTTAGGAAACTTCCTCTATATTCCAGTGTATGAAATTAAATCATGCAAATGGAAAGAAGAAGGCAGCCACATTAACTACTTAATTAATTTAAATCCTAATGAAAAAATTGTGCGTGCATACGTAATTGAGAAATTTAGAGATGATTTGTTCTTTGTTTTGATTTCAAAACGTGGTCAAATCAAACGTTTATCCTTACAGGATTTCTCAGTTGTTCGTTATTCAAAACCACTTATTTGTATGAAACTACTTTCTGATGACGAACTTGCTGATGTTGCATTCACTGATGGAGACAGTAATTTAATGATCTTCACAAGCGACGGAAATGCCACATTCTACAATGAAAATGAACTTCCTGCAGCAGGCATGAGAAGCGGTGGTGTTAAGGGCATTTCAAAACTTGGTTCCGCAGAGATTGTTAATATCATTGCTTATCCATCGGATAAGGTTGATGGAAAAGTTTGCTTAATTACCGACAAAGCTTGTATCAGAATTTACGATCCAGAAAAGACCAATTTAGTGAACCGTTTAGGTAAGCCAAGCCAGGTCTTCAAAACATTCAAATCTGATGAACACAAACTTGTCTATGCATTCAAACTTGATACTTCGCTTGAAAAGAATTTGCTCCATTTCTTAACAAATATGAAAGCAATACAAGACATTGAAGTTAATGATTATCATTTAACTCCAATGGATTACTATTGCCACGAATCCGTAAATATTGGTAAGAAAAATAGACTCGAAATTGCCTTTATTGAAGGCCATGATAGAATCCTCGCAAATACCGAATCTCACGCTAGAGTAATTCCAGAAGAAGAGAAGGTAAAAGAGGAAGAAGTTGTCGGGCAAGTTCCTTCTAAGAAGGAAGAAGAGGATGAACCAGTAAATGGTTACACCCAGATCTCCATCTTTGATGACGATGATGAAGCTTAATTAAAATTTCATCAAAAAAGCGCTCAAATTGGGCGCTTTTTTCATATACGCGATTTATATTACTTGTTAGAAAAGTATTATTTTTCTAAAAATAGTGTATAATTTTGACTATGTGGAAACGCTTGATTCCTTTCGCACATGCTCAATCGATTTTTGAAATCGATGTTTCATTCTACAAAGAATTGGGTGTAAAATTCATCTTGGTTGACCTAGATAATACTCTTGATTCTTACAAGACTGCAACACCTTCAAAAAGAGTAATAGATCTCAAAGAGGATTTATTAACGGAAGGAATCGAGTTAATTATCACATCAAACAACACCGGAAAAAGGGTCACAAAATATGCGAGAGCTCTTGGCGTTAGATTTATGTCAAAACTTGCAAAACCTTTTTCTAAGAAGTTACTTAGAAAGCTTAAAGGATTAAAAATCTACAGACATGAGGTTATCTTAATTGGTGATCAGATTGTCACCGACATTAGCTGCGCTAATGGAGCAGGAATTAGAAGTGTGTTGACTGAGAAATTAGTGGAAGAAGATCAGCCAACAACAAGATTCAATCGTTTATTCGATAATCCGTTAAGAAGAAAACTAAATAAAAAGCATTTGCTTAAAGATTGGAGAGAAATCAATGGAACAAATTAAGAAAATCAGAAAATGCTACAGCTGTGGTGCAACACTTCAATGTGATGATCCTTCTAAGGAAGGCTATGTTAACAAAGAAGTCTTAGAAAATCCTACCCAGAACTTCTTATTCTGTAACAGATGTTTTGAAGCTGAACGTTTCTCATCAGTTTCCAATGAACCATACATCGATGAAGAATTCATCGAAGTAATTAAACAAGCCAAAGAAAAAGGTTGTTTAATCGTTTACGTAGTAAACTTGTTCTCATTTGAAACTTCATTCTCCAAAGAACTTACTGAGCTTATAAGCGGTGGTAATATTTTAGTTGTCGGCACTAAGTTCGACCTTCTTCCAGAAGGAACAAGTCTTTATGACACTTCCGAATACGTCGCACATAGATTTAGAGTTGCAGGTTTAAAGATTAAATCTGAAGATGTAATGATTACAACCAAACAAGATGATGACTCAATCCAAGAAACTTTAACTCGTATCTTCGAATTAAAGAATGGCAAAGACGTCTTTATCATTGGTCAATCTGATTCAGGTAAAACTGCTCTTATTTCCGCATTCTTAAAGATTTATTCAAATCTTTCAAACGGAAATATCATGACTCACGAATACAAGAGCACAAATCTTAAAGTAATGGAAATTCCTTTAAATAACCGTTCATCAATGTATGAAACCCCAGGTATTTCAATTACAAACTCAATTTTATTTGGTCTTGATGCAAAGACTTTGAAATCAATTTATCTTACTAAACCAGTTAAGGCTCGTGAAATGTCCATTTCTGAGCATCAATCTTTATTCATTGGTGGATTAGGCATCATCGAGGTATTAGAAGGCGATAAAGCCACATTTACATGCTATTTCCACGATAATGTACAATTACGTAAGTCTCACATCACAGATGTAGAGAAGAAATTCATCTCTTTGAACTCAAAAGGTCAATTAAATCCATCTCTTAATAGAATTAAGTCTACTAAAGATATGGAAATCTTTGATATTACATTCCAAAATAAGAAACCAATCGCAAGAGATATCGGATTTGCAGGTTTAGGATGGGTTACAATTAACTCAACCAACCAAAAATTACGTATCTACGTTCCAAAAGGTGTCGCGATTTACACATCTAGACCAAAAGTCAAAAACGATTAATTATGAATCTTGTAATTTTTGGTGGAACTTTTGATCCAATCCATAACGGTCATTTAAGAATAAGTGAAGCAGCTTCAAAGAAGCTAAATGCTTCTCTTATTTTTGTTCCAGCAAAATCCCCAAGATGGAAATCACCAGAAGAAACTTCTAATCAAAGATTAGAAATGTTAAAAATTGCACTAAAAGATGCAACTTTTAACTATGAAATCTGTGAATATGAATTAAATTCTAAAGACGAAGTCAATTATTCTATTGACACAGTCAGATATTTAATCAGTATTCACCCGAATGACACCCTTTATTTCCTTATTGGAGCAGATCAAGTTAACAAATTCGGCGATTGGAAGGATGCTAAAGAATTAAGCAAACTTGCAAAGATTTGCTTTGTAAACCGTCCAGGCATTGAACTCAATAACAGAGTTATTGAAGAATATGATATGGTGGACTTAGAGTTTTATGAAAGCGGTGAAGTTAGTTCATCTGCAATCCGCGAGATGAAGTCAATTGATCTTCCTTTTGAGGTTTTGAATTACATTGAACGCAATCGTCTTTACTATGTAAAGAAACTCGCTAAATATCTTCCTGAAAAGAGATTAAACCACTCAATTGAGGTTGCTAACTTAACCTATAAGGTTGCAAAAGTTAATAATCTTGAACCAATTGAAAAATATTTCTACGCAGCTTTATTCCATGATCTTGGAAAAACATATAAAAATGATGGTGAAGACATGATTTCATTAATGAAGGAACATTATCCTGACTACTTGGATTTGCCACCTTTTGCGTATCACCAATTTATTGGTGAGTTCTTAGCTCATAGAGATTTTGGAATTGATGATCCAGAAATTTTAGACGCAATTAAGTTCCATTGCACAGGTAAAGCAAACATGTCCGCGCTCGGAATGGTCGTATACGCATGCGATAAAATTGAGCCAACCAGAGAATTTGATTCAACTTGGCTTATCGATGCCTGTATGAAAAACTGGAAAATTGGATTCTTAACAACCTTAGAAGATAATAAAAAATATTTACTCGCACATAACAAAGATATTACCAATAAATTAACTGATGAATGTTTTGCCCAGTATCTTAAGTAAGTTTTGTGGAAAGCCAAAAATATAGATAACTTCGCATAATAACTATTATGTTAACCAAATATATAGAAAAGTTCGATTAATTCGGACTTTTTATTTTCTCAAAATCTATAAACTTCTCAATTTAAATAAAAAGAAAACCCACAAAATCGTGAGTTTCCCACAAATTAAAACTACTAAATATCTACTAAATATTATGCACTATACTCACGTCTGTGAAGCTTTCTTGGCATGTTTTTCTTCTTCAAAAATGAGGCTAAAATTGTGATTAATAACACTAAAATAATGGCCATCAAGCTATACGCGAACATGTCTGTAAGGTCTGTTGGGTTGACTACTTGTGAATTATGGATCATTGATCCAAGGCCACCGTTTGTAAATCCTGTAATAATTTCTGCCATGATTTCAATCTTAAATGCCATTGCAAATGTTGATGCAACACCAATAGAAATTACAGGAATACCTAAAGGTATTTGAACCTTAATCATTGTTTTAAATCTGCTTGCTCCATCAATTTGTGCTGCAGCTAAAACAGCTTTGTCAGTTCCTCTAAAAGCTCCAACGATTGATTCGTAAAGGATTGGCATTGTCACTGTGAAGACAACAAAGATTGGAGCATTCTTGGCGCCGATAAGGATGATGAACAAAAAGACAAATGTTGCTGTTGGTGCAGCCTTAAAGAATGTCATTAAAGGCGTAAAGAAATTATATAAATGTTCATTATTGTTAACTAACATTCCTAAAAGGAATGCAACTACAAATGAAATAACGAAACCAATCAAAAGTCTTAAGATTGAGAATCCTAAATAACGATAAGTGTCGCCTACTCCAAGGAGCTGAAACATCCTTCCGAATGTTTTAATTGGATCAGGAAAAATCATAGAGTTCTTATCGATACATGCCGAAACAATGAACCAAAGTCCTATAAGGAACAAGGATCCAAGGATGTATAAAACTGCTTTGTTAGTAATAAATTTCTTCACTTGTTGCTCCTATTCCGAACAATGATAAGAATAAATCTATTGCTTCTTTATTGTCCTTTGCTTTAGCAAAACCTAAACCCATTCCGTTATTATTTGCTGTAACAGCCTTTGCTTGTTCAGGTTTGATTCCATATAAAGCTTCGGCTGCAGAGTTTGCTGCTAGTCCTTGTTGAATGATTTCTGGATTTGCGATTCCAACATTTATGTCTTTTTTAAGATCTTCTAAAAATTTATCAACTACATCTCTTTCTAACTTGTTGTTTACAAATAATGAGGCTTGGAAGATTTGCAAATTTCCACTTTTTACTTTGTAAAGGTCTTGAAGATTTGCATAAACAGTTCTTCCTGGAGTTGATGAAATTACTGTAGTTAAAGCTGGCTCAGCTAAAACAACGTAATCCACCGCTTTTCCATCTTCGGCTAGGTTTTTACCAGTCTTCAAACATTTCGCGGCTTCTTGGCCGTTAGAAACGTAATGCAAAGCATTGTCGTAAGTGTTGCCATAAACGTAATGGAAGATTTTATCTGGAACAGCGCCTTGTTGGAACGAAACAATGTAATCATCTGCGTCCATAACGCCATCGTCATCATTTCCTGTTGCTCCAATAAATATATTACCAAAGGTAATTGTTGCAGCAATCTTATAATTTACCTTCTTTCCAACAATTGCTTGGATACCAGCATTTGTTGGTAAAACTGCAACATCAACAGTTTCGTTAAGCATCATCGGAATGATATTTGATGGATCTGAGTTGGTTTGAAAATTATCACTTGTTGAGTAATTGTAAAATGCTACTGCAGGCGCCCCAGTTGGAGAAACAATTCTTAAATTTGTTCCTTCTTCATTAGAAGAACAACCCGTAATTGCTATTGATGCAAGTAATAATAACAACGTCTGTTTCATAATCTTCACCATTTTTGGTGGACATATAATATAAAATATTCGATAATAAGTATGTGATTTAAATCACGGATTTGTATGGAAAATAATATTTTATTGAATTTATCTAAAGACGAGAAAAAACTTCTCGAAGTAAAAACACTTAAGAAAAACGAAATTCTCTTTAGAGAAGATGAAAAATGCGAATCAGTTTCTATTGTTGTTTCAGGAGAAGTCAAAATTTCAACAACTTCATTTGAAGGTCAAGAATTAATTTACAATGTTCTTCATAAAAATGATGTTTTTGGAAATAACTTAATTTTCTCTGATGATCCGTTCTATAAAGGTGATGTTATTGCGACTAAAGATTCAACAATTGTTGTAATAAAACGCGATAATTTAGTGTTGCTATTACAAAGTAATAAAGAGTTTATGATTTCTTATTTGAATGCTCAATCAAATTTCAGTAAAAAGCTTAACTCAACCATTAAACTGCTATCTTATTCATCCGCTGAAGAAAGACTTCGTTTCTATTTATTCAACCACAATGGAAAAATTGAATTTAAATCAGTTTCTGAACTTGCAGGTATTTTGCATCTTCAAAGAGAAACATTATCAAGACTTCTAACAAAGTTAGAAAAAGAGAACGTTATTAAACGTTCCCTTCATCAAATTGATTTAATAGATTAATCGTTTAAGAGTTCATCAATTGGTTTTCCAATTTGATTTGGACTCTTTTTTAATCCAAAGTTTTCTAAGATTGTTGCACCAATGTCTGCAAAGCATTCTCTTTCTTCAAGGTATTTACCATTTTTGAAGGATTTGCTATAAGCAAGGAATGGTACTTTTTCTCTTGTGTGGTCTGTGCCTGTGTGGGTTGGATCATTACCGTGGTCTGCTGTAACGATGACCAAATCATCATCTTTCACAACATCAAGTAATTCACCTAAACGGACATCGAATTCTTCGAGAGCTTTTCCATAGCCGAGTGCGTTACGTCTGTGGCCGAATTCTGAGTCGAATTCAACTAAGTTGACGAAGCACAAACCTTCAAAGTTATGGTTTTTGGCTTCTTCAATTGTCTTATCCATTCCATCCATGTTAGAAACCGTCTTTTGAGTTTTGACAACACCAACTTGGTTGAAGATGTCTCCAATCTTACCAACGCAGGAAACCATATAACCATTCTCTTTGAGAATGTCCATTGTAGTAATTCCACTTGGAGAGACTGCTAAGTCATGTCTATTTGGAGTTCTCTTGAAACTGTCTTTGTCTTTTCCAACGTATGGACGAGCAATAACTCTACCAACGTAATATTCTGGTCTTAAGCAGATTTCACGAGCAATTTCACAGCATCTGTACAATTCTTGTACACCTGTAACTTCTTCGTGTGCAGCGATTTGAAGTACGCTGTCTGCGGATGTATAGACAATGAGAGAATTATCTCTCATTTGTTCTTCACCTAATTCTTTCAGAATCTCAGTTCCACTAGCGGCATAGTTTCCGATAACTTTGTGGCCAGTTTTTTCTTCCAGTTCTTTAATAAGAACTTCTGGGAAACCAGTGTCTGTAAATGTAACAAATGGTTTGGTTGTATAAATACCCATCATTTCCCAGTGACCTGTCATTGTGTCCTTACCGTTTGAGGCTTCGCGAAGTCTTGCGCAATAGGCATGTGGGTGGCTAACTTTGCTTGTTCCTTTGATGTCAGCAAGATCTCCAAGGCCAAGTGAGTTCATGACTGGAACATTAAGTCCACCGCATTTTTCTGCTGTGTGAACAAAAGTATTTGTTCCAACATCACCAAACTTAGCTGCATCTGGTTCTTCACCAATACCAACTGAGTCAGCAACAATTACGAATATTCTTTTGAATTTTTTCATGGTTTGTTCTCCAATTCCGAGTAGTATTTTACTCTATTTTCGTTTGCTATACAAATCATATGCGCTCAAAATGCGCTTGCTTGAGATGTTCGTGTAGATTTGTGTGGTTGCAATGTTTGTGTGTCCAAGCATTTCTTGCACTGCACGTAGCTCGGCGCCATTTTCAAGCATGTGTGTTGCAAAGCAATGGCGCAAAGTATGAGGAGAAATTTCCTCTTTTATGCCAGCTTGCTCAGCATACTTTTTTATCTGCAAGAAGAAATACTGTCTACTAAGTGGCATTCCGTATCGATTTAGGAATGCGAATCCAGTATTTCTTCCGGGATTTTTACGTCTAGGACCTTCAATATACTTATTTAAGTATTCCAATGCATAATCTCCAATTGGAACATGTCTTTCTTTTGATCCTTTGCCAATGATTTTGATAATTCCTTTTTCAAAATTGATTTGATTTATTTTTAGACCAAGGAGTTCTGAAACACGAAGGCCAGACGAATACATAACTTCAAGCATCGCACGGTCTCTTAGGCCTTCTGGTTTTTCAATATTTGGAGCATCAAGCAAAGCTTCGACTTCTTCAATAGAAATACAAACAGGAAGTTTTTTAGCGCCTTTTGGTTTATCAAATTTCTTAAGTTGAGTGTCAATAATGTGCTCTTTTTCTAAGAAAAGGTAGAAGTTTTTGGTTGAAGAAATCCTTCTAAGAATCGTAGGAACCGAAAGCATTTCTTTAGACTGAATCCTCACAAAATCTTGAATGTCAGTAGGCATAAAATCATCTGTTGTGTGTTTGTCTAAAGTCTCAAAAAAGAACTTCAAATCGTAGTAATAATTCCTGATTGTTTCATTTGAAACACCTTTTTCTACTCTAAGGTATTGAAAATAAAGTTCAACAGCATCAATGAGTTCCATTTTTCTTCTCCCTTAAGTAATCGCCAGCAGTTTTAAAATCTGCGCCTTTGATTTGGCGATTCAGTTCTGCGATTAAAAGTCTAACAGCATTTGCTTCTTTGACTTCTTCATAATTATCAAATATTGATAACTGCTCGACAATTTCGTCTTTATTTACTAGGTTTTGCAAAGTAATTCCTACTAAACGAATCGGTCTGCCATCATAATTTGCTGCTAAAAGTTTGAGACCTTCTTCGTAAATGACTTCAAATTCATTGGTTTTATCTTTTATACGTTTTGATCTATTGATAACTTTGAACTCATTATCCTTGAGAATTAATTGAACTGAACTTCCAACTTTATTCTCAGCTTTTGCATCCTTTGAAACTTCTTCTGCCATTTGTTTAAGATATATCTTAATTTCGTCAGCATCTTCCGCATCTCTAGGTAAAGTTGTTGAGTGTCCAATTTGTTTTGGATCCCAAGGCTCTGTGTCCACCGTATCTGAGCCGTAGCCGTTAATCCATTCTTTAATACCAAAGTAAAATTTACCTAAGAATCTTTTAATGTCTTGGTCATCTGAATTAATTAATTTTGCTAAATCACCTATGGTGTTTATGCCCATTTCTCTAAGTCTTGGTGATGTTTTCTTGCCAATTCCAAAGAAATCTTCAATTGGAAGAGGGTCCAACATTTTTCTAACATCTTTGCGGCGAATAACTGTTATTCCCATAGGCTTTTTCATATCAGAACCCATTTTCGCTAAAAACTTAGTTGGTGCGATTCCGATTGAGCACTTTAAACCAGTCTCCTTTAGGAGATTTGCTTGCATTTGTTTAACAAAATTCAAAGGATTCTTCTCATTTTGAAGAACCTTGGTCATATCGACATAGCATTCATCAATTGAAGCTTGTTCGATAATGTTTGAATACTTTTTAACAAAGTTAATAAATTCTTTTGACTTCTTTTGGTAAAGATCAAAGTGTCCGTAAATCATGATGGCGTTCTTACAAAGTTGCAATGCTTTATAAGTTGGCATTCCAGATTTAACTCCGTACTTTCTCGCAGCATAGCTGCAAGTTGAAACAATGCCACCACGTCCACTATGACCAATGATAACTGGCTTACCTTCAAGTGATGGATTTAAAAGCTCTTCGCATCTGACGAAGAAGGCATTTAAATCTATGTGAAGGATAATCTTACTCATCACTTCTATTTTATAGAAATTGAGTGAGAATAGCAATATTATGTTAACCAAAGTTAGCAAAAAGAAAAGAGGCAATCGCCTCATTCCTTAGTTCTTAAGTTCTTCAATTACGTCTTCGACGCGAATCTTATATCTAGCAAGTTGTTGCTCTATTGTTCCCTGCTTTACAAATTCATCAGGTACGAAATAGGCTGAAATAGACCCCTTAAACTTTTTCTCGAGTAAATATGCCATCGTAGAGTCTACAAGCCCTCCACGGGTTGAATAAGGGTCATAAATGACAATTTTCTTCGCTTCAAGGATCTCGTTGAGCATCGATTTGTCGATTGGTTTGATGTAAAGTGCGTTTATAAGAGTGCATTCGACGCGATTATTTTTTAATGCACGTTCTAGTGCACGCAATAATGGGCCGCATGAAATAACAACAGTCTTCTTTGAAGTTTCCATGACTTTCATCCACTTACCAAATGGATGTTCAATATCATTGAAACCATCTTGTTTGCAAGTTAATGTTCTTGGAAGTCTAATAAAGAATGGACCATGGTTTTTGAATGATTCATCATAAAGAAGCTTTGCTTCATCAATGTTGGATGCCATTGTAATAACTGTTCCTGGAATGCTTGATAAATAAGCTTCATCATAGATGCCTTGGTGAGTTTCACCATCTGCACCGACTAAACCAGCACGATCAACAAGGAATGTTGCATTACAATGCATACGTGCTAGGTCATGGCTGACTTCGTCATAGGCACGTTGAAGGAAGGTTGAGTAAACAGAAATAATTGGATGATGTCCGCCTAAAGATAAACCGCTTGCGAGTGTTGCTGCGTGTTCTTCGGCTATGCCGACATCGATAATTCTGTTAGCAAATTTCTTATCTAAGCAATCAAGTCCAGCGCCTTTAATTGTGGCTGGTGAAATTAAAACTGCATCTTTGTGTTCTTGGAGTTCTAAAGCTGTAATGTCTGAATAGACATGTGACCAAGAAACCATGCCTTCATGTTTATTCTTTGGTTCACCGCTTTCTAAATCAAATGGAGAAACTCCATGCCAATAACCTGTTTCATCTTCTTCGGCGTATTTGTAGCCTTTACCTTTTAAGGTATTTGCGTGGATAATAACAGATTTTTTGGTGTTTTTAGCTCTAAGTAATGCTTTTTCAATTTTCTTAATGTTGTTTCCGTCAACTGGACCAATATAGGCAAAGCCTAATGCTGTGAAAATGTTGCCACTTGTTAATACACGTTTAACCCAGTTTTTGAATTTTGATGAAACATGAAGAATCCATCTACCGAATTTAGTTTTACTAAATACTCTTTGATAGCCGTGTTTCATACGGTTATAGCTTCTGGATGTTGAGATGTTTGCGAAGAATTTAGAGAGTCCTCCAACTGGCTTAGAAATTGACATGCCATTGTCATTTAAGACAATAATCACTTTGTGATCAGAGTGAGCAATGTTGTTTAAACCTTCTAATGCAAGTCCAGAGTTAATAGCGCCATCGCCAATTAGTGCGATTACGTTATACTTTTCCTTATTCAAATCACGAGCAATGGCAAAGCCATTTGCAGCACTAATACTTGTTGATGAGTGCCCTGCTTCATAAACATCATAAGGAGATTCATCCATTTTTTGGAATCCAGAGACTCCACTTTCTTGTCTTAAGTTATTTAACTTACGACCGGTTAAAATCTTATGTGTGTAGCATTGGTGTCCAACATCGAATATTAACTTATCCTTTGATAAATCAAAGACACGATGTAAAGCAATTGTAAGCTCTACAACACCAAGGTTGCTTGAAAGATGTCCGCCTAAGTTACTTGTAACTTTAAGTATTTTACTTCTAATATCAGAAGCTAAAACATCAAGTTCTTCGTAATTTAAGCCAGCTAAAAATTTAGGATCCTTAATGGAATCTAAGTCAATGTGATTAACTTTGTTAATATCTTTCTTGCTCATATACTACAAAACTACTAAATTAATACTAAAATAGAAACCTTAACTTTGTTACTTTTGTAAGTCCTCTACTTTTCTTTCAGCTTCTTTGAGGGTTTTTTCTAAAGAAGCAATGAGCTTCTTACCTTCTTCATAAAGCTTAAGTGATTCGTCTAAAGGAAGTGTTTCTGATTCAACCTTTGAAACGATTTCTTCAAGTCTCTTAAGAGACTTTTCAAAGTCAATTTTTTCTTCTACCATTTTAGTTAGCCTCCTTGCTCACTACTTTAGCGGTTACTGTACCGCCTTTTAATCTTGTTTTAACCAATTGGTTAACTTCAACATCTTTAATGTCTTTTACGATCTTTCCTTGCTCGTTTTCCATGATAGCGAATCCTCTTTGCAAGGTTGCATCTACAGAAATTGAATGAAGTTGTTTGGACAATGAATGTACTTTTTCAGCTTTCATCTCCAAGAGATGGGCCATATAAGCATCAAGCCTTTTCTTGGTGTTTTCAACTTCTACCAAGGTATTCTCATACATAACTTTAGGATTTTCGAAGAATGAATTCATCTTCATTAAATCAAGTTTATGTCTATAGTTACTGATTTTATCAGTAATTATCTCATCTAATTCTACTTGTTTGTTTCCAAGTAGTTCGTAGATTTCGCGCTTATCGATTGTTGCAAGCTCTGCTGCACCTGTTGGTGTAGACGCACGCGCATCCGCAACGTAATCTATGAGCGTAAAATCTATCTCGTGTCCAACTGCCGATATAATCGGCACTGGGAAGTTGGCAGCTTCTCTTACTAGAATTTCATCGTTAAATGCAGAGAGATCTTCACTTGCACCGCCACCTCGACCGATGATTAGAGTGTCAATTTGCTCTTCTTTGGCCTTTTTTAGCGCTTTTAAGAGCTCTTTTGGGGCGTCGCTACCTTGGACAAGGGACGGAAATATTTTGACCTCTATTAGCGGATTTCTTCTTAGAAGGTTAGTTTTAATATCCGCAAGAGCCGCGCTTCCAGGTGCGCTTATGACACCGATTGCTTTTGGAAAGATATTTATCTTTCTTTTTCTAGAGGCATCAAATAATCCTTCTGCAGCGAGTTTCTTCTTTAGAAGTTCTAACTCTAAGAGCTGAGTTCCTTCACCGAATAATTCCATCGCTTGCGCGTATACTTGATACTCGCCTCTAGCTGGGTAGACAGACACGTAACCTGTAATGATTACTTCATCACCATCTTTGATGGTGCTTGGAATAAACTTTGTGTATTCATAGAACATTACAGCCTTAATGGATGATTCTGCATCCTTAAGGGTGAAGTAAATGTGTCCGCTTGGATAACGTTTGAAGTTTGAGACTTCGCCTTTAAGGCGTAAACCTTTTAATGTGAAATCTCTATCAAACAATTGTTTGATGTATCTATTTAATGAACTTACAGAAAATAGATCTTTCTCCATCATAGAATGTTATCCAATACTGCGTTTACAAATTTGTAATCGTCTTTGTCTAAATACTTTTTCGCTAAGCGAACTGCTACATCAATGATAACGTGTTTGTCACCTTTTTCTTCTTTAGCATGAGTATAACTCATGAGCAAGATGGATTGTTCTAATAGATTTAATCTATCAAAATTCCATTTTGGCATTTTCTCTTGGAAAACAGGTTTAATTTCATTAATGTGAGCGAGAGTTTTAATAATTAAGGTTTTTGAGAATAAAGGAATTTCTTCATAAGGCATATCAAAAACTGTTGCCATGATATCCTCAAGTGAAAATTCTTCATTCATTGCTGAATAAGTCAAAGCATCATAGATGCTTATCATAGCAAGTTCATGTTCTTTGTTACGACTTAGAAAAACGGCTTCCATAATTATTTTTTAAACTCTACAATTGACACGTCAATGTCGAATGGTACTGATTCAACATAGACTTCCAAGGCACGAGCAATTTCTGTTTGTATTTCATAAGAAATACTTGAGAGTTTAACGCCCTTTCTGATAGAAATGCTTACTTTAATTGTGACTTGATTTTCTCCTTTAAAGGAGACTTTGACTGGTGAAGGCATTCTGACATCGTCAGGATGCTTTTTCATCACCTTATTTGCAGCATTAGTTGCAATACGTTCAAATACCTTGTCAGAAATGGCAAGTTCACCACTTTTAGTGGTGTGTTCGTTAATTTTTAAGTAGTTTGCCATTATTTGGCAAGTCCTTTCTTAACAAATGCCACCACATCCTCTGGAAGGAAATGGAAAGCTTTGATTGCTTCTTTTGCTGGAGCGCTTGTACCAAATGAATCAACGCTCATAATATGATCAGCGTATTTATGCCATCCAAAGCTGGAAAGCATTTCAACAGCAAAGACTTTGTCTTTACTTACGCCAAATACATCAGATTTATATTGTTCATCTTGTTTTTCAAATGCAAACCATGATGGCATTGAAACAACACGAACATCGATACCTTCTTCAAGAAGAGCTTTTTGAGCAGCAACTGCTAAAGAGACTTCTGAACCGGTTGCAACAATTGTTGCGTCTAAGTGTTTATGTTCTTTTGAAATGACATAAGCACCTTTTGAAACTTCTTTATACTTGCTAGCAAGTAATGGAAGATTTTGTCTTGATAAAACTAAGGCTGTTGGGTGATCAACGCTTTTTAAAGCGATTTCCCATGCAGCGTAGGTTTCACGTGCATCACATGGACGAATAACATCGCAATTTGGAATGCTTCTTAGCATAGCTAATTGTTCAATTGGTTGATGGGTTGGACCATCTTCGCCAACTGCGATTGAGTCATGTGAAAAAAGATAAATTGCTGGGAGTTTAGAAAGTGCAGCCATTCTAATAGCTGGTTTCATGTAGTCAGCAAAGACACAGAAACAACCAACGTAGGTCTTTAGACCTCCATGTAATAACATACCGTTTTGAGCGGCTGCCATTGCAAATTCTCTAATGCCCCAGTTAACGTTACGACCTTTTGGTGATTTTGGTTCAAAATTGACGCCATCTGTAATCTTGGTCATAACTGAACCAGCAACGTCAGCAGATCCACCCATTAAAAATGGAATCTTGTTGTAGTTTTCATTTAAAGCTTTGCCTGAAGCAACTCTTGATGAGTCGTTATTATCAGCAGCAAATACTGGTTCTTTCTTGAAATATGAAGATAAATCTTCATTTAAAGCGTTGTGAAGTTTCTTTGCAGCACCAGCGTGGCCCTCTTCCCAAGCTTTGAAGTTTGCTTGGTAAGCTTTATAAGCTTCTTCACCACGTTTTGCAAATGTGTCTTGGAAGTGTTTATAAACTTCGTCAGGAATTGTGAATGCTGGATAATCGTATCCATAGAAGGCTTTGGCCTTTGCACCATCTTCTTCACCGAGTGGGCTTCCATGGACTTTGCAAGTGCCTTGTTTTTCACTGCCATAACCAATAATGGTGTGGACAATGATTAAAGTTGGCTTAGATTTGCTTGTTTTAGCTTTGCTAATGGCTGCATCGATTGCATCGACGTCATTTCCATCATTAACTTCTAAAACGTTCCATTCTGAGGCTTTAAATCTCATCTTAACGTTTTCAGAAAAGCTAAGGCCTAAACCACCATCGAGTGTAATTTCATTTGAATCATAGAAAAGAATAAGTTTATTTAACTTATGGTGTCCAGCAAGTGAGATTGCTTCTTGGGAAATACCTTCGTGAAGGCATCCGTCGCCACATAGTACGTATGTGTAATGGTCACAAACAGCTTTTCCTTGTGGATATTGTGCTTTTACTGCACGTTCAGCCATGGCCATGCCAACAGCTTGAGCAATTCCTTGACCTAAAGGTCCGCTTGTTGCATCAACGCCTTGAGTGTGTTTCCATTCTGGATGTCCTGGAGTTAAACTTCCGAGTTGACGGAAATTCTTAAGGTCATCTAAGGATACATTGTATCCTGAAACGTGGAGCATTGTGTAAAGTAAAGAACTTGCGTGGCCTGCTGAGAGAACAAAGCGGTCTCTATTGAACCACATTGGATCTTTTGGGTTAGCGACTAAATGTTTTGTAAACAAAGTATAGAGAATTGGTGCACTACCAAGAGCCATTCCTGGGTGTCCGCTTTTTGCTTTGTTAACAACATCGATGCACATTGATCTGATTGCGCTAACGGAAAGTTTGTCTAATTCTTTTTGATTCATATATTTTCTCCTTAATTAATAAATTAATTATTCTTCAATTTTGATACCAAGATCTTTCAATTGATCTGGATCAACTCCTTGAGGAGCGCTGCTCATTGGGCATGCAGCTCTAAGGTTCTTTGGGAAGGCAATGACATCACGAATGTTGTCTGTTCCGCAAATTATCATAGATAATCTTTCAAGTCCAAAGGCAATTCCGCCATGTGGAGGAGTGCCAAATTCAAAGGCTTTGACAAAGTAACCGAACTTGCGAACGATGTCTTCATCAGAGAAGCCTAAGATATTAAATATCTTCTTTTGCATATCTTGATCATAAATTCTAAGTGAACCACCACCAGCTTCATAACCATTAATGACAATGTCATAAGCTGCAGAAAGAACTTTGCTTGGATCTGTGTCTAAGTATTTTTCTGTTTCTGGAGTTGGTCTTGTGAATGGGTGATGTAAGGCTTTATATCTACCTTCAGTTTCACTGTATTCAAATAATGGGAAATTAACGACCCAAAGTAAGTCGTAGGTATTTGGCTTAATGTAGCCAAGTTTGCGGGCGTATTGGCTACGTAAAGCACCCATTGCAAAGCAAACTGGGTCATGCTTACCAGCTAAAACTAAGATTAAATCGCCAACTTTGGCTTCAGTTTTGCTAACTAAGTCTTTGACTTGTGCTTCATTCATAAATTTAAGGAGAGATGATTCAACACCACTTTCCATAACTTTATAAACGCCAATACCACCGAATCCAAACTTCTTGGCTTCGAGTGTTAAATTATCAATAACTTTTCTACTTGTTTCAGCGGCACAGCCTGGGCAAACCATAGCTTTAATGCAAGTTGCATCTTTATAACCGTTAAATTCAGTAGCTTTAAGTACATCAGTTACATCTATAAGATGTAATCCAAATCTTGTATCTGGTTTATCTGAGCCATAAACATCAACAGCTTCAGCATAATCCATTCTTCTAAGTGGAGTTTTAATGTCTACTCCAATTGTTTCTTTAAATGTTTTCTTTAAGAAACCTTCCATGATTGTAAGAATTTCATCCTGATCAAGGAATGACATTTCCATATCAATCTGAGTAAACTCAGGTTGTCTATCTTGTCTTAAGTCTTCATCTCTGAAACAACGAGCAATTTGATAGTATCTTTCCATTCCACCAATCATTAAAAGTTGTTTGAATAATTGTGGAGATTGAGGAAGAGCATAAAATGCTCCGTGTGTAATTCTTGATGGAACAATGTAGTCACGAGCACCTTCTGGAGTTGATAAAGTTAAACATGGAGTTTCAACTTCAATAAATCCGTTTTCATCAAAGTATTCGTGAGCACAATGGACAATTTTTGCTCTCTTCTTAAGATTTTCTTGTAAACAAGGTCTACGTAAATCAAGATAACGATATTTTAAACGTAAATCTTCAAGAGCATCTGTTTCATCAGCAATAATCATAGGTGTAGTTTTAGCTTTGCTAAGTACTTTGATTTCACTAACGATAACTTCGATTTCGCCAGTCTTTAAATTTTTGTTGGCAACATCTTTCTTGCTAACTTTACCTTTTGCTTGGATAACGTACTCGTTACGAATATCAGGAATTTCAACGCCTTCGTTAACAGTTAATTGGATGATTCCACTTCTGTCACGAAGATCAATGAAAACTAAGGAACCAAGGTTTCTTTTCTTGGCTACCCAGCCTACAAGTAAGACTTCTTTGCCGACGTCTTTAAGGCCTAAATCTGTGTTATATGAACTTCTTAACATATTTATTCCTCCTCTTCGTCAAGTTTGGCGAGTTTTGATATGTATTCATTTAATAATGAATGTAGAACAGTTTCTAAGTCATCAAAGTTGACTAATGTTTGTTCTTGCGACATTAAATTTTTGACTGTAACTTCTTTTTTAGTCATTTCATCTTCACCAATAATGATGGCGAATTTTGCTTTCTTACGAAGTGCAACCTTAATAAGAGCTGAAATTGACTTAACTTGATAGTTTGAATCAATGACTAAACCAGTTGATCTGAGTAATTCTGCTAAAGCAAAGTTCTTTTCAATGATTTCGTCAGTCATTCCCATAAGATAGAAGTCTGGGCCACTTAATGGATTATCTTTGACTGTTTGTGAAACAACATAAGCAAGTCTTTCAATTCCCATTGCAAGTCCAATACCTTCCATTTGTGGACCACCGACTTCTGCAAGTAAATTTGCATAGTGGCCACCACCACCTAAGGCTCCAACGTCTTGCATACCTTCGGTAGGAACGGCGTGGTATTCAAATACAACGCCTGTGTAATAGTCAAGACCTCTAACGAGGTTTGTATCGATTTCAACTTCAATTCCAACTGATTCAAGAGCATGAATTACTTTTTCTAAGTAATCTTTTGCGGAATCTGATAAATAATCAGTCATTCTTGGAGCACCTTTGACAATTTCAATGTCTTCTGGAACTTTGCAATCAAGAATTCTAAGTGGATTGATTTCAAGTCTACGTTTGCAATCTGGACACATTTTGTCGATGTGTTTTGAGAAGTATTCTTTAAGAGCTACTTTGTAGGCGGCTCTAGATTCTTCATCACCGAGAGAGTTAATTAAGACTTTTACATTCTTTAACCCAAGGGTTAATAAGATACGATGTCCAATAGAAATAACTTCAGCATCTTGGTAGAAACTTGGAGCGCCTACGGCTTCAATGCCAAATTGATGGAATTGACGGTATCTACCTGCTTGTGGTCTTTCGTATCTAAAGCATGGACCAAGATAGAAATATTTAAGTGGCAAATCTGGGTTTGCGTATAATTTGTTTGAAACAATGCTACGCATAACTCCAGCAGTCATTTCTGGACGAAGTGTAACGCTTCTATCGCCTTTATCCATGAATGTATACATTTCTTTTGTGACAATGTCACTTGATTCACCAACACTTCTTAAGAAGAGAGGTGTGTGTTCGATAATAGGAGTACGGATTTCTTTATAGGCAAAAAGATCAGCAATGTAAATGCATCTTTGTTCGATTTCCCTATAGAGCTCTGCTTCGTCTCCGATTATATCGTGTGTTCCTTTAACTGGGTTAATTTCCATAAATAAAAAACTCCTCTATTAATCGAGAATATTATAGTTTATATTAACTATAAGTTCAACACATTATTAGAAGGAGTTATAAAGTTATATAAAATTAGTGAGTTGCTCTTGTAACTTCATAGACGTTTTTAATGTTCAAAAGGTTGTTAATTATGTCTTGCAAGACGTCAGCATTTTGAACATAAATTGTCACTGAAATTGTTGATGTATTTTGTTGTGCGTGTAGCACCGCGTTGAGTGAGGTAATTGTGATCTTCTTTTGAGATAAAACTGCCATGATATCAACGACTAAATTGCTACGTTCATAACATTCAATTTTTAAGTCAACTGGATAGGTTGAAGTCTTGAGGTTTTCTTTCCAAAAAACTTCGATTAAACGTTGTTTTTCGTTTGCAATATTTGGGCAGTCTTTACGGTGAACTGTAATGCCTTTACCTTTGGTAATATAACCAATAATTGGGTCACCTGGAATAGGTGTACAACAGTTGCCTAAAGTAATTGCAATGTCCCCTGCATTTGCAACATAAACTGGTGATCCATCATCATCATTTTTACGAACTTTTCCGAGTTTAACAACATCTTCTGGTCTCTTCAAATTTAGATAATCAATGACAGCTCCAGCTGTTGGATTTTTAGCAACAATTGCAATATAAAAGTCATCTAAATTATCGACGCCAAAGTGTTCCCAAAGATCAGCATTATCAACGTATTTTTGTGCGTCAGTTTCACCAATACCAATTTGTTTAAATGCTTCAATGACTGTTTCTTTACCTTTTTGAATTCTGTCTTGTTTTAAGAACTCAGCATTTTTCTTAGTTAAGAATTTGCGAATGTGAGATTTAGCAAAGCTAGTTGTCGCGATATTAAGCCAGCCTTCATTTGGCCCTGGTGACTTATCATTTGTTTTAATTTCGCAAATATCACCTGTTTTAAGCTCGGTATTAAGCGGAACCATAACATTGTTAACAATTGCTCCCACTGCCTTTTCAGCAAGCCCTGTATGAATCTTATAGATAAAATCTATAGGTGTTGCACCAGTTGGAAGTTCAATAACTTTACCAGCTGGAGTGAAAACGTAAACGTTTGCTTGAAAAATATCATGAGAAAGAGCTTCAACGTATTCTTTAGCATTTTCATTTTCTTCAGACATGTTGACAAAGTCACGAAGCCAATGTAGTTGTTCTTCAATTTCTTGTTGTTCTTTCTTAGGATTGTAGTTTGTGCCTTCTTTATAAGCCCAGTGTGCTGCAACACCGCTTTCAGCGATTTCGTCCATTTTCTTTGTTCTAATTTGAACTTCAAATGTATTTCCGTCGCCTGAAAGAATGCATGTATGTAAAGATTGATACATGTTTGGTTTTGGCATTGCGATGTAATCTTTAAATCTACCTAAAACTGGTTTATATGTTGAGTGAATAATACCTAAGATTTCGTAACAGTTAAGCTCTGTCTCAGTAATGATACGCAAAGCTAAAATATCGAAAATTTCTTCAAATTTACGTCCTTTTACATAAATCTTTCTATAAATAGAATAGATTGATTTAACTCTAGATTCCATTTGGAAGGTAATTTTCTTTTCAAATAAGTCATCTGCAATCTTTTTAGCCATTGTATCAAGTGACTTTTGACCATTTTTAATCTTGCCTTCGACGAGTTTAACAATTTCTTGATATTTTTCTGGCTCCAAATACTTAAGACATAAGTCTTCAAGTTCAGATTTGACTGTATTCATACCTAAACGGTGAGCGATAGGTGCGAAAACTTCTAGAGTTTCTCTAGAAAGGACTTTTTGTCTTTCTGGAGACAAGGAATCTAAGGTTCTCATATTGTGAAGTCTATCTGCGAGTTTAATTAAAATAACGCGGACATCTTTTGCCATGCCAAGGAAAATCTTACGATGATCTTCAGCGACAAAATCATCTTCGCTTCTATGAGAGAGTTTTAAACGTTGAATCTTAGTTAAAGAATCAACGATAGTCATAACGTCTTCACCGAATTTATCTTTGATAACATCTAAAGAAACGTTTGTGTCTTCAACTGTATCATGTAAAAGTCCCGAAATGATTGTGGATGGACCTGTTTGAATTTCGGCAAGAATGTAGGCAACTTCAATAAGATGGTGAATGTAAGGTTCACCAGATTTTCTAAATTGTCCTTTGTGAGCTTCTTCTGCAAAATGATAAGCCTCTTCGATTTTTTCTCTAGCATTTTTGTCTGTTATGTAAACATAAAAACGTTCTTTGAGTTCATCAAAGGTATGAAGCTTAATTTGAGAATTTGACTTATTTTCTTCCATACGTGCTTATTAATTATACACTCTTTTACTTTCTTTGAAAGAAAAAAGGATAACAATTAAGTTACCCTTTATGTATTTTGATTGAAAATTAATTAGATTTCGTAGAAGAATGCAAGATTATATGTATCGAGTGAAGCTTTCTTGATCCAACCTCCACAATCGATTGAAATAAATCCATAGCCGTCACCATCAACACCTGATCCTAAGAATTTTGGTGTATCTTCTGTTTCACCATATGAATCTCTTGTATCGGTCCAAGAAATAGTTGGAACACCTAAAGTGTATCCGTCGTATTCATCTAACATTTCAAAGTAATAATGGCATTCATCACTGTCTGTTTCTTTAGCATCAGGATTTGAATCGCCGATATTTTCACCTGCATAAATGGAATAAACTTCGTTATATCCGCTGTCTGCTTCATAAACTGAAATGTATTTGCCATCCCATGCTGCACCTGGTGCATCAAATTGCATTGTGAAATGTTTGTCATCTGTGAAGTCAATTTTGATTGCTGCTTCTTCGCCTGAATCACATGGTGATGTTCCCATATAGAATGGATATTCTTTTCCACCATCTTTATGTGGTTCTGCATTAGCAACTCTAATTTCATCATCAGTTGCTCTATAGTAAGCAAGATAATATGATTTGCCATTTTCGATGGAAGTAACTCTCTTGTGTTCTTTTCCTTCTGAATCAACAAATGATGCTGGTCCTAATTTTTCATCGCTTGGTCCAACTGGTCCTGGATTTGGTTTATCGCCACAGCTTGCGAGCATTCCGCCAGCTAAAGCGAGTAAAGGGAGAATAACTAATTTTTTCATTTTTAATACCTCGTGTGTAAATATTATAAAATAATTTTTACATTTTGACTATAAAAAAATAAAAAAAGACACCTGCCGAAGCAAGTGTCAATTTTCATTTTTATTTTGCAAACCAAATGGTTAAACTGTTAAGCATTAAATTTTTAACGCCATATCCTGGATCGCCATATGTTGATAATGCAAAGTATTTGCTAGTTCCATTAGATTCAATTGTATACTCTTTTTCTGTTGAAGCTGTACAGATTACAGATTTGCCAGTTTTTTGAGCATCACCGAAAGCAGAATCACCAAATGTTGCGTATACTTTTACACCGCCAGTACCTTCATTTGTTGTAAATGTAATCTTGGAAATACCTTTGGTATATGCAGTTTTGTTGGCGATAAATGCCCAAACTGTATCTTGAGTAGCTTTTCCATCTTCATCCATGTTGTCGTCCCATTTATTGAAGAACCAAAGAGCTGCTTTGCTTTCAGAGAAATAAGCTTGTCTGTCGTAATATTCATAATCGCCTATTCTAATAGTTTGAACATCGTGATTATCTTTTTCGGTCACAAATTCCTCAATGTTAAAATCGATTTTATCATCTTTTTCTTCTTTTCCGCCACAGCTAGCGAGCATTCCGCTAGCTAAAGCTATTAAGGGAACAATAAATATTTTTTTCATTTTAGTACCTCGTTTATAATTATTTTAAAATAATTTTTCCATTTTATCCATAAAAAAGACACCTGCCGAAGCAAGTGTCTAGTTTTGTAATAAGAATAAGTTTATTTGTAGAATTCGACAGCAGTAACTCTTATTTGTTTATAAGCATAGACTTCCCATTCAGATGCTGGTTGATCTAAATAAACTGTTGTTGTATCTGTACCATCAAATTCAAAAGTTGCTCCTTCGAGATTTGGATCGTCATAATTATACTTTCCATCAGAGAAGGTTGTGCAGATTACTTTGAAGGCACTAAATTCTTGATCAGAACTTAATGTCATTAAGTATTTGTTATAAACTCTCATTTCATTTTGTTTTGAGAGTTCAACTGCTTTTGCAACATATTGATTTGCTTCTTCGTTTTTGTATGTTTCAACTTTTACTTCACAACCATTTTTTGACCAAGTGTATTCATCATCTGAAACTTTTGTTCCAGTTGAACTTGGATTTTTCATTGTGATTTTTGCGATAAGAGCGCCTAAGGTACCTCCACCGCCTCCGCCGCCGGATCCGCCTCCGCCGCCACCGGAACCGCCTCCGCCACCGCCGGAGCCGCCACCGCCGTTGTCACCACAGCCGCAAAGTGCAAAAGCTGCTAATAATGGTAATAAGAATAAACTTTTTTTCATTGATTTTCTCCTTTCCTATTACTTTTTTTGCTAGGAATGGAATCGTACGTTTTCCACTTCTAACTACATAAATTATACATTAATATTTCCCTACTTTGTAGAATAAATTTAAATAATAAAAAAGTCCTGTACTAGTACAGGACTATTTTGTTTAATATTTCAATTATTGTGCAATTTTGTAAAGAACAATGTTTGATGGATTGCTATCTTGAAGTTTAAATGTTGAGGTACCATAGCCAAAGTAATAATTAACTGATTCGGAATCGTTTATTTTAAATGTAGCAATTCCACTCTCATCGATGCTAATTGTCCAATTCATATAAAATGGATCTTTTGTACCTGTGACGGATAAGGCATGTTTTTCAGTCATTCCAATTTTTCTACCATCAATTGTTTTAATATTGTAAAAGTCTCCAGCCTTTGTAAACACAAGTTGTTCATTTTCAACTAGATAATTTAAAGTAATAGAATCAGCAAAGTCACAAGTAGATAAAGTTTCAACTGCTGCTTTAGAAGCTAAATCACTAGCTGATCCTTTTAAGACTGCTTTTTTACTAGGAGCAGTAAGTAAATATGAACCACTTGCTAATTCTTCATTTGATTTAACTTTTGCAAATGTTGTTGTCTTAGTTGTAACTGGTTTAATATCAACTTGAATTTCTTTGTTTAAGAATACTGCAACAACTTTAGTTGTTCCTTCACGTAAAACTTCAGAAGCAGCACTATGATCTGCTGGGTTATCATATGATTGTCCATCATAGAAAGTAAGTAATGAAGTTGAATAATTAATTGGTGCTATTACATTATCAACAAATGAGATAATAACATCTCCAAGTCCTGTTGAATCAAACTTTTCACCAGTGTAAAATTCGTCTCTATCTGGTTTTGCACCTTCTTTAAGTTCAACAGAAGAAACTTCAGCGTGTGCTCCTTCAATTGTTTTAACATTAATTGATTTTAAGCCAACTTTTGATGTTCCGCCTGCTGCTAATCTGACTGCTGTAACAGCTTTATCATAGATGATAGTAGCGATATTTCCTGTTTTTGAACTAATTAATTTATCAGTAAATGGTTCTCCACCAACGAATGATTGGCAAATGCTATAAGTATTTGCGGTTGTACCATTTTCATAATTAAATTCAACACTCTTAATGATTTCAGTATCAGATTTTGTTTTGATGTCGATATAGCCATTTGTCAAGGCAAAGCCTTGTACTTTATCATCTTTTCCTGGTTTAGCAACTTTTTCAAAATTGATTTCGAAATCATCATCGCTCATAGATATAGGTTTTGCAGTTCCTGTTAATCCACTAAAGTCTGGATCATCTGGATTATTAAATTTTGCTTCTAAGTCATAAGACTTAACTGTCTTATAAGCATATTTTTCTGTAAACTCTATAAAGATTGATTTTAAGTAAACTGCACCTGGTGCTCTGTAATTTGGATCTTCAGCTTTTGAAATATCAAATTCAGGAGAAACAAATTCAATTGAAATGTCACCTTCTAAATCTTCGAGTAATGAACTTCTAATCTCTCCAATGCCGTCGTTTGATGCTGGTGTTGCCTTTTCAATAACTTTTGTATCACCAATTTTAACTATTGCTGTGGCAAGACCATTAGCGGATGCTGTTTCTAAAGAAACACGTTTAATTTTTCTATCATTTTTGGCGACAAGTTTGACACTTGTTTCAGGTGCTTTGCCTTTGCCAAATGCAATTGCGCCTTTATCTGATTGAAGTGAATTAACTGCGCTACGATCATAAGCCCACTTTAAGCCACCAAGAATTGCGGTTCCTGATTTTGTACCACTTGTATTGATCTTTGAATCATAACCGAATTGAGCTCTATCGCCTGCATCAGTATTGTATTGCCATAAATACATGGACTCGGCATCGTACTTAATAACTCTAATTTCAAATACATGTGAAAGCTCAGTATTGTAAGTATTTGTAGCAGTCAATTTAACTGTTCCAGTTTTTAATGCTTTAACAGTAACTTGAGCAGATTTCTCAGGATTTATTTCATAAGAAATAATATTTTGATTGCTTAATTCCCAAGTAAAGTCTCTTTCGGAGTACTTATATGGAACAGGATCAAGTGTTGCTTCAATAACTTTGGATTCGCCAACGCCCATTTGGAATGAGTAATTTGGGTCACCTTTACATTTTGTAGCATGGTTAAAATCAAAAACACATTGATAACCACAAACATCACATAAAGTATCATGGTCATTATCAACACATGTGCCTTCTGGACATTGCTCCTTCTTTGGATCATCTTTATTTTGGTTTAGTCCAAGACCAAGGCCTACACCAAGACCACCACCTACGACTAAAGCGCCTCCTGTAGAAATGAGAGCAATTTTTAATTTTTTACTTATCATAACTTAGCCTCCACTTTATTAGAAACTACATTTTCTATATTTTAACAAGAATATACGCACTTATACATACAAATGTGTATATAATTTATTTAGCGATATAATCGCTAATTCTAAACTCAAGAGTTAATCTATCTCTAAAGCTAGACATATTCAAATTGCCAAATAAATCAAGAGAATTATATTTTCTTATTTCGCTTTCTGGCATGTTAAAACCAAGAATTTTTGAGTTTATCGAAATTGGGGTTGAAATGTGTTTTCCGAAGCTAATAAATTGAAGAGATTTTGTTGGTAAATTTCTAAGTGAAAATACTGGTTCTGGAAAACCAACTCCAAATGGTGAAAATTGTCTTAATATTTCGTAATTTTGATTGTTAATTTCTGTTATTGAAAGTTCAATTGAAGGTGGTTCTTCTTTTGTGAATTTATGTTCTTCGCAAAGTTTAATAAAATCACGTCTAAAATCATTAAAATCAGAGGCTTTAATTGTAAGACCTCCAGCCATGGCGTGGCCACCACCTGCGACCATATATTTTGACAAAGATTCAAATGCTTTTTGGACATTAAATCCTTCTTTTGAACGAATACTTCCTTTTAGGAAAGTTTTATCAGTTGAGTCTTCAGTAAAGATGATAACTGGTACATTCTTTTCGTTCAAAAGTCGATTTGCGATGAGTCCTAAAAGGCCTTCTTTGATGTCTAATTTAAGGGCAATTCCGGCATCGTTAATTTCATCTTGAGGAAGTGCTTCAACTGCCTCTTTTGTGAGCGTTTTTCTTAGTTCGTTATTGTTCTTAATCCAGTTAGAAATCTTGTAAATTTCGTTTTCATTTTCGCTGATCAAATATTTGACCAAAAGATTGATGTTTTTGTCATCAACAAGACGTCCGATTGCGTTAATTTTTGGAGCAATTTCTAGACCAAGGGTTTTCTCGGTAATTATTGGTGAATCTACAAGGTACATTAATGGCAAATAACGGTTCTTTTTTAGATTCTCAATTGCTAGTCTAACAACATCGCGGTTGTAACCTTTTAGTTCCATCATGTCGGAAATAACCGACATTCCTGCAATTGTGACTAAATAGTCGTCGTAATAACCAAGAAGTCCTGCAGACAAAAACAACGACATGTATCCACCAGAGCCATAAATATCAGAGATATGTGAAACAATTGGGTGAATTACAGCATAAGCTGGTACTGGAACTTCTGGTGCTTCATGGTGATCCACCACGATAACGTCCATTCCAAGCTCATTAGCCTTCTTAATTGCTTCATCTTGGGCAATTCCATTATCTACTGTAATTATGAGGCTAAAACCGGCTTCTTTTATCTTTATAACGTTTTTAACGTTAAGCCCATAACCATCACTGTATCTTATTGGAAGATAGTAGCTTACTTTATAGTTAAGTTTTTCGAATGTTTTCACTACAATTGTTGTGGCACTTACACCATCGCAATCATAGTCACCATAAACAATAATTTTTTCGTTATTGTGGATTGCTTTAAAAATACGATCTTTGATTTTACTCATTGATTCAATTGAATTTGGATCAAGAAGTTTAATCTCGTTTAATGGTTTACTAAGTTCGTTAAAATCTGATTCGTTAAGGTGAAAATATTCTAATAACTTTTCTTTGAAATCCATATTTAAGTACAAAAAAGGGCTACAAAGTAGCCCAAATTAAATTAGTCGTTAATACCAATGAAGATTGTTTCTTCTGGTTCACTTGAATTACGTTTATGAGGAACGTTTGTTTTGTCCTTGTTCTTGAACATCTTGATTTTTGGCATATTGATCTTACTGAACCATTTACCAAACATACAAGCAAGTGGGCCCATAATTGTAAGCATTGCGATAACTGCAACGATTTGACCAACTAGTGCTGATGCAAATAAGAATGCAGTTGCGTTAAGACCAAATCCGAAGTAGTTGATTGAAAGATACATCATGATAAGGACTAAAACGAGCATTGGAGATGCTGATTTAGCAAGTGCCTTGACCATAATTTCTTTTCTTTCTTCGAAAGAGAGTTCAGAATGCTTCTCTTTAATCATTGCTTTTTCAGTTGCAAAATAGAACATAGAAGCAATAAGTGTTGAGACTGCAACAACTGGCATTGCAAGTGATGTTACAGCGCTTGTACCAATTCTAATTGCAACAAATAGACCGTATGCAATTGCTGTTGAGCCACCAGAGACAACTAATGCAGCGAGTCCGCGTGATGGGCGGAAACGTAATGCGAAGTAAACTGCAACGCCTGCGATAGTTACTGCTGTTGCTAATGCAACTAATGATTGATCTGGTGTGTAGTTAAGTTCTTGTGAACTTTCAACATTTACAGTGAATTTATCACTTGAAATATTTTCTTCCATTTTTTGAACAATGCTATTTTGAATACTGTTAAGTTGGTCAGCATTGTAATCATTATTAATCTTTGCGATGAAGAAGTAAGATTCTTCAGTTGGAGCACTTGATTCATCAATGTATGTATAGGTGCTAACTTTCTTCATTTCAACATCGAAATTCTTAACATCTACTAGAGTAGAATCATCAATCTTAACTTCACTAAGTGCGTATTGTTTGAATGATTCAACATCATTAATTAAGCCATTTTCAACTTTGAGTGAAGAATAAACAACTGCAGAGTTCTTTGTTGCATTTGTAACGTTTAATGGAGAACCATTTTTAACGCCGAAGACAGTAATGACTGCGATTGCAGCAACTGTTAATGCACCTAAGACAATTGAAGAAATTTTTCTTCTCTTTGTGAAATCAACCTTTTCGTAAGCAGATTGATATGGTTCTTTTTCTTCTGCATCCATTAAGTTAGGAACTTTGCTTCCTTCAATATTGAATACAGAGTATTTGCCTTGTAAATTTGTAGAATTTGTAACTAAATACATTAAAATCTTGAAGACAATGAGGTTCATTAATAGTCCGAAGATTGAACCGAAGAATAAGATAACACCCATTGGTTTTAATGCTGTTCCACCTAATGCGTACATCATTAAGCCTGCGAAGGCCAAAATAATTGATGCATCAAGAGTAAGAAGATTTGATTTTTTGCTTGCTTCTTGGTTAGCTTTCTTTAAAGAACGTCCTTTGTAAACTTCTTCTTTGAATCTATGGCAATAGACGATTTGGCCAAATAATAAGCCACCAGCTAAAATGACTAAGCCAAGTAATGCTGGGAAGTTAAATAAGACATTCATTGTTGAGAATGAAAGCATTGTTATAAACAATGAACCAAGTGTTGTTGCAATGATTGCAATAGCATTGATTCTAAAATAAACAACGAGTAATAATGCAACGATAACGAATGCAATTAATGTTGAGATTAATGTTGTAGATAACTTAATGTTAACGTTATTACCAAAGGACAATAAGCTTTCCATTGATGCAGGAACTTCTTGTGCGTTTGTATAATAATCGATTTCTTGTGATGTAACATTTCTTGTTGGGCAAGTAACTTCAACGTTGTATTTCTTTGCATGAAGCATATTCAAATAATAATTTGCGACAACGTTTGCATCTTTAAGCTTTGTAAAGTCATAGTTACCTTCTTGGTCAGCGGATCCACAGATGAATTGAACTTCTGTGTGTTCTTCGCTTGATTTTTCATACCACATAGCAGTTGAGAAGAATGACATAAGGATTTTATCCTTAACAAGTGGGTCAACACCTGCTTTTTCGTATAAATCGCCTTCTTCATAATTAGCCCATAAGAAGATGTCTGGTGTTTTTGCTGGTTGCTCTTCACCGCCTTCAGTTGGTGCAACTTCGCCATCTCTTTTGATAGCTTTGGTTTCTCCGCCGCTTTCTTCTTCAGGATTTAATTGTTTAATAAGGTTTTCAAGATCAGCTTTTTTATCTTCATTTACAGGAATTACAATTACAGGAACAACATCGGATTCGTAGACAATTCTTGCATCTGCAACATTTAAAACGTTTTCTTTTAAAGTTGTTGGGTCTGCAGCAGAAATAGCAAAGTTTTCACCTTGGAAGCAAAGATATTTTGCAACATAGTTGAATGTATCTTTTTCAACATCAATTGAAACTGCAACTGAATATGTTGGTTCTTGGGCTTTGTCGCTTTGAACTTTAATTGAGTAATCTTCAATGTGCCAGTTGTCTAAACGAGTTTTCATTTCTTCAACGACTTTATCGGCATCTTCTTGAGTGACTGCTGGTTCACCATCTCTGGCATCGATATTGAATACAATTTCTCTACCAGTATTGAATTCACGTCCTCCATTTAACTTTGTTAAAACTGGAGTTGCTGCAACTCCGATTGCAATGAGCATTGATACTGCCATTGTGATGTAAGCTATTAATCTACGCATAATCTTGTTCCTTTATGTAATAAATAGTGTCAATTTTTCGACCGCGTAAGATTTTACTATGATTTACTTATAAAGTAAAGAAAATAATGGTTTTCGTCATTAAGAAAGTATAGTAAAAATTCATAAATGAAAGAACTATATAGCGATATAATTGAATTTCAAATATTTGTACTTTTACTTTACTTAAATGTTTATTTTGTTATAATTATTCTAGGGTTTATCCCAGTAGTGTTGGCGTATAAGCCAATGTGCTGGACGGCGTAAGTGCCGTCTTTTTTTTAATCTTTTAATAACTTCTTATATTTATAAGGAAATTTATAATTTTTATTTGATTTTTCTATTTTTCCATTTTCCACCCAAATACCTTTTACAAAAATTCCACTATAGAAAGTAGTATTAATTTGATTAATTGGAACCGGAATAATGTTGCCGAGTTTTAAATCATTTAATTTCCAATTTTTGAAAGAATATTGATTTGTTTTAGCTTTGTAGGTTTCTAAAGAAGTAATTGTAACAACTTTTGATTTATTATTTTTCTTGGATATTTTTATTACAAAACATTCATGAGTCATTTTCGCGTCATCAAGTCCTAAATCAGCATTATGAACATGATAACATTCATATTTTTTAACTTTAAAACCGTTTTTATCTAATGCTTTCATTTTTCTTTTCCTTTCAAATATCTTTTTCCCTTTTCGGTCAAGATTCTTCCCTTTGGAGTGCGATCAATAAATCCCATTTTTAAAAGGTATGGTTCATAAACTTCATCAAGGTTTGAAGTCTCTTCTCCAATAGCAGACGCAATAGTCTCTAAACCGACTGGTCCACCACCAAAACGATTTTTAATCGTTTGTAAGTAGTTAATATCTACCTCATCTAACCCATTTTCGTCTATTTTGAGAGCCTTTAAAGCCTTCTCTGCATCATTTATGCTGATGATGTTTCTTTCCTCATAATTTGCAAAGTCTCTAACTCTTCTAAAAATACGATTTGCTATACGCGGCGTTCCGCGTGAACGTTTAGCAATTTCGGTAGCAGAAACTTCATCGATTGTGGCTCCAAAATAATTCGCAGTCCTAAGCACAATATTCTTGAGTTCTTCGATTGTGTAGTAATTTATCTTTTCAGAAATTCCAAACCTTGCCCTTAATGGTGAAGATAAATCACCAGCTCTAGTTGTGGCTCCTACTAAAGTAAAAGGTGGAAGATCAACGGTTATTGTGGATGCTGTTGTAGCGTCACGTGAAATCATAATGATTAATTTATAATCTTCCATTGCACTATAAAGAATTTCCTCAACTACACGTGGTAATCGATGAATTTCATCGATAAATAAGATATCTCCAGCTTCTAAAGTAGATAAAACAGCTGCCAAATCTCCAGGTTTTTCGACGCTTGGGCCATTAACTAATTTTATGTTACCGTGCATTTCATTCGCAATAATATAAGCTAAAGAGGTTTTACCTAATCCAGCAGGTCCATAAAGTAAAACATGATCAAGAACTTCATTTCTTCCTCTTGCAGCACCAATAAATATTTTTAAATTGTTCTTTAAATCATCTTGACCAACATAATCATCTAAAGTTTGAGGTCTTAAAGAAGCTTCGATTGCTTCTTCCTTTAAGTTTTTATTTTTGTCCGAAAGTCTCGGCATAATGTAGCCTCTT
The DNA here is from genome assembly GCA_024408085.1 of Bacilli bacterium. GTDB lineage: Bacteria > Bacillota_I > Bacilli_A > RFN20 > CAG-826 > Fiminaster. The sequence goes on along the minus strand of JAKSVH010000001.1, from coordinate 96,472 downwards.
AAGTGCTTCTTTAATTATTTCTTCATTGGTGCCATTAGGAATGTAGATTTGAGGTAAAACCCTATCAATATCCTTTACCTTAAATTTAAGAGCTTTAAGTGCTGCTTTTACTTCAGAATACTGTTTTACGTTTTCTCTAATGCTTTTAGCAATAAAACCTTGGAGATCTAATAGAATTTGATTTGCTGCACGTGGTCCAATACCTGGAATGTTGGTGATAAATTCAAGATCTGCGTTAGAAATTGCAACCATTAAATCTTGATATTTTACGTTCGATAAAATTGTTAATGCTGATTTTGGTCCAACTCCATTAACGTGGAGCAATAAATCAAACGCATCTTTCTCTTCTTGGCATCTAAAACCTGCCAAATATTCATCAAACTCTTTGATTTCGTGATGTAAGAATAAAAATGTTTCTTCTCCCACTACATAAGATTCTGGATTGGCTACTAAAATTTCATAACCAATTCCGCCTGTTTCGACCACAATAAAACGTCGGTCGACAAAAGATACTTTTCCTTTAATTGAATAAAGCATAAAAATACCGCCTTTCTTTTCTAATTTGTTCTAATAGGCGAATATTTCTCTTATATTGTTCTTGCTTTTTATTATAATAAAAAACTTCCTAAATAGGAAGTAAATTATTAAATATTTTTAAAAATTATCGCTTAAAAGGTGCTGGAGTTGGAATGTCGACTCGCTTGTGCTCGCTCACAGCGTGCATGTGTTCGATTTTTGCTTTTGCTTCAGGAGCAATTTCTTTGCCAAGAAGGAAAGCATCAAGATCAGCATAGCTAACACCCATTTCGCCTTCATCAGTTTGACCTTCGAATAAGCCTGCTGATGCAACTCTTAAAGCTAAAGCTTTAGAAACGCCATAAATTTCAGCAGCTTCTCTAACTTCTGCCTTTGTTAAATAAACAATTGGAAGAACATCTGCTGCACCATCACCATATTTTGTGAAGTAGCCAACGTATCTTTCGTCCATGTTGTCTGTGCCTAAAACGAGTCCGCTATGCTCTTGAGCATAAGCAAATAAAGCGCACATTCTCATTCTGACTTTAAGATTTGATTTTGTAAGTCTAATAAAATCCTTGCCACCAAGTTCTTTTAAGAATTTGTGGTAAGTCTTACTTAAATCAATAATTTCAAGGTTTAAATCGAGTTGTTTTGCAACTTCGATTGCGTCGTTAACATCTGCTTTATTTGAATCAATACTTATTGCATAGCAATAAAGCTTGTCTTTTCCAACTGCTTTTCTTGCAATTGCTGCAACTAAAGAAGAATCAACGCCACCGCTTAAACCTAAAACATAGGATTTACAATGTGATTTCTCTAAATAGTCTTGAAGAAATTTTTCAATTTCAGATAAATATTCTTTAAGTTCCATATTAAAACCTCTTTTATGCAAAATAAGAGACTTTTCCTCCAGATGCATTATAAGAATAAGATTCCATTTTAAACATTTCTGTTAATGAATGTTCAAATGAAAAGTAATAAGTAGAATTTTTAGTAACATCACCAACATTTGCAGTTTTTTGCAAAAATGTTGAGCCATTATTATCTTGATAATAAATTGTTACTTTTAAATCGCTAATATCAACATTTGGAATCAATTTGTATGAATCTTTAAATTTAAGAAGAGTCTGTTCTATGCTTTGTTCAACAGTAAAATCATTTCTAGTTGCATTTCTAGATAAAAGTTGCGGAACATAAACTGAACTTGTTGATGTAGAAGATTCAACAGAACCATAAGGAGTAGCTTTTTTATTGTTTTTATCATCTTCTATTCTTTCGCCAATAAAAATACCAACACCTATAGATGCTCCAACAACAAGTAATCCAACAACAAATTTTCCAAAAGCCTTCATATTACTCTAAATATTCAAACTCAAAATCGCAAAGCCATACAGAATCGCCATCTTGAGCGCCTTTCTCTTTAAGTGCAGATTCAACATCTATCTTTTTAAGATAGTTAAGAAGTCTTAACATACCTTCATCGGTTGAAATATTAATAAGACCATAAGTTCTTTCAATTGATTCGCCCACAAGTCTAAAGACATGATCTTTTTCACGAATAACTTCAAAAACTGGCTTTTCTTCTGCATAAGCATCATAAACTTTAACTTCTGGAGTTTTTTCATTTCCAAAGAGTGGGAATTTCTCTGTTTTAGCAAGAAGTTCTTGGCACTTACTTACAATCTCCTTAACACCTTGGTTTGTGAGGCTAGATAAAGCTATAACAGGCGTTTTAAAGTGCTTTTTAAATTCTTTGAATTTAATTTCAGACTCTTCAGAGTCAACTTTGCTTGCTACAACAATTAATGGGCGTTTATCTAAGCCCATTCCATAAGACTTGAGTTCGTTTTGAATCATCTTATAGTTCTCGTATGGAGATTCTTCCTCCATAGAAACTAGATGGATAATTACACGGCATCTTTCAAGATGACGTAGGAACGAAAGTCCGAGACCCTTACCTTCTGAGGCACCTTCAATAAGACCTGGAAGGTCCGCCATAACAAAGGATGAATCTTTATTTACATTAACAACGCCTAGATTTGGCTCTAAGGTTGTGAATGGATAATCAGCAATAACTGGGTTTGCATTAGACACAACACTTAAAAGTGTTGACTTACCAGCATTTGGAAGTCCAACTAAACCAACATCAGCGAGAAGTTTGAGCTCCATGATAAGACGTTTAGTTTCGCCTGGAAGTCCATTTTCTGCGATCTTTGGACATTTGTTTCTATCGTTTTTGAAAGCCGCGTTACCTCTACCGCCGCGACCGCCTTTAGCAACTACTAAAGTTTGGCCTTCTTCGGATAAGTCTCCAACGAATTTATGATTCTTTTCTTCATAAACTACGGTTCCACATGGTACTTCGATGATTACATCATCGGCTTTGTGACCGTATTTGTTTTTGGTTCCGCCTTTTTCACCATCTGGTCCGATAAAGACTTTGCTGTGTCTAAAATTAAATAAAGTGTTGATGTTTCTGACAGCCTTAAAAATAATGGAAGCACCACGACCGCCATTACCTCCAGCTGGGCCACCTTTTGGCATGCATTTCTCTCTTAAGAAAGCAATCATACCATCGCCGCCCTTGCCAGAACGAACTTCTACAACAACTTTATCGATAAACATACATCTATATTATACACACGCGAGTATAAAAAAGACCACAATTTTATTGCGGTCTTAATTATTTTCGTCTTTAACTTACTTTGCGTAAACTGAAGCGCGGGTTTTGTTTTTACCAACTCTTTCGAATTTAACAATACCATCAATTGTTGCGAAGATTGTATCATCTCCACCACGTTTGGTGTTAACTCCTGGAAGAATTTTGGTACCTCTTTGACGATAGATGATACTACCTGCTGTACAGAATTGTCCATCAGATAACTTAGCACCTAATCTCTTGGATTCTGAATCACGTCCGTTTTTGGTAGAACCGACACCTTTTTTGGAAGCAAAGAGTTGTAGATCTAATTTAAATAACATAACTAATTTCCTTTCTCGATTACATGAAGGAATTTTGAACTTGATTCTTCAACTGTTTTGAATTGAGTAATCATTGTTTCAAGCACTTCGTAATCGTGTTCATTAGCACGTTTAATTTCTTTAACTGATGCATCACCACTATCCAATTTAATTGCAAAGCAATTAGGTTGAGATAGAGCATTACATCCTCCAACAAGTATTGAGCTTACTGCAGCGCAGACAAGGTCTTCACCTTTTGGAGCAGAATTTGCGTGCCCTTTGACGGTTAGATTAACTATCTTTCCGTCTTTTCGAGTTGCCTCAATTTTAATCATAAATTAGGCAATTGATTCAACGACTAAGCATGTATATGGTTGTCTATGACCAATTGTTCTACGTGCTGAGTTGTGTTTAGCTTTGTATTTGTAGATGCGAATCTTTTTGCCGAGTCCGTTCTTAACGACTTTAGCAGATACTTTAGCACCTTCAACGTATGGTGTACCAACTTTGACGTCTTTGTCTGCGACGAGAAGGACTTTATCAAAAACGTATTTTGAATTTTCCTTAACATCTAATTTTTCGACAAAAATCTTTTGTCCGACTTCAACGCGGATTTGTTTTCCACCTGATTCAATTATAGCGTACATTTAAATACCTCTACTTTCTCACTAAGGACTCGCTATTAAGGTGTAATGCCATAGGCATTAACTTAGAGAACCTTCTCTATGCGGTTGTAGCTCGTGAGGCGACAACGTTTATAATATTAATATTATCTAGTTTATTTGTAAAGCAATTTTTCAATGAAAACTATCCAAGTTGAACTTTAATAGTCTTTCTAAGCTCTGATCTAAATGCTTTAATTTGTTCTTTTATTTGTTCTTCAGATAATGAAGCGTCTTTTCTTAATTCTTCGAGTTTTTCTTTGCAAAGTTTATTCATTTTCTTATGTTTTCTATATCTTTCTTTGCAGGCAACGTTGCAAGTAACGAAGATTAATGAAAGAATAACAGTTACAACAAAGACTGCTAGTCTAATTGGTTCGAATGTTTCAGCATATTGACCAATATTTGTAGCCATTTGAATTTTGAAAATTGCACAAGCAACTGATGCAAAAACTAAATGGAAAACTAAGATCATTAATGAGTTTCTACCCATGTAAGAATAGAAGAACTTAATTGGTTTAACTTTTGCAAGTAATTTGCAAGCCCAAATTAAGAAATATGAAGATATAACACTATAAATAATAGTGAATGGGATTTCTAAGATAGCAAATGCTGGTTGTCCTGCAGCTTCAGCAAATGCTGTAAAAACTTTGGTAATTTGACCGCTACCAGAGATTTGTCCAGCTCTTGGCCAAAGGAAGCCTAATGCAAGACAAATTAAGAAACAGGCTGCACAGTTAATCCATGGCCAGTATTTCTTTGAATAACGTTCTTCTGAGAATAGGTTTTTGTGTTTAACACCACAACCCATAAGCATAATTGCTGCATAAGCAGCAGAGTTTTCAAATCCCCAGAACATCTTTAATTGGAAGAAATTGAAAATACATGACACTGCAATAAGAGCAAACATTACAGAAATATAACGTTTTTTATTAGATAAAGCCCAGTCAACTACTGCATAGAAAACAACATAGGCTAAAGTCATATGAAGAATAAACCAGTTAGGTTCAAATAATCTTTCAATTCCATTGAAAGTGCCTATTGTATGCCATCCTACTGCAGATGAAATTGGCTCACTAATCCAGAACCCAGCAAAAGCTTTTACCATATCAAGTGAAGTAACATCACTCTTATTAAGAGGTAAAGCAGCATAACCAGCACCAATTCCTAATAAAATTAGGGAGCAGAAAAGTAATGGAACAAGAATTTGTCTTAATCTTTTCTTAACTCTTTGCCAATAAAGAGCTGCTTTTCCTTTAAATGTTTCAGGTATAGATTCAGGTTCTTTATAGTTATAACCAGAAATAAAGAAGAAAAATGGTATGACCATTCCTAAAATAGATCTGAGAATTGTGTCTGCGAGTTGTGGTAATGGAACAGTATGACAAAAGATAACTGCAAAAATCATCAATCCTTTTGCGATATCTTGTTCAACCATTCTATGATTAAAAAGTTTTGTGCGGGTATTCTCTACTTTCGCCTTAATATTTATATTTTGTTTTTTAGCCATAATCGCGAAATATTATACTTTATTCATAATAACTTATCAATTTTTATTGATTTGCTAATCTTCGATTATACTTATTGAATAAATTTCATATTTATGATTGAATATTTATAGCAAGAATTTATTTCTTAGACTTAGGTATAGAGATTGCCTAAGTTTTCTTTTTGTTTGTTGTCTTTTTCACCTTTAATTGTGCAATAACCGCCTCGGTAAATTATGATGTGATCAATGAGCTTAATTCCGAGATTTTTAGCGGATTTTTCAATCACTTGAGTCGCTAAAATATCGTTATCACTTGCATAGTTAGCTTCATCCGGATGATTATGGATTAAGATGAAAGATTTAGCTTTAGCTAATATTATCTCTTGAAGTATTTGCCTGATGTCAATTTCAAAGGAATCAAAAGTGCCTTTATAAAGTAACTTTTCTTGCTTAATTCTGTTTTTTGAATCAAGCATGATTAAAATAAGAACTTCTTGATCGTAATTCTCTAAATATTGATACCTTAAATAAATCTCATCAGTTGACTTTATTGAGTCTTGTTTTTGATACTTTGGAGAGTTCAGTCTATGATGAAATTCGAAGGTTGCTAAAAGGCGTAAAGCCACCGCTTCTTTTAGACCTGTGTGAGCCATTAATGATGTTAAATTTGAATTACTCAAAGAATACATCGAATTGAAATAGCTAGATAAAAGGTCATTTGCAACATCTATTGCAGATTTTCCTTTGTAGCCTGAACCAATAAGTAATGCTAAAAGTTCAGAATCTGATAATTCTTCTATTCCAAAATGTATTGCTTTCTCACGTGGGCGTAATTCGATAGGAATATCTTTTATGGCCATTATTTCCAAGAAAACTTCCAGCCACCTGGAACTGCGGAACTTCCTTCTTTGGACATGAACATCTTGTAAGCGATGACTGCAACAATTGCAATTGCACAAATTGCCAAAACGGCAGTTAGAGTTACTTCGCCTGTGACAATTTCGGAAGCTTGTTTTTCACTCAATTTGTATTTCATAAAAATAAATCTCCTCTCATATACAATATGCAGTGCAATTTCGCATTTCCGCTGAAAAAAATTAAAAGGAACCCAGTAGGGTTCCTTGTTTTTTTCTGAAATTGTCAATTATTTTGATTCAATCTTCAAAATTTCGACTTTGTATTCTTGGGCAACGTGGACTACAACGACATCACCAACAGCGTGATCAACGATTGCTCTACCAAGTGGAGAAACGTTTGAAATTAGTCCTTCCATTGGTTTAGCTTCAACGGTGCCAACAATTGTGTAGGTTGCGGTTGTGTTATCACTTAAGTCTTTAATAGTGACTGTTGAGCCTAAAACCACTGTTTTTGTAGCTTTTGCTTTTTCAGTAATAATCTTAACATTTGCTAAAATGTTTTCAATTTCTTTGATACGACCTTCAATTTCAGCTTGTTTGTTTCTTGCTGCATCGTAATCGGCGTTTTCTGAAAGGTCGCCTTGAGCACGTGCTGCTTGAAGTGCTTCAATGACTTCTGGACGTTCAATATCAATTAAATGGCGGAGTTCTTTTTCAAGCTTTTCAGCGCCTTCTTTTGTAAGTTCAACTTTATTTACGGACATAGTGTTATCCTCCTAAATAGCAACAAAGAGTTTATCAATACTCTTTATGTTTGTAAATTAATATTTATTTTATTTCTTGGATTTTTTCGTCATTCATGTAGGCATTGAAGACTTCTTCAGCCTCAGAATATTCTTCATCATCTTCAATTTCTTGAAGTGATTGGTCTTCCTCATTTACTGCGAAAACCATGACATTATCCTCATCATCTTTCTCATAGAGAAAAACATATGATTTGTTACGTTGTTCACTTTCATAAGTAAACAAGATTTTCATAACTTTTTCTTCACCATTTTCGTTGGTGATAATCATTTCATCATCAAGTATCATTTTATTTCTCCTTTTGAATACAAAAATCTTTCTAAAATAACGACTGCTGCACATTCATCAATGATTCTTTTACGTTTATCGTAACTAAGATTTGTGGTTGCTTTGAGTTTTTCATCAGCCTCAATTGTTGAGAATGATTCATCCACCATTTCGATATTTAATGTAGGATCAAGTTTAAGTAAATCATCTCTAAAACGAATGCAACTTTGAGCATGTGGAGATAAATCACCAGATTGATAAAGTGGCATACCTAAAACGATGTCTTTAATACCTTCTTTGTGACATAAGTCCACTACATGTTCTCTTGCAGCTTTGAAGTTTCCAGGTTCAAATCTAAAAGTTTCAACTGGATGCACACTGATTCCTAAGGAATCATTAGTAGCAATTCCAACTGTTGTAGTTCCTAAATCTAGACCTAAATATTTCTTCATTTAATAAGTCCTTTGAATGTTTCAATTGCTTCTGGAAGTTTAGCAAGTAAACGTCCACGACCATTTGCCATATTCGGACGTCCTCCACCGCCTCCACCTAAGACTTTAGCGACTTCTCTAACTAAATCGCCAGCCTTGTTATTTTCAAGGGCTTTACCACCTACGAAAATAGCAATTGGGAGTTCACCATCGTGTCCACCCACTAACATAATGACATAGTCATTAAATTTAACTTTTAATTCATCACCAATGGAATTGATGTTTTCCATTGAGTTGTTTTTAAAATGTTTTGCAAGAACTTTGTAACCCTTAAAGTCAATAAATTCTGCTTCAACATTTGCAGCATTTTGATGTGAAATTTTATCCATCATGGAATCAAGTTTCTTGTTTGCTTCACTTAACTTATTTAATAAGTCATGTGTACGTGCGAGAGCATCTTTTGGATTAGAACATCCAATTGATTTACAAACTGCCATTAAAGCATCTTCCTTCTTTTTGAGAAGTTTGTATCCACCAATGGATGATCTACCTTGAATTCTTCTAACGCCTGCTGCAACTGAAGATTCACTTTCAATTACAAAAACTCCGATATCTGAAGTGTTTTTAACGTGGCAACCACCACAGAATTCAATAGATTCATCACCAAATCTAACAACTCTAACTTCATCGCCATACTTCTCAGAGAAGAATGCTTTAGCGCCGAGTTTAGAGGCTTCGTCTTTAGACATAACTCTAATATCTGATGGGATTGCTTTAGCAATCATATCATTAACGAGGCGCTCAATTTCATGTAGTTGTTCATCTGAAACCTTTTCATAATGGGTGAAGTCGAATCTCATGTATTCATCACAAACGAATGAACCCATTTGTTTAATTCCATCGCCTAAGACTTTATCTAATGCTGATTGAAGTAAGTGTGTTGCAGAGTGGTTTCTTTCAATGAGTTCACGTTTTTCAACGTCTAAAGCGACATGAAGTTTATCGCCAACTTTGACTGAACCTTTAATAACTTTTACTGAATGTAAATGTTGTTTATTTGGAGCTTTTTGGGTTGAGGTAACTTTAAGCTCAACATCTTCTGATGTTAATTTGCCTGTATCTGCTACTTCGCCGCCCATTTCAGCGTAGAAATTGGTCTTATCAAGTATTACTTCGCCTTCATCAGTTATGACGTCAACTTTGACGCCATCTTTAAATAAGCCAATGACTGTTGCATCAAGTTCAGCGTGATCATAGACAAATTCTGATGGTTCTTTGAAATCAAGAAGGTCTTTAGATTGTTTGTGCATAGATTGTTCACCGCTTCTTGCGTTTCTTGCACGTTCCTTTTGAGCTTCCATTTCTTTATTAAAGCCATCTTCATCAACTGTAACACCACTTTCTTTACAAATATCCTTTGTTAAATCAAGTGGGAATCCAAATGTATCGTAAAGCATAAAGGCATCTTTACCTTCAAGAACTTTCTTGCCACCAGCAAGTTTTTCACGAAGCAAAGCTTCGCCACTCTCTAAAGTAACAATAAACTTCTCTTCTTCAGCTTTAAGCATTTTGGAAATATGATCAATCTTATCCATGTATTCTGGATAGAATTCTTTGTATTTTTCTGCGACAACTGGAACAAGGGTGTACATAAATGGTTTATGAATTCCAATTTGTTTAGCAAATCTCATGGCTCTACGGACAAGTCTACGTAAAACGTAGCCACGTCCTTCGTTTGAGAACATTTCTCCATCACCAATAGCAAATGTAACTGCACGAATGTGGTCTGCAATAACTCTATATGGTGTTAAATTTGGAGCTTTATATGGAACTGAAGCAATCTTTTCAACTGCTTTAATGATTGGTTCAAATAAGTCAGTTTCGAAGTTTGTATCAGTCTCTTGAAGTACGGATGCAATTCTTTCTAGACCTGCACCTGTATCAATGTTTTTGGATGGTAATTCCTTGTATTCACTACGTGGAGTACCTGGTTGAGCGTTAAATTGGGAGAAAACAATACCCCAGATTTCAATGTATCTGTCGTTTTCAATTTCTTCGCGAAGTAAACGTTCACCTAAGTGTTCAGGATCGTATTTTTCACCTCTATCAAAGAAAACTTCGGTGTTTGGACCAGCTGGGCCTTCACCAATTTCCCAATAGTTTCCGTCAAGTGGGATAAGATGAGATTCTTCAACACCTTGTGCTAACCAAAGTTTGTGAGTTTCTTCATCGATTGGGTTATAGGTAAAGTAAAGTTTATCTTTTGGCATTTCAAATTCTTTAGTTAAGATTTCGTAAGCCCAGGCGATAACTTCTTTCTTAAAGTAGTCTCCGATTGAGAAATTTCCAAGCATTTCAAACAAAGTTTGATGTCTTGCAGTAAAACCAACGTTTTCAATATCGTTTGTACGAATTGATTTTTGAACGTTTGTAATTCTTCTTGTAGGAGGAACTTCACTTCCATCCATGTATTTCTTTAAGGCTGCAACACCTGAGTTAATCCAAAGTAAAGATGGATCATTGTACGGAATGAGGTTTGCGCCTTTTTCAATATGGTGTCCTTTGCTTTCAAAGAACTTTAACCATGTTTCTCTAATTTGTTGACCTGTTAATCTTTTCATAACTTGTCTCCTTTTATTTATAATTTAACCTATTTTGCGTTTCTTATTTCTTAAGAAATAAAATACAAGGCCGCCAGCACCAATAATAATAACTCCGCCTTCTAAAGCGCAGATAACAATCAAAGCAATCTTTAAGTTTGCTTCTTTGTCTTTTGTATCATCATTAGGTTCGTTAGTTCTATAACCGCCTTTATATAATTCGATTCTTTCGCGAATATCTGGAACATATTCTTCTGCTGCATCAAGGAAGCCTTCATAAAATTCATATGCTTCTTCAATGCTTTTTGCATTTTCAATGTCAGCATAAGCCCAATCGTAATAGATATGGAATACATCAACTTCATGAGTGTTTCCTAAAGCCATTTCGCCAATAGTACAGGCAATATGCATATCTGAAAGTAAATTTTCGATTACTTTCTTTAGTTGCGTCTCTGCTAATGTTGGAAGTTTTTCGAAGAAATCTTTGTATTCATCATATTCACTATAAAGTTGTGCATTAGTTGTGGCTTGATTTACAAATTCCTTAGTGTGTTGAGCTGATCTTTGAATTTGAATTTGATGTTCTGCATCATATTCATCAATCTTATCAAGTGTCCAATTAACATAATCAAGAACTTCTTGTTTTAATTCATCAAATACTCTGTATGTTCTATAAAAAACAAATTCAAAATAATAACAAAATTCTTCAAATTTGCGATCAACTTCCTCAATACTTGATGAATTTTGAATGTTTTCCTTAGCTTCTTCAATTTTTTGATTAAGAAGATCTTCATAATTTGGATCAATGCTAAAATCTTCTGGGAAACTTTCAACTTCCATCTTTTTAACTGATTTGTAATAACCTAGTGAAGGATAATATTCGTGATAAAAATAGTATTCAAGATAGGCTTTAAAGTTATTAACTGCAGCATCAATATAAAATTGTTCTGGAGCTCTATCAATTTCTTGATTAACTTCTACTATCTTTGCTTCAAGTTCTTCTCTAGCTTTGCCAGAATATTCATCTAAACAAGCTAATTCAAGTATTTGTGCTTTTGCATTTTCTCTTTCTTCTGCAAATTCATCTTCTTCTGGCTCTTCAGTCGCAAACACGGATACTGTTGGAGTTGATTTATGATTTAACCCAGCAAATGATAAAGTACCAATGCCAAATAAAGCAGTTAATACGATAAATAAAGCTTTTTTCTTCATAAGTATTCTCCTAAACAAAATAAAAAAGTATTTCTTAGGAGCGACTTTAGTCGTGGTACCATCCTAATTCAATACTTTGTATTGCACTTAATTAATACTCTTTAACGCAGAGCTACGTCGATTCATCATCGACTCCTAAGGAAGTGGCAAATTTCCCTTATTGGAGCGTAAATAATATAACATTACTAATTCACTTTGTAAAACAAAGAATGAACTAATTAATTTATTTTAAATAATAATGAGATTGGTTCTTCTGTAACTCTAACACCAATTTTGTTAAGTAATTTTAAGTCATTGGTATTAATCATACATGAAGCATGTGCTTCACAACCTGCAAGTTCAGGAAGTTTCTTTAATGCTAAGTTTGCAAGTGGATTTGTATTAGCTTGAATTGCTAAAGCAATTAATATCTCTTCAGCATGAATAATTGGGTTATTATTCTTAAGAGATTCAACTTTTAAGTTCATAATTGGTTCAATAACCATTGGAGTTAAAAGTGGAATCTCATCGTTAATACCTGCTAAAGTTTTTAATGCATTAAGTAAAAGCGCAGCAGATTGGGCAAGAAGTTTACTTCTTTTGCCCGTAATTACTCTACCATCGTGTAATTCAATAGCGATGGCCGGACGACCACTGGTTTTAGCCTTTTCGTTGGCAAATTCCACTACTTTTCTTTGATTTGCAGCTAAACCAAGACGATTCATAAGCATTTCACATTTAGTAACTGCTTCTTCTTCAAGTTTTCCGAGTAAAACATCTTTCTTTGTTTGGTAGTAACGACGGATAATTTCTTCATTTGATGCTTTCTTAATTTTTTCATCATTTTCGATAGCAAAACCAACCATATTAATACCCATGTCTGTAGGTGATTTATACATACAAGAACCAGAGATATTCATGAAAATGTTCCTTAACAAAGGAAAAACCTCAATATCACGGTTATAATTAACACTTGAAACTGCATAAGCATCTAAGTGATATGGATCAATCATGTTGATATCGTTTAAATCAATGGTTGCAGCCTCATAAGCAATGTTTACTGGGTGATTTAAAGGAAGATTCCAGACCGGGAATGTTTCATACTTTGCGTAGCCTGAAATAATGCCATGTTTTTGATCATGATATAGTTGAGAAAGACAAGTTGCCATCTTTCCAGAACCTGGTCCTGGTGCTGTTACGATAACAATGTCTTTTGTAGTTGAAATGTATTCGTTTTTGCCTAAACCATTATCCGAAACAATTAATGATGCATCTTGAGGATAACCTGCAATCTTATAATGTTTGTAGGTTTGTATTTTCATACGTTTAAGCTTACGCATAAACTTATCAACCTCTACATTTGGTTCATAAAATGAAAATACAACTGAGTTTACATCTAAACCCATCTCTAAGAAGGTTCTAATGAGTCTTTCTACTTCAACATCATAAGTAATTCCTAGATCTGAGCGAATCTTTCTATTTTTAATGTCATTTGAGTTAATTGCAATAACAACTTCACTCTTTTCTTTCAAAGAAAGAAGAATATTAATTTTATTGTTTGGATTAAAACCTGGAAGAACTCTTGATGCGTGATAATCATCAAAGAGTTTGCCTCCAACTTCTAAATATAATTTATGGAACGCGGATGCACGCTTTAAAATCGCTTCTTTTTGAAGTTCAATGTAGTGTTCATTATTAAATGCAAAATTCATGTTTATTATTATAAATAATATCAAACCAAAAGAAAAACGCTTTTTCAGAATTTTTCTTAGAAAGCGTTTTCTTCAAAAAAATAGTTTAAATTACCAGGTTCCATATTTTCTCACAATGGTTTGCCATGCACTAAATTTAGTTGCATACGTTCCTTCATAATCTTCTTTATAACATTGTAATCCGTAATCACTATCACCATTTCTTAAAGCCTCTGGAACAAAAACACAAATTCCGCAAGGTATTAAATTTTTATTTTGAGTATAATATGGGCAATAATGATTAGATATAACAATATCTTTGATAGCAGATCTTACATTTGCACTTGAAACAGTTGTAAATTGCTTATCCATTTCATCCAAGAAGTCAATAAAATCACCATTTCCGTAAAGAGATCCATCAGAATCTTCGCCATAGGAATAACAATTTGTGTATGCATTTTTAATCTTTTTATAACCGTTTGTATTAGAAATATTTAAATTCTCTGCGTATGCATTGAATGCGTTAATTAAATTAGAAGCTTTTGACAAATCATATACTGCTAATGTTGAGTAACAATAGTAGTACTCCTCATAATATCTGTCATAAAGTCCACAATCTCCATGAGAACAATTTTCATCGATAAAAGATGTGCATATTTCATCAAGAATAAGTTCTATATTATTTTTACTATTTTCCTTATTTTTGATTAATGATGTAAAGAAAGAATTGTAATCCCATCCAGATCCAGGTTCTGTTTCCTGAGATGCTACCATATAATCGTAATAATCTGCATTAACAGTAGCTAAATCAGCAACACCCATTAAACATGCATCATAACCAATCCATGTAAATTTATCTGCTCCGGTACTATCTAATGCAGCTTTTGAAGCTCTAGCAATTTCTTCGCAATTTAAATTATTACTATAATAATATGTTTCACCTTCATATTCATATGACTCTAAATAGTTTTCATCAGAACAAACACCACCAATTCCACCACCATGGTTCCAGAAAATAACACCAGTATTTTCTGCTGGATAATCATTAATGCCCCATTCAAGGAAACTTTGTACTTCACTTTGCTTGGACATTTCATTTGTACTCAAATTACTTATCAGTGATAATTTTTGATTTTTGATTTCCCAACGTTGCAAATTAGTGTTTGAAATTTTTCTTTGTGCAGTAGGCAATGAAGTATCGAAATATGATGATCCCAATGACCATTCACCATCAACCCCGCCAGTTTCAATAATAACATTCACATCATCTGGTAAAGAGACATTTAGCATCTGCTTTAAGTCACTAGTGGCAAAACCTTTTTTCTTTGTGGTTGCAGTACTATCGTATTCTAGTGTAGAACCACACATGTAAATCATAATTGTCCATGCATCTTTTTGAACTTCAGTAATTGTAACAACGCAAGAAGATTTAAAGGAACTATCAAATGTAGATGTTGCAGTGACTTTAGCTGTGCCTGGTGCAACGCCTGTAATTTCGCCAGTTAATGTATTAATGGTTGCACATCCGCTTGGATTAGTTTCACTAATAGACCAGGTGACGCCTTTGTTTTGGTTACAATAAGATGGGTAATATGTGACATCTAACGTTGTTTTTTGTCCAACGCCAATTGATGTCGTTGATGGAATTGAGATGCCTTCTGGATTAGTTGGTTCAAAAGATCCCAAATGAATAATTATTTGTTTAAGATAACCTGCACCAGAACTGTCTTTAAGCAACTTAAAATATGTATACTGTCCAGGATTTGTATATGTATTGCCATCTTCAACATCAACATTATTACCTGATGGGTTCATAGAGGACCCCCAATATAAAACACCATCAAAATCTTTGTTGTTCTGAGTTACAAGTTCAATAGACATTATTGACAAAGCAGTTGTATTGGACACAAATCCACAAGATGCTTTAAATTGAACACCAGAACCAAAACTACCAACATTGGAAACGTTGAAAGTGTAATTGTTATTATCTGAACCAGTGTAGGTAGCGGTTGCATTATCGCTATATCCAGCTAATTCAGAAGTATCAATAATAATATCACCAGATGCTGGAGTACTACTTCCTTGAACAGTAATTTCGCAAGTATCTGTTTTATTTCCATCAACAGTTGAAACTGTGATTGTTGCAGTTCCTTTGGAAACACCTGTAACAATTCCATTATTTACTGTAGCAATTTCTGGTTTATTAGATGACCAAGTAACGTTTTTATTTGATGAATTGCTAGGATTTACAGTTGCAGTTAAAGTAATATCTTCGCCAACTTTTATTGTTGCAGTTTCAGGAGACAATGAAACACTTTGAGGATGTACCACAGAATTTACAGTAATAATATATGTTATTGTTTTGCCTCCATACGAGACTGTAATGGTTTGATTTCCAATAGTATCTTTGTCATAACCACCGAAAGTTGCGCTATCAGTTACATTAACATGCTCACCATTGTTGTAATTAGCAGTTACAGTTCCGCCAAAAGAGAATGATTCACCAACAGTAAATTGTGTTTTATAGTCTGATATAGAAATGCTAGTAAGTTCAACAGTAGAAGAACTTCCACCAGAAGATAAGCAACTAGCACCCCATGCTACACAACGTTTTCCAGAAGCAAATGTTAAAGTAGTTTCGGTTGTTATTCCAACTAATGAGATTTCGAACAAATAATCTTCTTCATCAGAACCTTCAGAAAGGGTGAAAGGTGAATTACCTGCAATTCCATTATTTGCAGAAATAGATAATGTGGAATTAGAAACTTTAGATGCAGGAGTAATACTCATTTCAGTATTAGTGCTTCCATTCCAAGCAGCAATATAAACATATAGTTTTGTGGCACCAGAAGGTACAGTAATAGTAAAATCGCCACTTTTACTTGAAGTTCCTATTTTAATGCCGTCATTGCCATTTACGGTACATTCACTACCATTCGTTCCTCCAGTAATTGGAACATTCACAATAACAGGTCTTTCGCTGGCATCTTTTACTTCAACAGCACATGTATCGGATGCACTACCAGAGGTTGCAGTAATTACTGCAGTACCAACGCCAATAGGATGCACAACGCCATTTTCGACGGTTACAACACTTGTATTATTAGAAGACCAATTAATATTTTTAACTGTAGCGTCTTCCGGGAGAATGGTTGCTGTTAATGTAACATCATTATCATCTGTGTAAAGTAATAATGAATCTTTATCCAATGTAACCGATGTGACAGAAATGTCTGTAACAGTTAATGTGCATCCATTTGAAGCAACGCCACCAACATCGGTTGCAGTTGCTTTAATTGTTGTTGTACCAGCTTTTAATGCACTAATTGCACCAGTACTTGAATTAATTGTTGCAACACTTGTATCACTTGATGACCATGTAATAGTTTTATTATGTGCATTGCTTGGACTAATGGATGTAACCGAAATAGAACCACTAGTACCAGTATTCATTGATTTTGTTGCAGGAATTACAATTTCTTCAACTAATCTTTCTTCAACACTAAATTCATATGCAACTTCTGCTAAGCTTCCAACCTTTATAAATGCTGTATATGTGCCAGTTGTTCCAAATGCTTTGCTTGTATCGATTTGTGTTCCAGATGGATTATTTACTTTGTAATTAAATTCTCCTTTATTTAATTTTCTTGTTGTTCCATTAGACAAAGTCTCAACGACTTCAAAGGAATCAGAAATTGTAACACTTCTTTTCTTCGTGGAACCACCGATTAAGTTATCAAATGAGTCATCAACTGAATATGTCTTTTTGGTTCCATCATTTACTGTTGCTTTAGTTTCGTATACTGGTGTTCCGCTAGCAGATGTATTTACAATACAACTAAAACAAATCTCGCAAGAAGTAAGGGAAACTGATCCACCTACTGCTTTTAATTCAATGTAATAAGGATTAGAAGCAAGTGTGAATGATGTGTTACTAGTAAGTGGAGCAAAATTACCCCAAGCACCTGAAGTTTTTCCGTCATAAGACGCTCTAAATTGTAAAGAAGCACCTGATTCGGCATTAAAAACAGGCTTAATTGATTCAATGGAAGTTAACTTATTGTTCCAATTAATGCCTGAGTTTTTATCATTTGTTTTCCAGTAGTTGCCAACAGTAGCACCATCAGCCATATTAACGTGCGCGTTAGAAAAAGAGCTACAGCCGCTACTATAATCAAAAACTATTGGATTTTTACCAAATGTTGTATTTATTGTTTGAGATGATCCGCTAGAATAAGCGTTATCTTTATTTAAAATTAAATTTGTTGCATTTGAAGAAGTTGTTCTGGTGTTATTGAATAAACCTAATGCTTCAAAAACTCCAGTTCCTGCAGTAAGGACCATTCCAAAAATAGCAGACCCTAATATAGCGATTGATGTAAATAATTTATTTCTATTTTTCATATAGTAAAATCCTAGCCGGTTCTAAATCAGATTTTTAATTAATTAAAGTTTATCAAATAAATAAGAAAATTTCATTTTTAAATAACGAAAAGTATGATTTAATCGAAACTTTAATCATTTTCTAAATAATATTTTGAAAATAAAAAAACGCTTCCGTTAGTGTTTTCTAAGAAAGCGTTTTGCTAGTTTAATACCAGTTTGCAAGCATTATTTCTTGCCAAGTTGAGAATTTTGTGGCGTATTCTCCTTCGTAATCTTCATACTCACATTGAAGTCCGTAATCACCACTTGTATCAGTAATTTCTGGAACGAATGCGTTAACACCGCAAGGCGTGTAATTATACTCATCACAATTGTATTTTGAAATTACTAGAGAAGTAATTACATTCTTGACATTCGTGCTTGATACAGATGAGAATTGTTTGTCCATATATTCAAGGAATTTGACAAAGTCAACTACCCCATATATTCCTTCACCAAAGCCGTAATTTTTCGCGTTATTAAATGCGTTTTTAATCTTATTGTAATAACCAGAAATTTTCTTAATATTTGTTGCATAAGTTTCGAATGCTGAGACTAATGCATCAGCTTTACTAAGATCAAGGACAGATAATGTTGAATAGCAATAATAGTATTCATGATAGTATGAATCGTATTCACCACATCCACCATTGTCACAGTTATGTGTAAGGAATGATGAACAAATTTTATCTAATACATTTTGAATCTTTGAAGTTGTATTATCTTTATTATTATAAAGATTATTTAACCATGTAGTGTAATCCCAACCATAACCCGGTTCGCTTTCTTGTGATGCAACCATATATTTATAGTAATCAGAATTAACTGTTGCAATGTCTGCAACACTCATCAAACATGCATCATAACCGATGAATGTCATTTTATCTCCACCAGTATTTGCTAAAGCTTGTTTAGTTGCTTGAGCTACTTCGCTACAATTTAAGCTGTTTGGATAATAATAAGTTTTATGCTCATATTCATATGGATAGGTGTAGTTTTCATCATAACAAACACCGCCTAAAGCTCCACCATGATTCCACATAATGACACCAGTGTTTTCTGCTGGATAATCAGTCAATCCCCATTCCAGGAAACTTTCAAATGAACTTTGAGATGACAATTGATTTGTATTTAATTCTTTTACAAAAGAAAGTTTATTATTTGATGAGCTATCTTTCTTACTTACAATTTCCCATCTTTGTAATTTACTTGATGAAATTGATGTCTTTCCATTTGTAATGTATTTGCTTGCTAATTCCCAATCGCCTGCACCACCAGTTTCAATAAGAATGTTTACATCATCTGGAATTGCATTAGATTTTAAAATTTCAACAATATCTTCAGATGCATAGCCTCCATCTGTTGGATACTCTGGATCATATTCAAGAGTTGAACCACACATATAAATCATGATTGTCCAAGCATCTTTTTCAACAACAGGAGCTTCAGTTACAGTAACAACACAAGAGGCAGTTTTAGCTATATTTCCGTGTGCTGTAGCAACAATTGTTGCTTTTGTTCCAACCGTTGCAGTTGATGAAACAGAAACTAAACCGCTAGAATTAACGTTTATTCCGTTTGCTGAGCCACTCCAAGTCACTTCCTTGTCAGTTGCATTAGATGGAGAAATTGTGGCTGTTAATTGAGCTGTTTTACCTTTTTGAATCGAAAGTGTGGATTTGTCAAGTGAAATATCAGTAACTGCAACATCTACTTTTGTTACGGTAACAGTCAAAGAAGCTTGCTTATTGCTTCCATCAGTTGACTTTGCAGTAATTGTTGTTGTGCCTGCAGCTTTTGCAGTAACAACACCATTTGAAACAGATGCAACTGTTGTGTTGCTTGATGACCAAGATAAGCTTTTGTTAGTAGCATTACTTGGTGAAACTGTATAACTGACAGTAAATGTATCACCGACATTCATTGTTTTACTAGAAAGTGTAAATGAAACGTTTGTAACTAAGATTTTTTCAACAGGAACATCTTTTACTTCAATAAATTTCGAGTGATATGCAGATCCTGTTGGAGAAGAACTTGCAGGTAAATATGGTAATTGATATTTACTATTGTAAAGTTCTAAATAACCGCGAATTATTACTTCTTTTCCATCAACATCACTAGTACTTGAAACAAGATTATTTGAGTTTGTTTGTGTGAAATAGAAATTTGAATCTTGGAATTTACCTGAGTAATTATCGTATTGTTTACTATAAGTAACATCTTCCGCAATACCTTTTACATAGTATTCTTTATCGCTTACAACTGCACTACCCAAATCTTCGCAAATGCTAATTGCTTGTTCTGGCGTAATTGTTTCATATGAAGGCTCTTTTTCTTCAACGTTAACTGAATAATTTGTTGTTTTTGTTACACCATTTTCTGTATATGAAATTGTTGCAGTTTTAGTTCCTGTAGTTGATGTTGAAATTGTGCCAATTGATGCTTTACTGGTTACATTTGCGGTTGTTGTATCGCTATAAGTTGCAGTGACAATTCCGTTAAATGTATAAGTCTCATTTTGATAAACACTGGTTTTATAACCAGATGCATCAATTTTTGACAAAGTTTTAACAACTGGATCTACACCTTTTTCGATAACTGTAATTTTTGCACTTGTTGTTTTAGTGATGTTATCTTCAGTGTATGAAATTGAGAGAGATTTATCACCTAAAGTTGTGGTTGAAATTGTTCCAATTGTCGCTTTGCTAGTAACGTCTTTTGTAGATCCGTCGCTATATTTTGCAGTAACTTTTCCGTCAAAAGTATAAGCTTCGTTTTGATAAACTTCTTTTGTATAATCTGAAGCTGAAATTGATGATAAAGTTACGGTTGTTGGTTGAGGATCTTCTTTTTCTAAAACTGTAATATTTTCACTTACAGATGGCAATTTTTCTTTAGAAACAGTAACAATGTAGTTACCAGCAGTTGTGAATGGTTTTGTTCCGTCAATTGTTTTATCTGGATTGTTTTTCTCGGTAATTTGATATGTGAAAGTTCCTTTTTCTGCTAATAAAACAGAATCATCGGACATGATAACATTTACTTTAAGACCACCAGCGTTGACATAGTCATCAAAGACTTCACCAATATGATAATCAAAAGCTTTTTGGTCAGAAATGCTCAATTGTCTTGCAATTTGAACATTTCCAAAATCACATGATGACAAAACCAATGGTGTTAATAATATAAAAACTTTTGCAAACTTCTTCATATTAAATTTCCTCGGTTTCTTTCTCTAATAATTCGTTATATTTAGCAGAAAAATCAATGTAAGCCTTAATTTCTTCTTCGCTAAAATTGCTTAAAACCTTTAATTCGGCTTCTTCAATTTTCTCAAGTGTTGAATGATATAAAGTCTTACCTTTTCTAGTAAGCTTAATGAGTTTATAACGTTTATCTTTTGGATTAGTTACTAAAGTAATGTATTCTTTATCTAAGAAATCTTGAATAACATTATTAACTGATTGTTTTGGTGCACCAGTCATCTCAACAATCTTCTTTTGAGTGCAATCTTTTTCAAAAATATTGATCAAATTAAATACTCTCATTGAAAAATTATTGATCAAATGTCTGTCAGCAAGTTGATTATAGATGCAGCTGACTTTGAACCAGTTAATTTTGATTTCTTTTAGCTCTTTTTCCATAGTAATTAGTCCCTTATGTTTACTATTATATCACCTTATTATATAAAATCTATCAATTTAGTAAGCGGTTACAAATATTCAGAATTTTCAATTTTTCTAACACTTTTATTTAAAATAAGTTAATATATACGCAAGGTAGGAAGCAAAATGATGAAAAATTGTGTTTCAAATATCATTAAAATCAATGCTTTTTACTTTGGTTATTTTTACTATAGGTAATTGTTTCCTGCTGTAAAAATAATTGGTGGGAGACGCAAGTTGAACACCAAGCAAAAATAGCCCGGTGTTCACTCCCGGGATTTATTTTTGAAAGGAGTATTAAATTTTATGAAAAAATCAAAATTAATCTCATTACTTGCTTTAGCAACTGCTGCGGCAGGTCTCGCATCATGCGGTGACAACGCTAAATGCAAAATCGGTGTTTTACTCCCAGTTGAACACGCTGCACTTAGAACTTGTGCAAATGGATTTAAGGAAGCTTTGAATGAAGCTGGCTTAGTTGAAGGTTCAGATTATAGCTTTGACATTAAGAACGCAGGCGGAAGTGATGCAGACTTAACAGCAATGGCTAAAGATTTAGTTTCAACAAAAGACATGACTTTTGGTCTTGGCACAGGTGCTTCAAAGCAACTTATGTCAGCATCAATTGAAAAAGGACTCACAAATCCAGTTTTCTTCTCTGCTGTTACAGATCCAGTTGCTGCAAACTTAGTTTCTAACGTAGAAAATCCTAATGGATTTGTCTGTGGAACAAGCGATGCTCAACCAATTGCTGATCAGCTTTTACTCATCAACCAAATTCTACCAACTGCATCAAAACTTGGTGTTTTGTATACACAAAGTGAAGAAAACTCTGTAATCCAAAAGGATCAAGTTAAAGAAATTATTAGCAAAAATGCTCCAGGTGTTGAAGTTGTTGAAAAAGCAGTGTCAGGTCCATCAGATATTAATGCTGCTGCTTTAGCACTTGCAGAACAAGTTAACGCAATCTACGTTCCAACCGACAATAACATCGCAGCTCATATGAACGATGTCAAACAAGCTGCTAACTCCAAAGGAGTTTTAGTTGTCTGTGGCGAAGAAGGTATGCTTCAAGATGGCGGTCACATCACCATTTCAGTCGATTACAAACAACTTGGTAAAGAAGCAGGTAAAATGGCTGTTGAAATAATCAAAAATGGTAAGAAACCATCTGATTTCCCAGTTAAATTTATGGATGCTTCTACTTGCTCAAAAGTTTACTCTTCCGCAAACTTAGCAGGTTCAGGAATCTCTCTTCCAGAATCAATTAAAACAAGTTTCAGTGATATCTCCGCAAAATAAGTAGGTTTTTGTAAATGGATATTATATTAAATATTTTATCTTCAGGACTTCCGTGTGTTTTATTAGCACTTGGTATTTTCCTCACATACAGAATTCTTGATTTTGCTGATTTAACTGCTGAAGGCAGTTTCCTTATTGGAGCAGCCATCTCTGCAGTTATGATTTTTAATGGTTTAAACCCTTGGCTTGCCACTTTAGCAGCATTCCTTGGCGGATGCTTATGTGGCGTAGTTACAGGCGTTTTAAACCGCTATTTAAAAATCCCGAAATTGTTGTCTGGTATTATTACCATGACTGCCGCTGCATCAATTGCAATGTTAGTCATGGGCGCAAAAGATGGAAATAGTTCCATTTTTGCATCAACAATTTCATTTACTAACATAGTTAAAGGTGAGGGACCTCAAACAATTTACTCACTTTGTTATCCATGGCAATTTAATGATATCGCTAATAGATGGATGCCAGTTGCTCCATGGGCAGAAATCATTAAAGTTGCAATTATGTTAGGCGTTGTCCTTGTTGTTATGTTTGGTATTTATTTCTTCTTTGGTACTGAATACGGTATGGCTATTCGTGCTACAGGATTAAATGAAAACATGGCAAATTCACAAGGAATTAACGCAAATATCTCCACTATTGTCTGTGTTGCTATAGCAAACGGACTAATAGCACTTGGCGGTTCACTTTACGTCCAAGACGTTAAAACTGTTTCAACAGTATCAGCAGCAGGCTACTTAGTTGTTGGTCTTGCTTCTATTCTTATTGGTGAAGCAATCTTTGGTAAACGTTCATTTAAAAACTGGATCATTTCTGTTGCACTTGGTTCAATCATTTACTTTGTAATTGTTACAGTTGCAACAAGACTTGGTTTGCCAACAGAGCTTAAGAGCTTGCTCTACGCAGCACTTATTACAATTGCTCTTTGTTTGCCACTTATTAAGTCTGGATTTAAGAAATTATTCCACATTAGACAAGATATTCCTGGGGAGGCTAGATAAATGATTGAATTAACAAATTTAACCAAAATCTTTAATCTCTCTGGAGATTCAAGAGATAAGAAAGTAGCATTAGACCACGTTAATCTAAAGATTAATGATGGTGAATTCGTTACTATTATTGGTTCAAATGGTTCAGGTAAAACCACCACTATGAACTTAATCGCCGGCACTTATAAACCAACCGAAGGTGAAATCTCACTTTCTGGTATGCCAATCTCTCATATGGAAGAATTTAGACGTGCTAAATACTTCGGCCGAGTCTTCCAAGATCCAAGAATGGGTACCACTGGAGAAATGTCAGTACTTGAAAACCTCGAAATTGCGTATAGACGTGGTAAACACCACTCACCAATTAGATGGGGATTCTCAAGTGAAACTGTTAGAGATTACTTCATCTCTCAAGTCAAACAATTCGATTTAGGACTTGAAGATAGAATGAATCAAAAAGTTGGTCGTATGTCTGGCGGACAAAGACAAGCATTAACTTTGTTAATGGCTGCAAATGATTCTCGTATTGATACAAGAAGAGAATTTATTCAAATGAACTATGATGTCGCTTCTGGTCCACTTAATATTGAGCTCAGAAACGAAACTGATAAAGCTAAACAAAAAGAAATTAAAAACAAGCTTAAAGCTTTAAAGAAAGAATGTGCTGAAAAAGCAGGTAAATTTTACGATGAAGCTAAAGCTGAACACGCTAGAAAAGTAACAAAAACTTCCACTCCAGAAGAAAAACTTGCAGGTTTAGTTGAATTATCAAACAAACTTCATGATTACAATGGAGATAGAAAGATTCTCTTACTTGATGAGCACACCGCAGCTCTTGATCCAAAGACTGCAAAGAAAGTTCTTGAACTTACAGACAAAATTGTAAGAACCAAGAAACTTACAACATTAATGATTACTCACAACATGAAAGATGCGCTCACCTATGGTGATAGACTTATTATGTTCCACCATGGTCACATCCTTCACGACATCTCTGGAAAAGCAAAAGCAAAACTTACTGTTGATGATTTGCTTAAAATGTTCCAAGAAGCTGGAGAGTAAAAAAAGTCCGATGCAAATCGGATTTTTTTATACTATGTATAAAATTATAATGCTAACCAATAGCCTGATTTATTTGAACCAATTCTTTCAATCTTTTTAAGTTGCTTTAATATAGCAATTATTTTATTAATTGAAGGTATAGATAATTTGGTCACTTTAGAAATTTCATCAGTTTTAATTAAAGGATCATTTTTAATTGTTTCGTAAACCTTCTTTTGTGATGGAGTCAATAAATCTTTACTAGCTTCTCTAGAAGAAATTGGAAATGGAAATCTTAATGTAACTACAACATTATTTTCAGTAATGTTAAATGCTTCTTTTCCATAGGCTTTCAAGATTGTTATAACGCCATGACCTGTTTGTTCAACATAACCTAATTGACCCATAATTCTTTGAAGTTGGAGATTTATTGGATATGAAACACCTTTATAAAAACTCTCTAATGGTAAATCATATGGAATTCCACCAGTTGAAACAATTTCAATTCTATCATCGTAAATGTAAATTGCTGGAGGCACTCTTTTAGCCCAATTTGTGTGTAAGCATGCATTAACCCATGCTTCTTTCAAACTATCTTCATCAAATAAATGCATTTCTTCCCTTGAAAGATTTCCGCTTATTTGAACTCTTGTTTCATTTAAACTTTTAACATAGTTAAATGCATCTGTCATTGCCATAAGTAAACATCTATATCCATATTCATTTCTAAATACCATATTTGATTTATCTTTACCGCTAAAACGAACTACTTTTATTGAATAATCGTTGTTATCAGATAGCAAGTTAGCAAGTTCGTTAAATTTGTTATTTGATAAAACAAAACCTAAATTATATAAAAATTGTTCTTCATTAATTTTAATTTTTTTGCTCAAATAAAGTTGTCTTAATTCATTAAAAGTTAATTCTTGATTAAATGATTCTAAAGTTGAAATATATTCTACTGAATTAGAAAACATTAAAGTTCTAAGCAAATCAGGATCAATCTTTTTATTTTCGGATCCAGATCTAATTAAATAATTTCCATCAGCTGAATAGGGTTTATTTCTTCCTTCTGCATAGCAGACAATAACATTTTTGTCATCGTACGTTTCAATGCTTATACTTGGAATTACTTGAGGTTTTATTCTAGAAGTTATTTCGTGAGATAAATCTTTTAAAGTTTTATTTCCGATTTGAACTCCAACCAATTCGCCTTTATCATCGACTCCAAAATAAATTTTTCCTTTTCCGCGTTTATTAAGCATAGCAGACAAAGATTCTAAAGCTCTAGAAAGTTGAGATAATGAGCTTTTAAATTCAACCATTTCATTTTCAAATCCAAAATTCATAATATGAAACCTCGCTGAATTTATTCTATATTTATTCTATAATTTTGTCAATTTTATTCTATACTTATTCTATAATTTTTGCTATATAGAACAAAAGAAAAAGAGACAAAGTCTCTTTTACTTAATGGAATTAGTTATCAATTCTAACGTTATCTCTATAGACTTCGTCAATTGTTCCAGAGCCAATCATTAAGCCGTCTTTATTATAGAAGACAGCTTCTTGACCAGGTGTAACTGCTTTGTAATAATCGTATTCACAGACAATTTCACCATTTACAAGGTTAATGACTGCTGGATGATCAGGTTGACGATATCTAAACTTAACTCCAACTTCTTGAGGAAAGATTTCGTCTTTATTAATAAAGTTAAGTTTTCTAACGATGCATTTGTTAGACATTAAGTACTTTTGAGCGTCTCCGCGTGTAACATAAAGAACATTTTTCTTGGCGTCTTTTTTGACGATAAACCAGCCTGCCGCTGTTTCACCAGAGATCCCGCCAATGCCTAAGCCTTTATGTTGACCAATCGTGTAGTAATAAACTCCACGATGTTCTCCAATTATTTTTCCAGTGTCAATATCAATGATATTGCCTTTTTGTGCTGGAATGTAATTTTTAAGAAATTCTCTAAAGTTACGCTCGCCAATAAAACAAACTCCAGTTGAATCTTTTTTATCCATAACAGACTCTAAGTCTAGTTCATGAGCAATTCTTCTAACTTCGGTTTTATCAATGTCTCCAAGCGGGAATAAACATGATTTAATTTGTTCCTCATTAATTTGAGAAAGGAAGTAAGTTTGATCTTTGTTTGTATCGTGGCATTTCATTAAATAAAAATGTCCATCTTTCTCAACACGTTTTGCATAGTGACCCATTGCAATCTTGTCACAATTATTCTTCTTTGCAAACTCTAAAAAAGCATCAAATTTAATGTATTTGTTACATAAAATATCTGGGTTTGGAGTTCTTCCATTTTCGTATTCTGAAATAAAGAAAGAAAAGACGTGATCCCAGTATTCTTTTATGAAATCCACTCTTAAGAGTGGAATACAAAGTTTTTCTGCTACTTTTTGAGCATCTTGGTAGTCTTTTTCTTGTGGACATTGGTCATCATTTACTGTTGGATTTCCAAGGTAATCACCATTAGCCATGGCATCCCAGTTACGCATAAAACAAGCAACGACATCGTAGCCTTGCTTTTTAAGTAAATATGCTGCAACTGCGGAATCAACACCACCGCTAAGGCCAACCATTACTTTCATAGTCCTAACTCCTTAGAATCAACAACTGTGGTAAATGGACCATCATTGATTAATGAAATTTTCATATCTGCTCCAAAAACACCAGTTTGAACTTCGAAACCTGTGTTTCTTAAGCATTCATTAAAATAATCATACATCTTTGTAGCTTCTTCCGGTCTCATCGCATTTACAAAGCTTGGGCGACGACCATCTTTAACTGAAGCATAAAGTGTAAATTGTGAAATAGAGAGTATTTTTCCATCAACATCTTTCAAAGAAAGATTTGTTTTGCCATTCTCGTCGTTGAAGACTCTTAATGAAACGATTTTGTTGACCATTTTTTCAACAATTTCTTTTGTGTCATCATGTGTAAAACCAACAAGAATGCAAAAACCGCGGGAGATTTCTCCCACGATTTTGTTGTTGATCCTACAAGAGGCTTCGGTTACGTTTTGAATAACAACTCTCATTATTTGTGAATATAATCGTGAACTGTTGGAGGATATTCAACAAAGCCATCAACGATAACGAATGCTTTTTGGATGTCTTTTAAGACAGCTTCGTAATCATCTTTGTTGGTGTGAACTGTACAAAGTACATCACCTTTTGCAACTTTGTCGCCAACTTTCTTAGAAAGAACGATACCTGCTGACATATCAATAACGTCATCAAAGGTTTCTCTTCCTGCGCCTAAGCGCATAGCGCTTTCGCCAATTTCAAGGGCAACGATTTGTTTAATGTATCCTGGTTTTGAAGCTTTGACTTCAATAATATTTTTGGATAATGGGAATTTGCTTGGATCATCGATATAAGAAATATCGCCGCCTTGAGCAATAATCATTTGTCTGAATTTTTCAAATGCTGAACCATCTTCAACTACTTTGTGAAGCATAGCAAGACCTTCTTCTTGGTTCTTAACAACTTTTGCTTGTTCAAGCATAATTGCACCAGATTGATAGCAAAGATCTTGGAAATCTTTTGGTCCATGACCATGTAATGTATCAATTGCTTCTTTAACTTCGAGGGCGTTGCCTATGGCAAGACCTAAAGGTTGATCCATAGAAGTTAAGACTGCACGTGTATCTCTATTAAGTGAGTTACCAATGTTGCACATAATTGTTGCGAGTTCATAAGCAGATTCTCTGTTTTTCATGAATGCACCATTACCAAACTTAACGTCAAGTAAGATACAATCTGAGCCAGATGCTAATTTCTTAGACATAACTGATGAAGCAATTAATGGAATTGATTCGACTGTACCAGTAACGTCACGAAGTGCATAAATCTTCTTATCTGCTGGAACAAGTTTTCCAGTTTGGCCAGCAATGGCTACGCCAATCTTTCTTAATTGATCCATAAATTGATCTTGTGTTAAGAAAACGTTCATACCTGGAATTGATTCGAGTTTATCGAGCGTTCCGCCTGTATGGCCAAGTCCACGACCTGACATTTTTGCAACAACTGCGCCACAAGCAGCAACCATTGGGCCAAGAGCTAATGAAGTCTTGTCGCCAACACCACCTGTAGAGTGTTTGTCAACTTTGAATCCTGGAATTGAGCTAAGATCCATAACGTCTCCGCTGTGTTCCATTCTGTCGGTAAGTGTAACGATTTCATCGTTAGACATACCTTTAAATACGATAGCCATCAATAATGATGAAACTTGATAATCTGGAATTTTGCCATCAACATAACCGTTGACAACAAATTCGATTTCTTCATCGGATAATTTACCGCCATCGCGTTTTTTAGTAATAATATCTACCATTCTCATAAAAATATAACCTCAGTCTAGATTATATCATAATCAAGACTAACTACATAGAAAAACAAAATTCACATTAATAATAAAAACACTTGTGTTTTTATTTGTATTATATTATTATAATAATATGGACTTTAGAACACATTTAAAAAAGTATCTATCTGATACAGAAATTGATAATTTAATTTCATCTTTTGACGAAAAAGAAAAGAAAGCAATTTATTTAAACACAAATAAGATGAGTGAAAAAACTTTGTTAAGTCTTTTCCCAACTTTAAAACATCATCCTGTTGTGCCAAATGGTTTTATTTTCGATAAAGATGAAATTCAACTTGGCAAAAAAGTCTATCACGAACAAGGCGCATATTACATTCAAGAACCTTCCGCAATGCTCGTCGCACATTTACTTAATGCAAACAAAAATGACATCGTTTTAGATCTATGTGCAGCACCTGGCGGAAAGACAATTCAAACCGCTCTAAAAATGGAAAATGAAGGCATGATAATTGCAAACGATTTATCCAAATCTAGAGCCAACGTTTTACTTAGCAATATAGAACGACTCGGCATTGCAAATACAGTCGTAACTTCATTAGATTTTTCAACTCAAAAAGATCGTTTCCAAAACTACTTCGATAAGATCATTTTAGATGCTCCATGTTCAGGCTCTGGAATGTTTAGAAAATCTGACGAAATGAAATCTGATTGGACCTACGAAAAAGTACTTAAAAATTCTGCTATCCAAAAGGACTTAATTTTGATGTGCTACTCAATGCTAAAAGAAAGCGGAACAATGGTATACTCAACTTGCTCTTATTCTTATGAGGAAGATGAAGAAATAATCGAGTATTTACTTGAAAAAACCACTGCAAAACTACAATATATTGAAAAAATCCCTGGTGAATTTAGAAGTGAAAAGTATCCAGAAACTATACATTTATTCCCATCTAAATTTGATGGAGAAGGCCACTACATTGCCTTAATAAAAAAGCCTGGAAATTCAACTCAAAATTCCTTTGAAAAAATAGAGATAAAACGCACCGTAAAAACTAAAGGGAATGTTAATGAAATTCAATCATTTATTTTGAATCATTCTCTACCAGAAAAGTTCATCGAATTATCGCTTAGACCAGGTGTTTTTGTAAGCTCAAAAATTGGCGATAAAGAAATACCATCGCACCACATTTCTCATGTTAAAAATGGAGCAGAATCTATCGCTCTAAATAAAGAAGAAACTGTTAAATTTTTAAGAGGTGAATCCATAAATAAAAAATATCCAGACGGCTACTACTTTGTTAGCTATCTAGATATGAATCTCGGTGTTGTTCATGTAGTGAACGAAACACTTAAAAATCTTTATCCAAAAGGATTAAGAATTAACGCTGATATCGAAACGAGTTTCTAATTTTCTTTTCTTATCAGACATCTTGAGTGAATTAATATAATCTTTATCTTTATTTCTTAAGAGATTGATGCTTGCGTCAGTCTCTTTTTGTAAAATTGGAGCAAGTTCAGTTGTGTTATATGATTTTGCTTCTTCTACATCAAGCTTCCTAAATAAATTAAAGAAATATGGGTATTTTTTAATATGGCTCTTTTTATCGAGAATTCTGAATGAGCCGAATGTTGCCCCACAAAGAAGCGGAACGTTCGCCATTTGGGCTATTTTTAGTGTTCCTGGGTGGAAATCTAAACATGGAGTTCCTGGATCTTTATTTCTGGTGCCTTCAATGAAAACTAAAACAGATGGTTTACTTTCGTCTTTTAAATAAGAAACTATGTTTCTAATTTGGCTAAATTGATTCATTAAGTTTTCTCTATCTAAGGCGAAACAATCAATTGCCTTAGCAACTTTACCAACAAATGGCATTTTAAAAACTTCTTTTTTACACACAAATGTTAAAGGTTTATCGCTTGCGGCAATTAAAGCTAATGGATCAAATAAAGAATAATGGTTTGAAATGATTAAACATTTCTTATCTAATTTGGTAAACATTTCATAGTTTTCTAATTTGTAGTCAACATGGAAATGTTTGAAAACCATTCTAATTTCTTTTCTCGCTACTTTGTAGCGTTTTTCAAATGGATATTTTTCCGGATGCTTTGCATATCTAATCATGTAGAAAAGGTGGTAAAACACAATTGGTAAACCACAAATTAACACGACTTTAATGTACTGCAAGATTTTCATACGGTTTTAATTTTTCAAATTCTTCAACTATTAAGTAAACTCCAATTTCTTTCTCGTAACCGAATCGACCCTTGATGATAATATTTTTATCACGTGGAATTTCCATAAATACGTTTTGGTCATTTTTGGTCCAATAAGTACAAAGGATAATTCCTGAGTCAACTGAGTCACTAAGTCTAAATTCTAGCTTTCTAAATACTTGTTTGCTTTCTCCTCTAAGAATTCCGCTAATCGTAATTGAGTTCATATCATATCTCCCCTCGGAAATATTATACGACTAGTTTTGAAATTCTATTCCCACTTTTCGTTAACAAAGTTAACGGGGTTAAAATTCGCTACCCCCTTCACCATTTCCTCCACTAGGATCATCTGGTATAAAGGTTGATTGTTCAATTGTTCCCATTTGTGGCTCACTTGTAGCTGCGTGAGCTAAAACTTTGTTTCCTCTTGAATCACCTTCAAATGCAACAATACCTTCTTTTTGAAGTCTTGCAAAGATTCTACCAGCACGTGGGAATCCCATTGCAAATGAACGTTGGATAAAGGAAATAGAACAATATTCACGATGCATAACTTGATCTTTAATATCTTGATATTGTGCTTCTTCAGAAGCATTTTTATCGATTGCTTCTACTGGAGGTTCATTTGATGAGCCTTTAGAGAATTCTTGTTCATGATCTTCTAGATCAAGGAAATATGGATCGTATTGAGTTGAGTAATGTTCTCTTAAGAAATCACAAACTCTATTAACTTCGTTTTCGCTAACGTAGCAGCCTTGAACACGAGGTTTTGTAGAGACTGAGATAAGAGGACTATCAATTAACATATCGCCATGTCCAAGGAGCTTTTCTGCACCACCTTCACCAATAATTGTTTGAGAGTCAGTTGCAGATGCTGAAAGAAGAGCAAGACGAGTTGTAAAGTTTGATTTAATAACGCCATCAATAACGTTAACTGATGGTCTTTGCGTAGCAATACAGATATGAATACCTGCTGCACGAGCTTTTTGAACGAGTCTTTGAATTGGTTCGTGTACTTCTTTAACTTGTTCAACTAAATCGGCGTATTCATCAACGAAAACAGCGATATAAGGTAATGGTTGAACATCATTTTCGCTTGCCCAAGCATTAAATCCTTTGATGTCTCTAAGTTTATGTGCTTGGAAGAGGTTATAACGACGTTCCATTTCATCAACAAGTTTCTTTAAACAGTTGTATGTTTTTCTCATATCCGTGATGATTGGACAAAGTAAGTGTGGAATGTCTTCATAGAAGCTCATTTCAACTTTCTTTGGATCAACTAAGATAATTTTTAATTCTTCTGGCTTATTTCTCATAAGTAAAGTAAGAATTGTTGAATGAACAGCAATTGATTTACCTGAACCTGTGGTTCCTGAAACAAGCATATGTGGGAAATCACCCATTGAAGCATGTCTTAAATCACCACCGATACCTTTACCGAACGGAATGTTAAGTAAGTACTTAGGACCAGTTGGTAAAGCTGCAATAGCTTCTCTTAAACCAACGTTTGTTCTAATCTCATTTGGAATTTCAATGCCAGATGTAGATTTACCTGAGACAATGGCTTCAAAACGAACTGGAATACCACCTAAACGAATAGATATGTCATCGACATATTTTCTAACAAGGTTGACTGAAACACCAGGTTTAAGCATGATGTCATAACGTGTAACTGATGGACCAACTGTATGTGAAACAATTTCGGCACCAACTCTAAATTGTTCGAAAACTTGGTTAATAAGTGCAGTTCTTTCTGCACAAGATTCTTCATTTTTATTCACATCATCAGCAGCCTCATGAATGTCTAAAAGATCAAGAGGTGGATAAATGTAATCTTTACAAAGATTTGCCTTTGGTTGGCCTCTTAAAAGCATTTCAGCTTGTGTTTCAACAGCTGGAGCAGGCTCTTCAGGAACAATTTCTTCAACAAAGTTTGGTTTTTCTTCGAAAGTTTCTTCTATATAAGGTTCTTCAACAACTGGTTTTTCTTCTTCAATAACTGGAGCAACAAATGGCTCTTCAATAGCTGGAGCTTCTTCTACTTTTGGTTCTTCTGGAGCAATTTCTCCAAATCTAGCTTCGCTAATGGTTGATAAAGCAGGTTCACTTGCTGGTGCTTCATCAGCTTTTTTAACCATTGAATCATCAATAACTACTTCATCAGATAAAGTGAAAACTGCTTTCTTAAGTCCACTGTCTAAAGTTCTAACAGGAGCAAAACCTTCTGGAAAAGGTGATTTTTGAATAGCTTTTTCTTCTCTTACAGGAGCGACTTCACTCACTGGAGCACTAACTTGTTCAGGAATTGGAGCAATAATATCTTCCTCTTCTGAACTTTCTGAAGTGATTTCTTCATATTCGTCGCTATTCTTTTTGGCTTTCTTTTCAGCAATTTTCTTCTTAATAAGAAGAATTAAAGCTTTAACTTGGTGATTAAGAAGTAAAACTAATCCGCCAATAAAGAAAATCCAGCAAATAGCATTCATCCCAATAGGAGTAAGTGCTGTGTTAATTGAACCAGCAATAATAAAGCCTACATATCCACCACCTAATTGAGGATTGAATGGAGAAGAACTTTCAGCTCTAATTTGGGCTAAAATACCTAAGGAATTTGAAAATGTTAAATAATTTGCTTTTGAATCAGTGAACGAGATTCCATCAAATACTCTTCCATCATAAGTAATTCCGATTGTTGCCCAATGGCTAGAAAGAATTACAAAGCAAACGATCATTACGAATGCTCCCCATAAGGACATTCCAACTTTAAATTTGATGAGCTTCTTTTTGAAAATTAAGAACAATCCTAAAATAATCAAAAATGGCATTAAGATCCAAAATCCAACGAATCCTAATGACGTTGTGATCGCAATTGAAAGAAAGGCAAATGGTGTTTTATCTGAAAGCATTGTGACTAATGCTAAAAGAATGAAGCAGATGCCTCCCATAATTGATATTGAATTTCTAGTAATTTTCTTTTTCGCATCCATATATGTATTAATTTTGAACTACCCCCACTTAAACATATTATGTTTTGAAGATGGGGATTCCTACTCAAGAATCATTAAGGATTCAGTATCGATAGGCTAACCCCGTAGTTCCTACGGTTTAATAGTATACCACTATTATTTTTGAAGCACTAATCTAATTCCTTCTTTTTTGATGTTTATTGCTGCATTAATGTCTCTATCATGCTTTTTGCCACAAATTGGGCAAATCCAATCTTTATCATTTAACTCAAGATTGTTATTAATATATCCACAATCACTGCAAGTTTTACTAGACGGAAAGTATCTATCAACTTTTATTAGTTCTTTTCCTAGCCATCTCAATTTGTAATCTAGAAAATTGACAAAAGTTCCAAACGCTCGATCAGAAACATTTCTTCCAAGCTTCATTTTAGTGTCTTTTGATTGCATTGACCTTAAATCAAGATTTTCTACAAAAACATAGTCATATTTGTTTGCAATTTTTCTAGATTCTTTGTGCAAAAAATCTTTTCTTTGATTAGAAATATGAAGTTGTTCTTTTCTAACTTTCTGCCAAGTTTTGATGGAGTTTTTGCTTCCTTTTTGACATTTTGAGGCTTTTCTAGTTAATTTAGCAAGCTTTTCCAAGTCGTTTTGAAGATACTTTGGCATATCAGCATGATTGCCATCGCTATCAACATATAGATGAGCTAGTGAAAAATCTAGTCCAATTGATTTATTAACGTCTAGTTTTTCTAAAACGTCAAATAATTCAGCGTTTGGATTATCTTCTTCACCAGTCAATGTCACAAAATACATGTTTGCAACTCTTGAAATAGTGACTGTGGTAAAAGAAAATGATTCAGGCATCAAACGAGATACTACAACCTTAACTCTGCCTAATTTAGGAATTTGGATTTCATTGCCATCAAAGCGGATGTTATTGTTGATTTTCATAGTTGTGTAGCTATGATCATTTCTTTTAGATTTGAATTTTGGAAAAGAACCCTTATGTTCAAAAAAATTAATATATGCAGAATGCAAATGAATTACGGCTTGTTGCAAAGCAACACTATCAACTTCTTTTAAGTATTCATATCCTTCTTTGTAATCAGGAAGAATCTTAATTAAATCAAATTTCCTTAATTTAAAAGAAGGGTCTTCTGCATATTTTTCAATGCACATTTCGAGAAATTCATTATAAACTTGGCGAACGCATCCTAAAGTTTTCTCAATTTGTTGTTTTTGAGAAGAATTAGGATAGATACGAAATTTGTAGGCTTTCTTTATTCTCTTTTCCATACATATATTATACTATCATTTCACAAGAAATGATACTGTTATTTTATTTTATTTTTTGTTAGCAATTCATCCCACCACTTAACGATCTTGAAGCGGAGGTCTTCTTGCTACAATAGATAAAAATAAAGCAGAATATTGCTTATTACTCTATTTCAGCAAAAATTGGAATGATAATAGGAGTTTTATTAAGTGCTCTACGAATTGCTTTAAAGATTATATCTTTAGTAGCTTCTTCCATATAAGAAATGGAATATTTTTCTTTAGCAAGTTCCATTTCAACTGTGCTAACAAATAACTTTGTAATTTCTCTCATAAGAGCTTCGTTATCTTTTAAGAAAACAAGGCCTCTTGATTGAACGTCTGGTCCTGCTGCAATTGTGTGTTTAGATTTAGAAATTGTGCAAGCTAAAATGATGACGCCATCATCAGAGAATTTTTGTCTTTCTTCAATAACTTCATTTTGGATGTCACCAATGCCTTTTCCGTCAACAAGTAAATCACCTGCAATAACTTTGTTATTGCTAATCTTGCCGAATCCAGCTTCAAACTCAATAATATTTCCATTATCAACAACGAAAATTGAGTTGTGATTTAAACCAACATTCATGCTGACCGCAAGTTTTGCAGCAGCTAAAAGCTCTTTAAATGATCCAGAAATTGGAACGAAATATCTTGGTCTAATAAGTGAAACAATTTGTTTAATGTCTTCTTCTTGGGCGTGCATTCTTGCGAAGTTTTTACCAATACGAACGATTTTGCAATCGTTGTGATAAAGTTCATCTAATGCATCTGTTGTAGAAATTTCATTTTCTGGAGTAATGTGGTTTGCGAAAATAAATGTATCTTTTTCAGTTAAGAAAATAATCTTTTCATCATTGTTTCTAGCGGCAAGTAATGCAATCTTTGAATTAAGTTTTGCACCAAATCCGGTTAAGAAAACTAAAACTTCATTTGGAGGAAGTCTATTGACGTCTTCTACAAGTGCTAAAGACTTTCTGTCAAAGGTTAAATAACCAGGGCGTAGCAAGTTCTCAATAAGCTCTCTAGAAGATTCATCATAAGCAATGATTTTTCTACCTGTGTATTTAACGGCTTTGTTAAGAACTTCAATTATATTGAAGAGGTCAGGAGTATCAATGGCTAAAAAGACTCTACCTTTGATATCCATGAGCTCTTTTTTAAGAAGTGAAAGTAAACGATAGTTTGGAGCGCAATAACCAGCGTGTTCTGCAGCTGATGAATCCATAAGTAAAACTAAGGTTTTTTCTTCACAGATTTTGCCTAATTTTGCAAAATCATTAACAAATCCCGGAGCATTATCGTTATTAATAACGAAGTTGCTTAAATAAATAATATTTCCTTGATCTGTTGAAATAGAAACACCAAATGATTCAGCAAAGTTGCAACAAGTAGAGAAAAGTTTGATAACTCTACTACCGATTCTAACGTCATCGGATGGTTTAACAATAACAAAGGAATATTTGTTGAAATTAATGTGATTATGAATGCAGAATGAACAGAAGAAAGTTTTGGTAGTGTTTGTACAATAAATTGGGGCTGGAACTCTATCATAAATGTATGGTAAAGCTCCGATCATTGAGTCATGACCGTGTGTTAAAAAATAACCTTTAACTTTTGCTTTATTTGCAAGCAAATAATCAAAACGTGGAATGATGTAATCAACACCTGGTTTTGTTTTGTCTGGGAACTTAACACCGCACTCTATAACATAAATCTCGTCGTTTACTTCAACGAGAGTCATGTTTTTATAAAGTTCGTCAAGTCCGCCAAGAGTAATAATTTTAATCTTGTCCATAATTAACTACCTTTACTTTTCTATATCTTTTGTTGCAATAACGTCAACTCCTGAGTTACAAACGTTTTCTATAACAACATCACCTATTTTAATAGGTGCTTTAACTACAGTTTTTCTAATTTCTTCCATAACTGGGAAAATAAATTCCTTAGGAACTGGTTCTTTTGTTTTAACAGGAAGTCTTGATTCACTTATGGACGCAATTGCTACAGTTGAAGTTACCATTCTAACTGGATGAGTAAGTTCAGCTTTAGCGTATGCTTCTCCTCTAGGACAGAAGTTTCCTGTTACATTTAAATTGTCATCAACTCTTAAGTGGCAACCACGTGGACAAGTAATACAAATAAGTTCTTTCATTATTTCTTCTCCTCCACGTAAACTTTAATTTCGTTAGATTCTCTCTTAAAGAGATCTTTTGATACATGCACTATTTCCATTTCGGATGGAACTATTGCAGGTTTAAAGATTTTCTTGATGATATTATTACCTTCGGTAATAAGAATATTGATATCTTTCATTGGTTTAGCAACTCTAAACTTAAAGGAAAGATTATCTTTAACATCATCAAGGAAAACTTTTTGAGGAACAACATAGTTGATTCCAACGCCAGGATTTACATCGTAAACATGGCCCTCGTGCTTAAGTTCGCCATTTAAGTAACTAATAGCGCCCACCGCAGCTTCTCTTGCTTCTTCTACAACGTAATCAACTAAATCATGAACATGGAGAACGTTACCTGCAGAGAAAATACCTGGGATTTCAGTTTCCATTGCTTGATTAACTTTAGCGCCTCTAGTCTTAGACATACTTAGAGGTAATTTATTAAATAAATCAACGTTTGGTAAAAGACCTACTGAAAGAAGTAAGCAATCACAGTTAAAGATTTGTTCAGTTCCTTCAATAAAGTTCATCTTTTCATCAACTTTAGCAATAACCACCTTTTCAAGGTGAGATTCACCAATAACCTTCTTAACGGTGTGACTTAAATAAAGTGGAATGTCATAGTCTTTAAGACATTGAACAATGTTTCTATTAAGACCTGCAGAATAAGGCATAAGCTCTGCAACACCTAAGACTTTAGCGCCTTCAAGTGTCATTCTACGAGCCATAATTAAACCAATGTCTCCACTACCTAAGATAAAGACACGTTTACCAACTAAATAGCCATAGCAATTGGCGAACAATTGAGCTTGGCCTGCTGTATAAATACCTGATGGTCTATCACCTGGAATTTGGATAGCACCAGCATTTCTTTCATAACAACCTGTGGTAAGAATAATTGCTTCTGCTTTAACTTCAACTAGTCCGTCTTTAGCATTTGAATAAGTTACGACTTTGTCGTCACTTATGCTTAAAACATTGGACTCTAATGCATAAGAAATTCCGAGTTCATCGACCTTTTTAGAAAATCTAGTCATAAACTCTGGACCAGTAAGTTCTTCTTTAAATTCATGGAGTCCAAAGCCATTATGAATACATTGATTTAAGATTCCACCAAGATAAGCATTTTTCTCAATGATTAAAATATCTCTCTCACCGAGTTCATATGCTTTGATAGCTGCAGCCATACCAGCTGAACCACCACCGATAATAACTAACTTGCGGTTAATCATTTCTTTTCTCCTTTGATGTCGTATCTAACAACAAAAGATCCACGTTTTTGGAACATAACTTCGTTAAGTGGAATATTAAACTTCTCAGAGATAATCTTAGTAACTAACGGTTGGCAGAATCCTCCTTGGCACTTTCCAAAACCAGCACGAGTACGTTTTTTAACGGCTTTAATGGTCTTAGGAGGCACGGAAGTATTCATCTCGAATAAAATCTCACCAAGTGAAACTTTCTCGCAATTGCAAATAATCTTTCCATAGTCTGGATTTTCAGCAATAAATTTGTTTCTTTCTTCAACTGACATCTCTTTGAGATGTGGTCTAGCTTTAACTCTAGGATTAAAGTTTGGATTTGGGATAAGTTTAATAACTCTTGAGACAAATTCATTCACAACATATTCTGCTATAGCAGGAGATGAAGCGAGACCTGGAGATTCAATTCCAGAAAGAGTTATAAAATGATCATCACATTTGGCATATCTAATGATAAAGTCATGAGTGTTTGGAGTTGGTCTACTACCAGCGAATGTTCTAATAACTTGATTAAATGGAATTGACGGAACAAGCATTAATGCTTGACGCTTAATTTCATCTAATGTGAATTTATCAGTAGAAACATCATCTTTAGATGCCATTGCTTCCGCTGATGGACCAACAAGGAAAGTTCCGCCAATAGATGGAGTAACAAGAATTCCTTTTCCTTTTTCGCTTGGAAGAGGGAAGATTGTGTGTTTGACTAAATCGTCACAATAATGGTCGAGAATAAAATATTCTCCCTTTCTTGGAGTGAGGAAATAATCAATTGGCTCCACCATCTTATGGATTTCGTCTGAATAAATACCTGCAGCATTGATAATAATCTTTGTTTGGTAAGTATTTCCAGACTCACAAATAATGTTATAGAAATCGTCGTTTTTATTAATAAGAACTACTTTCTCTTCTAAGAAGAGTTTCACTCCATTATCAACGGCGTTTTCGATAGCATGAACCGATAAAGTGAAAGGATTCACTATGCCTGCAGTAGGAGCAAAAAGTGAACCCTTCACTTCTTTTGATAAATTAGGTTCGAGTTTTAAAGTTTCTTCAGCGCTCAAGATTTGAACAGGAACACCGTTTTGTGCACTTCTTTTAGCAAGGTCCTCTAAGAGAGGAAGTTGTTCGTCATAAAGTGCAACAGTTAAAGAACCAATACGTTTCATTTCAACGTCTAGTTCATCACAAACTTGATCCATCATTTTGTTTCCTAAAACATTAAGCTCTGCTTTAAGTGTTCCAGGAACTGGGTCATAACCTGAGTGAACAATGGCACTATTAGCCATGGTTGTGACGTTACCAACATCTGGTTCTTTTTCAATAACTGCCACTGATAATTGGTAGCTTGAAAGTTTGCGCGCTATAAGCGAGCCAACAATTCCAGCCCCAATTACAGTAACATCAAACATAGTTTGTTAATTATTTTCTATGACCTTTTTTGAAAGGTTTCTTTTCGACTGCTGGTTTTTCAACATATCCAGCTGGTTTCTCTAAGAATTCTCTATGAGAAACTTTGACTTTTCCGTGATCGTCGATTTCGCAAACACGGACTTTTAAGACATCGCCAACTTTGACTTTGTCGCTTGCTTTTTCAACATAACCCCAGTCAAGTCTTGAAACGTGGCAAAGGCCTTCTGTTGAACCAAAGAGTTTGACAAATGCGCCATAGTCTTCGACTCTTGTAACTTCACCTTCGTAAACTTCACCAACTTTTGCTTCACGAACGATATTTTCAATCATTGCTTTTGCTTTGTTGATCATTTCACGATTCATGTGGTAGATAACGATATGTCCGTCATCATCAATATCGATTTGGACATTATCACATTGTGCAATAATTTCATTAATGACTTTACCGCCAGTACCGATAACTTCTCTGATCTTATCGACATCAATTTGCATCTTATCAAGTTTTGGTGCAAATTCTGCAACGTCTGCTCTTGGTTCTGCAATGGCTTTAGCCATAACTTCACGAATTTCAGCACGTGCTTTGTTTGCTTGAGCTAATGCTTCAGCTAAAACTTCTCTTGTAACACCATCAATTTTGATATCCATTTGAAGTGCAGTAATACCTTTTGCAGTACCTGCAACTTTGAAGTCCATATCACCAAAGTGATCTTCAAGACCTTGGATATCGGTAAGAATTGTGTATGGATTCTTTCTTAAGTCGCCATTTGAAATAAGACCCATAGCGATACCAGAAACCATTCCTTTAATTGGAACGCCGGCTGCCATAAGTGACATACAACCTGCACAGATTGATGCTTGTGATGAAGAACCATTTGATTCAACAACTTCAGCAACTGTACGAATTGCATATGGGAATTCTTCTTCAGATGGGATGACTTGGGCTAATGCTCTTTCAACGAGGGCACCGTGTCCAACTTCACGACGTGCTAAGACACCGATTTTTCCTGTGCCACCAACACACCATTGTGGGAAGTTATAGTGATGAATGAAACGTTTTTCAGTTTCTGCTGTTAAATCATCTAAAACTTGTTTGTCGCTTAAAGGACCTAAAGTTGTAGCTGAGATAACTTGTGTTTGTCCACGTGTGAACATAGCAGAACCATGTACTCTACGACCTAAAAGGTCAACTTGTGCGTCTAATGGACGAAGTTCATCTGGTCTACGGCCATCTGGTCTTTTCTTATCTTCGATAATAAGACGTCTAACTTCTCTGTGAACGAGATCTTCTTGAATGTTGTGGACTTGTTGAACTGTTTTTGCGTCTGCACCATTTGCGGCGTATTCTTCTTCAATAGCCTTTTCAACTTTTTCAATATTTGCTTCTCTTTCAAGTTTGTCTTTGGTTGAGACTGCTTTGCAAATATCTTTGTTTGCTTTTGCTTCGACTTCTTTATATAAGTCTTCTGGCATAACCTTAAATTCAATGTTTTTGTTCTTTTCAACGCCAATAGCTTTGATAATCTTCTTTTGGAATTTACAAAGTTTTTTGACTGCTTCATGACCAAA
This sequence comes from Bacilli bacterium, assembly GCA_024408085.1. Classification (GTDB taxonomy): domain Bacteria; phylum Bacillota_I; class Bacilli_A; order RFN20; family CAG-826; genus Fiminaster. The sequence goes on along the minus strand of JAKSVH010000001.1, from coordinate 54,313 downwards.
CATTAAAGCATCAAGCATATCTTCTTCTGAGACTTCTTTAGCACCTGCTTCAACCATGTTGATAGCTTCTTCGGTACCAGCGACACAGAGATCGATATCTGATTTTGCTTTTTGTTCTACTGTTGGGTTAATAACGAATTTGCCATCAACTCTACCAACGTAGACACCTGCAATAGGACCATTGAATGGAACGTCTGAAATACATACACATAATGATGAACCTAACATTGCAGTGATCTCTGGAGAATTATCGTAATCAGCAGCCATTACTTGAGAAACGACTTGGACTTCATTACGGAATCCTTCAGGGAAAAGTGGACGCATAGTTCTGTCGGTAATTCTACTTGCAAGAATTGCATGGTAGGATGGACGGGACTCACGTCTTAAGAATCCGCCTGGAATTTTTCCAGCAGCGTACATTCTTTCTTGGTACTCAACTGAGAGTGGGAAGAAATCCCAATCGACAGTATGGTTTGACATGACGACATTGCTTAATACAACAGTATCACCATAACGTACCAAAACCGCAGCTTTTGTTTGCTTGGCTATTTCGCCAGCTTCAACAACAATTTTGCGGCCTTCGAAATCGAGTTCGAATACTTTTTTCATTTTGTTATTTTTTCTCCTTTAAAAATCTATTGGTATTTTAACATAAATGTTACATAAATAATAATATTTTTAAAGATAAAAGAAAGGACCATAACTATAAGTTATGGTCCATCTTTATAAGTTTTGTAACTTATTTACGGATGTTTAATTCACTTAAGAGTTTGACGTAAGCATCTCTGTCTGTCTTGTTAAGATAGTTTAAGAATGATTTACGTTGACCAACTAAAATGAATAATCCACGTCTTGCTGATGCATCCTTTTTGTTATTTTTAAGGTGTGCAGTTAAGTCGTTAATTTGAGCTGTAAGAAGAGCGATTTGGACTTGGACTGAACCAGTGTCTTTTTCGTTCTTACCGAACTTCTTAACGATTTCAGCAGTTCTTTCTTTGGATAACATATTTATCCCTCCTAGAATATTCTTCGCTTATCCCAGGTCAAGCGTCGGAGTAATCGCTAAACTTAGAATAAGTTGCGACTATTATTATAATGATTTTTAAATCATTTACAACAAATAATTTTGTAAAAGAAAAAGATGATCACTGAGTGACCACCTTAATCTTAGATTAATATTTAATTATTTTACTTGCCAAGTTGATGGAGATTTTTCTTCTCCCCAGCCTGTAATAGAACATTTAACATAAGAATCTGTTGGAACATCTAAATCTTGTGTTTGATTCCATTTTGCATCCCAACCATCAACTAATGGATCTTTTGTAGGATCACATCTTACAAAGATGACTTTGTCATAACCATCAACTTTTTCAACTTTGTATAAACCATCTTCTTGAATTAAAGCAACCCAAAGATCTGGGTTTGTTTTTGTTGAATCAAAGAAGAAAGCATAGAATGTTGCACCATCATTAGCCCAAACACCTGGTTCTAAATAAAGAGTGCTGTATTGAGCTGGATCAACGTATGCTTCAACATAAACTTTTAATGTATGTTCGGTTAAATCTTCTTTTAAATAGAAATTTAATGCATCAGCTGTGCCATGATAGGTAATTGTTGAACCTACTTTTGCAAAGTTTGCTGCTTCGCCGCCTTCTTCAAGATCAAAATCAGTTACTGGAGTATCACCATCTTTGATGGTGTAAGACATTCCATTGTATCCTGGGCAGTTGGCTAAATAATATTCAATGAAGTTATTAAATAAATCAACTTTGTGGAAGAAGAATGTTGCATCTTGATGGATATCACCAGATGGAGTTGTCATGTCGGCAGAGCCAACATATGGGCAGCTAACTGATTCTCTTCTAACAAAGACGCCATATGCACCTTCGGTGTTACTTTCAAAGTAAACTGTATAAACACCAGCGAAATTGAATTGGACATTACCTTCACCATCAATTACAGCTAAGTTTTCATCAAGTGCGTTTGCGGTACCGGTATTTTGTTTATAATCGCTAATCCAATTATCTTCAAATTTAACTTTAATTTTATCGCCTGGTTCAATATCGAGATTTTGGGCAACAAATTCGGTACTTCCTTCTGAAACTGGGCTCATCAAAATTCCACCTTCCCAGTCATCATTCATACCCATTAATCTACAATCAACAACTGAGTTTTCTGCAATATAAACAACATCGTTTTCAAATTCTGGTTGTAAGTAGAAATTATAATTTCCGGTATGATCTGCAGTTAAGACACCATTTAAAATGGTGAAACCTTGTGTTGTTCCGCCAATGTCGAGTCCTGGCATAGTTTCTGGAGTATCAGGAGTGATGTTTGCAAATGTCACTGTTTGACCTTCTTCAACATCAACACCAATTGCAATCCATTGAGCGGATTTATCTTTGCCATCTAAATCCATTGTGATGTATTCGCCATCATTAATTTTGTAGCCATAAACTGGCTCGCTTGGAAGTGGAGAAGTTTCTTCAGCAATGTAAATAACATCGCTTCCCCATGCTGGTTTTAAATAGAATGAATAAGTTCCAGCAACAGTTGCTTTTAAGACGCCTTCCGTGGCTGTAAAGCCATGAGCATCATCACCAATGGTGAGTGATGTTAAAACACCTTCAGCGCCTGGTGTGACATTCATAACAGTAATCTCTTCATCAGCTTCAACTGGAAGATTACAATATTCATATTGTTCTAAATCAGAATTATAAACCATACTTAATGGTTCACCGCCAACTAAAAGGGAATACATTGGAAGTTCTGGAATTGGTGAATCTTCCATTTCGCATCCGCAAACATCGCAGAATCCATCTTCTGGTTCAACATCATAGTGTGCTTCTACTGAATCTTGATCAACTTCACCACATTCACATTCATTCCAGTGATTGTATTGATCACTACATTGTGTATCGAAAACGTGCTCGTGAGCTGGTTCTACTTCTGGAAGAGTAACTGTTTGTCCACCATAGACAAATGCAGCTTCACAGTGAGCAACTTGTGATGGATCCATAGGATTTGCTGAATCATATGCAGCAGACATGACTTTTCCGTCAGTGAATGAAACAACTAAATTAATTGCAGCTCCGTCTAATACTGATGCAGCTTTATATGTATGGCTTTCCTCATCATAAGTGAAAGCATTAAAATCACCAAATGGTTCAAAATATACAGAAACTTGTTCAGTTAATTTGCCTGTAGTTGCCAATGGAGCTTTCAACCATTTATTTGAGAATGATAAATATTCATAGCCAACACCATCTTCTAATGAGTAATATTTAATCATACCACCCATGTTATTTTCGAGTTTGCTACCATCAACTTTAAATGTTATTTCTCCAGACATAGCTCCACTCATTGTAAGTGTTGCTTTATAATTGTCTGCGAACATATAAATATGTTCACCTGCACCAAATACAGCACTCCAACGTGCAGCATCTACTTTATGTGGATCGGCTACTGGGCCTGGGCCTGGTTCTTCGCCTTTGTCGTAGCCACAAAAATCACAGATGTTATCATCGCCATAAACGTGTTCGGCTTCGCCGCTCTTTTGATCGGTATGTTCGCAAGTAGCTGCATGCCAGTGTTTTTCATCATCGTGATTCCACTCTTCAGAGAATGTGTGTTCATGAGGCGTTGGACCTGGGCCTGGGCCTGGTTCTCCGCCCTTGTCGTAGCCACAAACATCACAAATGTTGTCGTCGCCAAAGAGGTGTTCGCCTTCTTCGCTTACTTGATCTTTATGTTCACAAGTAGCGTCGTGCCAGTGTTTGTTTGCATCGTGATTCCACTCTTCAGAGAATGTGTGAGTGTGACCACAACCTGCTAACAAGGCCATTGCAAGTGGCAAGCTAGCGAATGATAAGATTTTAATCTTTTTCATTAAGTTTTCTCCTTTTTGTTTTATAAAAAAGACGGACATTGTCCGTCTAATTTAACAATTATTTTGTTTCGTATGTGTATTTTGCACTTAAGTTAACTGAATAATTTGATCCTTTTCCGTCATCAAGTTTTCCCTTTGCTTTTGTGCAATCACCATATTTGTTCCATTCAATTTTTAAGACATCATTTGTCACTTTGAATGTTGTTCCAGCATAATATGTTGAATTTGTATCTTCTGCGACAGCATAGAAGTTAACATTGTTTAATGCCATAACTGCTGCTGCAATTGCATTTGGTGAAACAAGATCTAATAAAGAAGCTGTTGAGCTATCATAGTTGATATCTTCTTCCTTATCACCAATTGTTAATTTGCCAGAGATAACAATTTTGGTTGTTGTAACGCCTTTTCTATCAATTGCGCCAACCTTTTCTTGGAATTTGGCAAAATCACATTTCATAGCACAGCCACAAAGAAGAGCTGGTGCTAATGCAAGAATTGCAATTTTTGATTTTCTCATAATTAAAATTTTTCTCCTTAAGATTTATCTTATTATAACACATGAAAATATTATTACAATAATGAATATATTCTATTAATAGTTGATATCAACTATTATTTATCTTATTAGTAAAATAAAAGCGCGATTTTTGAAGTCGCGCTTTGTTATTTTTGATTTAAATCAAACGACTAATGTGTAATAACCAACCTCAGCAGGAGTTGTTGGATAAGAATCAGAGACTAGATAGACACAATTGTTTTCTCCCATTGCTGATAAAGAAATATCAGAAGTTTGAGCATAAGAGGTACCATCAACAACTCTAACAAAGATAATAGTGTCATAATCTCCTAAAACATCGAAATAGAAGATTTTCTTGCCATTATCACCATCTCTTAACCAAGTTGCTTCTTCTCCTGGCCATGCAGCATTTTGCTCAATTGGATTTGATCCATTTTTAAATGCATATGCATAAACTTTTTCACCAGGTTGATTAGAATTAAACCATGATTTTGTTTCAAAATAAACACGTGTAGTCGCTGGAGTTTCTTCAACTTTTAATGTGAAGACAACTGGAGCAGATGAACTTTCATCACTAAATGTGATGGTTGTTGTTCCAAGTGTAGATGAAGATATAGTTGCAACGTCTTCTACAATACTAACAGTGGCACTACTAGCTGGATCAACTACATAGCTAATATCACCAATAAAATTAGTAATTGAAACATTAGCTGAACCACCGACACCAATTGTAGCGCTATTAACGCTTAAGCCTAGTGCGTAATTATAATGACCTGTTTCAATTTTTGTTGCTACATCTGCAGGTTCATCGCCCATCCACATACAGTTATCAGTTCCAAAGTCGCTAATAGCGATATCGTTGGTTTGATAACTATTTGTTGTGCCAACACGTTTAGTAACAATAAATGTGTCATAGATTTCGGCAATATCAAAGTAGAATAATTTCTTACCTGCATCAAGATCTTTAACATAAGTTGCTTCTTCACCTGGGAAAACAGCATTTTCTTTCATTGGATCGGAATCAGCTTTGTATGTATAAACATAAACATGTTCATCTAAAGAACCACTATTAAACCAAGGCTTGGTTTCGATGTAGAAACGTGAGGTTTCTGGAGCTTCAGCACACTTAACATCAATGGTACTAAAAGTACCGTTTGACGCAAGAGCTTTAATTGTAGCTGTACCTTCTTGAAGACCATGTACAACAAGCTTTGTGTCATCGCTTTGTGCATCAACAATTTCTACATATGAATCACCAGCTATAACTGAATAATCAATATCAGAACATTCGCTTGTAGTTACAGGGATTTGAGAATATCCTCCAATTTCTACTTCTGGAGAAGAAACACCAAATGTAATTGATGGCACAACTGGTCCAGCTTGTTTAACAGCATAGATTTGAACGCCATTAATGAAGTTGTCATATTCATCTTTTGTAGCGCCTTCCCAAATATTTAAAGTAATATCGTAGGTGCCTGCAGTTAAGACTTTGATATTTCCATTATTAATGCTAAATGCATTAGCAGTTGATTTTGTTGAGTCAAAACCAACACCAGATTGGTTAGCAACCCATTCATTATTTGTGTTTTTAACTTTCCATTCAGTATTTTCGCTAAATTCGTAACCACTTATTTTATAAGTGTATTTAGCATCACCTTCAACTGTGGATTCAACAAATGGGTGAGTTGTATCAAGTCCCCAATCAGTTATATGAGAACCAGCAATACCCCACATAAATGGAACCGGTTCAACATATTCATGCATATAAACTGTCCAAACACCAAGTTCGGATTTGAAATAAATATCAAATTTACCAGCTTTATTTAAAACAATATTGCCAGTAGTTTGATCGACATGTGCAATTGCAGTGGTTTTTTCATCTGTGCCTAATGCAATATCATAGAACATATCACTTCTAACTTTGAATTCGTCGTTAGCTTCAAATGTATTAGCAACGTGATATTGCCCTTGAGCTTCGTCGTGATTTAAAGCTAAAGCTTTAGAAGAGTCGTTCCATGAAGTATCTGTGCCTGCAACACCACTTGATTCACCTGTATGATAATCTCTATTACCAACAAGATACATTGTGCCGTTTTTGAATTCGGACATAATATAAAGTGAGAATGAATCATCTAAATTTTCTTTGAAGTATAAGTCGTATTTTTCAGAATTTGAAACAGCGAGATTTCCTTCTTCAGTGAAATATGCTGATTTTGTGGATGATTGATCAAGTGAGAATTCTGGCCAATCAACTGATCTAATTTTGAATAAATCACCGCCATTACTTGCGACATTGTATCTTTCAAAATGGAAATTATTTAATGCCCATTGATTTTTATAGCTAGCATCTGGCATTGATGTTAATTCAACTGCGTAATCGCTGTCATCCCAAGAAGCATGGTCAAAATCAAGACCTGATGCTTGGTAATTTCTATTACCAACCAAGTACATTTTACCTGCAGTAAATGGAGCAGCTGGTTTAATGATGTTAATATCAATAAAATCACCAATATCTGTACCATTAACTGTAGCTTCAATTGTAACTGTTCCAGTTAATTCAGCGTTATTTGTAGTAACAACACCATCTGCATCAACAGTAGCAATTGAATCATTACTACTTGTCCAAGTAACATCAAAGTCTTCACAATCGTATGGTGTTTTATTTAAAGATAATGTATAGGTTTCGCCGCCATAATACATTTTCTCGTAATTATTAACGATTTCAATTGCAGTAACTTTATTTGTGACTGTAACAGAGCATTCTGCATAAATTTCGTTATTATCTTTACTGACTGCCATAACTTTAGCTGGTGTTGCACCAGTTTGTTTTTTAGCAGTTACTTTGCCATTATCATCAATGCTAACAAATTCGTTTGAACCATCAGCAACAACGAAGGCAACATCTGGGAAAGAAGCATCAGAAGGTGCAACTGTAGCAACAAGCATAGCTTCTTCACCTTTATTTAATGTAAGAGATGTTTTATCTAAAGAAACAGCAGTTACATCAACTTTTGTTGTATTAACAACAACTTTGCTTTCAAGTCCGTCGATAGAAGCCTTAACATTTGTGCTTGCTGGTGCTTTAACTGCACTAACAAGACCTTCATCAACTGTAGCAACTGTTGCATCTTCACTTGACCAGGAAACTGGGTTTGTGTGATCAATTGGATCAACTACAGCTTCAAGTTGAACTGGTGAGCCAAGTAAGACATCAACTGAGCTAACTTCTCCACCATCTTTGCTAATTTTAACGGATGAAGCATATTTTCTTGCGTCATTGACAATAACTTTTTCACTTGCAACTAAGCTTGCGTCTACTTTTGAAGTTGCAATGACGTTAAATTCTAAATCATGAACACCTTTAGCATTTTCAAATGAAAGTAAGCCTGTTTCAGAAATAAGAGCAACATTAGTTGGGTTGCCATCTTTATCAACTACAGACCAAGTTACATCCTTTTGTGTAGCATTTGCTGGTTCAGTAGCAATTGCAAATTGCTTTGTGTCATAAATATCAAGTAATGCACCACCTTCAACGTGTGGATTAATTTTGATTGATGTAGCAGGAATATAACCACTAATATTGAAGTTTGCGCTAACACCATTATCTGCTTTAACGCTAATTGATGCATTTCCTGGAGCTACCATTGTAACTTTACCAGTATCATCAACAACTGCGACATCAGGTGTATTAGATTCGTAAGTTAATTTTGGATTATGTGCATCGCTAGGAGCAATACTTGCTTCAATTTGATATTCACTTGATACACTAAGGTTTAAAGAAACATCATTTTCCTTAAAGGAAATTGATTCAACCCTCTTACCATTATCATATTCTTCGTATGGGGTTTGAACACTTCCGTCATCACCTTCTGGATAAGAAATATGAGATGGGAAATTCTCGCCACAAGAAGTCATGGCAAAGGTAAGAAATAAGCTAGATAAGATAAGTAATTTTTTGTTTTTCATTATCTATTCCTCCTAATCATTAATCCAAATTCCGTACAAGACGAAAACATAGCTTCCATCTGGTACGACATTTTTTTCAAAATCCCATAAATCTTCTGGGATATTATCAATAATTGGGTGTGAACTCCAACCAACAAACTTAGGGAATGCTGGATCTGGAGCTTGAGCAGGATCGGCTGGTTTGCCTTGATCACCAAAGGTGCCAAATGCAGTTTCAACATACCAATCACGGACTTCGTATGGTTCTTCTTCATTAACGTTGTTGTAATCAATGTAGAAGAAAACTTGTAAGTTATAATCGCCACCTGGTTCTGAACCATCGGTAACAGTGACTGTACAAGATGCTTCTTGACCATTTGCTGATGCGGTAATAATTGCTTTACCTTTAGCATTTGCAGTTACGTGAGCAACTTTACCATCACCTTCAACACTAGCAATACCACTATCAGTTGAGCTCCAAGTAATTGTTGCTTCTTCTGAACAAATTGCATTTAAATCGAATGTGCTACCAACTTTGGTTGATGTTGCTTCTTTATCAAGTGTCATGGAGAAAACATCACCACCGGATTCAACAACTGTTAAATTAAGTGTTGCGCTAATTGCACCATAAGCAGCATAAATCTTGGCTTCGCCAAGTCCAACTGCAGTAACAACACCATCAGCAACTGTTGCAACTTTTTCATCAGATGAGTTCCAAGCAATTGCAAGACTTGATGCTGTCGCAGGTGTAACAACTAAATTTGGTTTATAAGTTAAGCCGAATTTTACTTTTACGGTGTCTGGAGAGAATGCTAATGCGGTAACATCAGGAATATCCTCACCTTCGACCTTAACTAAACAAGAACTGATTTGTTTATCAGCAATACATGTAATTGTGCTTGCACCAGGCTTTAAAGCGGTAATTAAGCCATTTGGTAAAACAGATGCAACTGTCTTATTGGATGAGAAGAATGTAAATTCCTTATTTTCAATAACATTGCCATCTTTATCATAGGCTTTTGGTGCTAATTGGAATGTTCCATCAACATCAAGATTAATAACCGTTGTTTCTAATTGAATTGAAGCAACGTATTGAGTTGGTGCTGGTTCTGGACCACAGCTTGCTAAAGAAAGTGGCATAGCAAGTAAGAATAATAATTTAAAGAACTTTTTCATTTTCACTTACCTCCTAATTAGAAACCTTTCTTAAAGCAGATGAAAGTATATGGTGCAACGTTAATTCCACCATCTACTTGGCTATATCCGCCATCAAAGTTAGTGTAGGCGACTATTGTGCCATCTAACCCAATTGGTAAATAACCACCATCTCTTCCGGCAAAAACAAAGTAATAACCTTTATCTTGACGGCTTACATCTCTTGAGCAATTAAGCCATGTAGCCATAACTGATGAGCCACCAGATGTATTCCATGAGTTGACGTATTCAGAACCACGTTCGGTTTCAAAAATATCATGGTAAGAATAATGTTCCATATTCTTTCTTTCATGGACCATGCTCTTCCACATATCAAATGCCCATGAAACATCAGTTCCATCAACACTTAATTTTCTATCCCACTTAAATGAATTAAGTGAGTCATCAGATTTATATGAGTTATGAGCAATAATTTTTCCAAACATTTCAACATAATCTTGAGCAATTTCTTGATCTGGATTTTCTTTTGGATCAACATAATGAGGATATTCTGGGTAAGGTCTAATTGTGCCTTTTGTATGTCCTTCAATGTAAATTGGATTTGTCTTTTCGTATGCTTTTGTACGATAAAGTTCTTCGCCACCTTGGATGAAAGCAACACCATTTGATGCCATAACAGCAGCGTGTGCACCTAAAGATGCTTTAACAAGATCATATGTATTTGGTGTTCCACCATTTACTGGTGTGTGATCAGCATTGTAACCTTTGGTTGCGAGTGTGTAATTAAGTTGATCCCAAAGGGTATAGTTATCGTGACAAGAAACATAGTTAATTGTTTGTGCTGGGTTTCCACCTTTTCCAGTGTGAACACCAAGCATTCCATCGCCAATAAGACCAGCTTTATCGCCAACATCACCAGAGCCTTGGCTAATATAGCCCCATTGTGGATATGGGTTATTGTTATAACCATCATCATTTGAGCCTTTAATTGCATTTCTTAATGTGTCATTAAAAGCGCCAACACCAACATTGTTGTTTGTTGGATAAAGTTGTTCATAGCAAAGTTTGGTTTCAGAGCCACCATTAATAAGTTTTTCGCCATCCATTTCGTATTTGCCATGGTATCCGCCAGAAGTCCAGCCTTCACCATAAAGCATAATAGATGGATCAATCTTATAAAGTTCTTCGCCAGCTTTTCTAAGTGTCCAGGAATCAATAAGACCCATTAAGTCAAATCTAAATCCTTTAACTTGATATTCTTCTGCCCACCAGCAAAGTGATTCAACAATAAATTTGCTCATCATTGTGGCGTCAGTTTTTACTTCGTTGTTACAACCAGAGCCATCATAGAAGTTCCAGTTTTCATCATATCTAAAGTAATATTTTGGCATTACTTTGTGAAATGATGAGTTTGTAGCACTTGCCATGTGGTTATAAACCACATCCATGATAATTCTAGTTGAATCTTCACCTTCAGTTGCGAACTTGTAGATGAGGTTTTTGTATTCTTTAACACGAGACATTGGGTCTTCTGGATTATTAGAATAGCCACCTTCAACACAGTTGTAGTTAGTTGGGTTATAACCCCAGTTAAATTTTATCTTTTCTGGTCGTTCATCATTGTCACCATCAAAAACTGGAACAAGTTGAACTGCTTTAACACCAAGTTCTTTGATGTGGTCAAAACCAGTAGTAACTTCTGGATGACCAAGATATTCTAAGGAAGTACCAGATTCTGAGAATGCATCATAAGTACCACGTTTTGAAGTTCCTTTCCAAGATTCATCCATTGTGAGGTCACGAATATGTGCTTCGTAGATGGACATATCTTGTGGAGAAGAGATTGTATAACGTGGATCAGATTGCCATTTGCTCTTTAGAGCATTCCAGCCTTCTAAATCATCTGGGTTAGCATTAGCGGCCTTATTATCATAAATTGCGCCTCTAACACCGTTTAAACCACATGCTTTAGCATATGGATCAATTGTTTCGTTTGTTCCACCAGAGTTTGTGACTTGGTAAGTATAGAATTTACCATTTAAGTCTTGACCCTTAAGTGAAAGGCTCCAAACGCCTCCAGGTTGATAAGTCATTGGATAAGAACGTGATGAATCACTTCCACCAAAACTCTTTGGAGTACCGTTTGAATAAATTTTTACATAAACAAGAGCTGCTGTTGGAGCCCAAAGTTTAAATTTAGTTTCTTCTGGAGAATAAGTACAACCTAAATCTTTTGTACCTTCACCAGTGTATGTATAGAACTCTTCAAATCTATCGTTTTCATACAAGTTTTCACTTGTGACAATAATCTTTTGAATACGACCTGGATTTGAAGCATATTCTGTTTCAACAACATATTGAATGTTAATTTTTGCTGTGTAATTAAATGTAATATCAAATTCGTTTGCACCTGGAGTACCTTGTTTAAACAAATGGAATTGCTTTTTAGCAATTTGCTCATTTGGAGTACCCATTAAATAGTTTTTATCGTATGCGTATAAGTGATAATACAATGGAACTTCGTCTGCTATGCAGTGAATGGTTTTCCAGTTAGTAAATTTAGCTGTCTTAACCTTAGGGAATTTAGTTTCAGCTTCACTACCATAGACTTCGACAGAGTTACCTTCACCTGGGATTGACCAAAGTTCCAAAACTCCACCGTTTTCTTCGATTTTGTCTTGCCAGTTCTCATAATCGATTTGAATATCTTGAGATTGGCCAGCCCAAGTACCTGCTACTTTAACGATAAAGAAGAAGGATGGAGAATCTTTGTATTCTGGGAAAACATCAAAATCGATAGTGATATCCATATCAGTTTCGGTGTAATGATCAGCTTTTCTTTCTTCGCCATCAACACCAGTGACCCATGTGTAGAAACGTCTATTTCTAACAGCCATGTCATCATTGTGGTAATGAAGAATGATTTTGCTTGGTTGAACAATCTTAGCAGCTGGTTCATCACGCATAATGCGTGCTGGCTTATCAAAGTCGACTGAATCGTCTTTTTGAGCATAGCTGATTGGATCACCATCCCATCCATCATCAACATGAATTTGAGCGTCTGTAGGATTTCCTGCACAACCACTTAAAATTAATGCACTTAGTGGGAATAATACAAGTTTAGAGATTTTTTTAGCGTTCATCTTTCATCTCCTCCTTATTTACTTTGGTTTGTCAAAACAACAAATCCATGTGCTGGAACTTGTGATGTTGTTGCACCACTTGAACCAGAAATGATATTTGCCATTTGATTATGAGCTGGAATGTATGCTGTACTTCCAGAATGATTTATAAATACGCGGACAGTTCTTGAACCATCAGTGATTTCCATAGCACAAGAATCATTAGTACCACCAATTGTGCCAGCCCAATTCATATAACCATAAGTTGGATAACGTTTATCTGCTTTGGCTTTGCCAAGTAATTTGAAGTATGAAAGCATTGAGTTAACGTCAGCTTGTTGAGATGAGACGTTCTTTAATGATTGATTCATCTTATCCCAAGCAATCTTTAAGCCACCAAAACTATAATGTGTTACGTGTGTACCACCTGCATCGACGCCGCCAAGAGTATCAGCCCATTTCATTGGCTGACGATACCATCTATCAACGTTATTACCATGGTCTTCTTCTTCAGTAACTTTGTCTTTAACGTTACCAGTTAATCCGATTTCGTCACCATAATAAATCCAGCTAACGCCTGGCATAAGCATTGTAACTGTTGCAGCATATTTTGCTTGTTCAGTAACTTTTGCTAAATTACCAGTATTAACTTCACCATGGTGATCACCAGCACCGCCGAGTTGTCCTGCAGCATGGTTCATCATACGCGAAATATCGTGGTTAGAAGTAAATGCACCATTAATTTGATTTGATCTATATTGACTATTAAATTCAAGAGTCTTTTTGCCATGATCACCAATAGCATTTGCGCCCATTTCATTTAATGAATAGTAGTTAGAGAAGTCAAATTGAGAATCCATTGATTCATAGAATGGAGCGATACGTTGGTTCCATCCATCAAAGTTTTCGCCAACTAAGAAACAATTTGGATATGCTGACTTAATTGCCCAAGCGAATTCTTTCCAGAACTTAACGTTAAGGTCAATATCGTAGGAGTAATCGTTCTTTGCAGTGACTTCCTTCTTCATTTCATCATCATAATAAGTTCTCCAAGATGCATCAGAAACTTTATTATCTGCTGCATATTTAGAAGCTTCTTCTGGTGAAAGTTCAGATTCAAGATAAATATGTTTAATAGCATCTAGTCTGAAACCGTCTAATCCTTTAGCAAGCCACCACTTACACATTTCTTCCATGTAAGTTCTTGTTGCATCATAAGAGTAGTTAAGTTCAGCCATTCCGCTACCAAATTTACCATAATAATAGTAATTTGAAGAACCATCTTGGTACCAGTCATCAGAATTTTCAACTGCGATTGATGTATATGTTGGGAATGAATCTTTTGGAACTGTGTTTCCATTCCATTCTCTAATCTTGTCGCCTTTGAACTTCCAAAGGTACATGTCACGAGCATCAACCATTTGACCGCTGCCCTTCACAAGCTCGACTTTTCCAGCCTTTTGTGATTGCTCAAATAAGACGTTATTCTTAGATGTATGGTTAATAACCATATCCATTAAGACTTTAATGCCTTGAGCGTGTGCTTTTTGAATAAGTTCTTCGTATTGACCCATAGTTCCGAACTTAGGATCAATTTCATAGTAGTTAGTAACATCATATCCATGATATGAACCAGATTCTTGAACTGGTGTGAGCCATAAGACTCCAACGCCTAAATCCTTGAAGTAGTTTTCATCAAGTTTCTTGATAATACCGCCTAAGTCACCTAAACCATCTCCGTTACTATCAGCAAATGCTGGAACAAAGATTTGATAACCAACACCTGGTCTATCATTTAAGAATGAGGATGAAGTTGGAGAAGCTTGTCCTGGATGTGCATCTCTCTTAAGATCTGTAATATTTGATTTTGAACGATATTTTCCAGTTGTATCTGTTAAAGTTGGGTTAGTTTCAACTTCTGCGCCTGCTTCGGTAGAGAATTGAGTAACTTGTCCTTCGATACAGAAAATGTGTAAATATTGTTCGGTTCCACCCTTCATCATGTATTCATCAAATTTCTTAACGTATGCTTCAATGCCGCCATCACTCTTCCAGTGAGAACCACCGGTCATCTTGGTTTGATCAACGATTAAGAAACCAATACGACTACAATAGTTGCCTTGACTATCTTTGAATGATGTTGCAACGCCAGTCTTACCGCCGATTAAGTCAGTTCTTGAAACGTCAATGTCAACGATTTGTCCGTTATCATCGGAGTAAATATCTCTACCACCGAGTTTAACATCATCGCCTGTCATCCAAGAAGTTGTAATTGAGTTAATATTTGCTTGTGATTTTAATTCGCTCGCGTGTGTTGCGCCCCAGAGTGTACCTTCGCTATCCTCAGGAACTTTTTGCCACATCCAAACTGCCCATGGATCATAATTTGTATCAGAAAGTCTCTTATAGTGTAAGTAAACGTGACCTGGCTTTGAGAATTGTGCACAGAATGCACCATAGTCATCTTCTTCTTCGGTAACGTGAACATTACAAACTTTTTCAATCTTTTCATCGCCTGTTCCATAGGAACATGTAATTGTTGTATCGCCTGATTTTAATGCTTTGACGGAGAATGTACGGTTATTTTTACCATTTTCACTAAGAATTGTTGTGTCTCCAATAGCAAAGCTAAGTGGTTCAGCATCCATAATTCCAGTGACTGTTGCCACTAAAGTGAATGTTGAATTAATCTTCATTTCGTGTGAAGTTTCGTTTAGTGTTATTGTCTTTTCTCCTGGAGTTGGATCATCTGGATTTTCAACAACAATGTTACAGTTTGCGGTCTTTTGACCAGCTTTACCTGTGATTGTTGCAATACCAACTGCTTTAGGAGTAACTTTGATTCCTTTATCTGTTTTTTCAAAACTTGCAATTTCTTCGTTGGAGATTGTCCAGTTAACGAAGGAAGCTGCAATTGTTGAAGGAGTGATTGTTGGAATAATTTCAATTGGATTGTCATTTATGGATTTGAATGTATGGGAAGTAACTGAAAGTGAAAGACCTGTGATTTCTTGTGAAGAACCACCGCCAACGTGAACTGTGATTCTATCTGCATAACCACCAACTTTAGAGATGGCGGAAATTGTACAAACGCCTGTTGTTTGTCCAGCAGTAATAACACCATTTTCATCAACTGTTGCGATGTTGTTATCGCTACTAATCCAAATTAAGGTTTTGTCGACAGTTTCGTCTTTAACTAATACGTCTGCCTCAGCTGCGCTACGTTCCCCGCGCGTAAGAAAAAGCTCTGTAGCAGAAACAATTTGTACTGCGGTTACGCCAAAATCATCGGTTGTTTGAACCTCGACTCCACCACCACAAGATGTTAGGGTTAGCGGAAAAAGCGCAAGTAATAATAATGTCAAATTCCTTTTCATAATATCACTCTCCAATAAAAGTAATCCATAATATGGATATAGTATAAAATAAAAAAGCGCTTTCTACAAGATATTATTACATAATATTTGTTCTGCGCTTTAATAAGAAACTGTAATTACTTCGTTATAATAAGTAGTAGGATCGCTTTCAGAGTAGGCACTATCTACTAACGAGAGAAGCATTCCTAGATGATTAACTGAGTAGTCAATTGAGGTGACTACATCGCTTCCTTGAGACTTTACTTTATCGATTTTATATCGATAGATTCGAGCTTCTTGATCAATTGTGACAAAATCTTGTTGCTTAATTGCCTCGTCTTTTATCATGTCTCCATAATACATCGCACCATTGTATCTTTTGGTCTGAGAGTAATACTCTGAATAGAAAAATCTATTGGTATATGTGTATGCGGTTTGATAAGACATTTCGTGACTCATTTCGCCTTTTTTATAGACAAATGTGTCACCAACTTTAGTGATTTCTTCGACATAATCGTCATCTAAAATTGTTCCGTAATTTTTGGTTTTGTAGACGTGTTTATAAACAAAGTTTTCTTGGCTTGTAACGTCAAAAATTACTTCATCATAAAATAGACAATCATTGCCCTTGTACTTGCCTTCACTTTTGTCAATATAGTGACCTTTTAGGACACTATTTCGGCAATTTTCAAGCGAAAAAGATGCGATAAAATCCGCCACTTCTGGACGGAGAGTAGCCCCACAAGAAGTGACGGATAAAGTAGCTATAACTGGTATGAATAATTTTCTATAATTATGCATGGAATGAGTAGCTGTATTTTGCCTCGCAATAGAATTGGGTTTCGCTAGATTCTTTATCATTGTAGTTTGTAGAAACAATGTATTCTCTAGTTAACCAACCATCTTTGTTGTATTCAAATTTGAAGTTAAATGAAGCATCGACTTCGTTACGGTACATTTCTTCATTAGATAAAACTCCATATGGGAAATGAACTGTATCATTTGTGTCTGGATACATTGGATAATTATCTATGATAATCTTTGAATGTAAGTTAACTCCTGAGAACACAAAAGCTTCAACGTTACCGTCTTTATCTTTATTAACTTCCATCACCATTTCACCACCATTATCAGCGTTCTTAACGAAAGAATCTGACCATGTTTTCATATAGTGATGAAGTTGGTAATAAGCGCAAGTTGGATTGATAATTTCGTTACGGCCATCGTTATAAAGACCATAGAAATTATCTTTCGTAATTCTAAGAGGCATTCTAGACCAATAAGATTTTGATGAATTGGCGAATATCATGGTGAGTTCCTCGCCATAAGTATCGTATTCTGGATCAAAACTTCCTGGATTATATCTAGAATAAGGAACAAATTCACCTTCTCTAAAATCGTTAGTGAATTCGTTATCTACCTCGATATACATATTGTTATAGTCTATAGCACCAATTACACGATAATATGGATAAACTGTCTCTGAAGAAACATTAGCCAAATAATCCTGCATTTGTTCCACGCTTAAAGCATTCTTGCCACAAGATGCTAGTGCCATAGGAACAATAAGTAATGGAAATAAATGTTTAATTTTCATATTAATATAATCTAATATTTAAGGCTGTTTCGTAGATTTCACATTTAGATAAATCTGGTAAAACACGAATCTTTTCTCCAAGAGAAAGTTCTTCAGTTTTTCTAATGTAAATAACTTGATCTTTGTCATACATTCTTCCAACGCACTTATAGTACTTAACGTCGCCATAATTGACTAAGGAAGTAACTGTAAATTCAAGACCTTTATCAGCCTTAACATAAGCGGTATGTGGAACTTCTACCCTAAATGTCTTAGTAAAGACTTTATTGCCTAATCCTTGAATAATCTTATCTGTAATATTATTTGGGATAATTTGGTAAATATCGTCAAACTTGAAGAAGAACATGAGTTCAGCATGGAGTAATGCATCCTTTTCTTTTGCGTCAAATTCAGCTTGTTTTTTAGCGTATAATTTTTCGCATTCTTTAAGAGGATAATTTTCCTTGTTGAAATTATCTTTGCCTTCTTTAATTTTGCTTGTAAGTAAGAACTTATTTTGAGCATAGCGAGATTTAAGACCGTTGATCTCTGTTTCGCTATCAAATGCTAAAGCATTCTCCTTGTTAGAAATATCATTTGTTCTCATTGCAGGAAGTGATTCCTTGAAGAGTTGATATGAAAGTTTTCTAGCTCTAATAGCTTCTTTATCTTTATTGGTTGAAACTGCTAACTTATAGTCTTTAGTTTCATCTTCAAGCATCTTCTTATATTGTGCTTCAATTGCAGCAATAGCTTCTTTCTTAATGCCTGCATGTTTTTGCTTTGCTTCTGCAAGATCTTTCTTATATGTTGCAGAAAGTTCTTTAAGTTCAGCTTTTGCGTCTGCAATCATCTTGTCAAGTTCTGCTTGTTTTGCAGCAATATTTGGATTTGCAGCAATTTGAGCTTTGTTTGCTTCTTCCATTGCAGCAGCTTTTTCAGCATCAAGATCTGCTCTAATTTTTCCAAATTCTTCGTAAACTTTATCAAGACGAGCTTGTTTTTCAGCTTCAAAGTCTGGATTTTGTGTAACTTCAAATGCTGTTTTATAGTTAACAAATGAAGAATTGAGTAAATCGTGTTCATCAAGTGGAGATACAATAACCTTTTCTTCTTTATCCATAATTGTTACGCGTGAGTAATCAATTGATAAAGTAACTGCGGCTTTTTCCTTAACGTTTTCATCAACGAATGCAAATAAGGATTTATCTCCAACTTCAATTAAGGCTAAGTGTTTGCCATCAACTTCTTCAACTGATTTAACTTTGCCTTTAACGCTACCTTCTCCTACGCTAATTGCAGAAAGAGGAATTGAAATAAAGCCGTTTTGGACTAAGTCGCAAGGAAGAGCTTCTGGTTTATTTTCCTTACCAAATAAGTCCATCTTACCATTTTCAATGGTAATTGGAAGAACATCTTCATTTGGAATAGCTGGAATAATAGTCATTTCGGTCTCAGAATCGAATAAATGACATTTACTCATATCAACTCTTGCCTTAATGACATCACCTGGCTTATAACCGTGTTTTGATGTTGCTTTAATAATAACTGATGTCTTAGAAGTAGACATTAAGCCTCCTACTTCTTTTAAGTCACCATAAATAAGTGTTTCGTTACCAAGTTCTTCAAAGTGAGAAACTCTGACATTGATGAGGTTATCGCCTTTAGCGACATCTTCAGGTTCAGCAGAGATTGCTTCACATCTAAGACCAAGGACAACCTTAACATCTCCATTAAGATATCTTTGTTTTGTCTTTAAAACTAAATCATTTGGAGCGTGAAGTGTTGGTTGTTCACAATCACACCAACCAAATTCAACGTCTTTTGCACCTTTCTTAAGTGTGACATTGAAGAAGTTCATTTGTGGAGTACCAATAAATCCAGCAACGAAGATGTTTACTGGGTGATTGTAAAGGTTTTGTGGAGTATCAACTTGTTGAATTTTACCAAGTTTCATAACACAGACTCTTGTACCAAGAGTCATAGCTTCGACTTGGTCGTGTGTAACGTAAATAAATGTAGTAGCAAGTGATTGGTGAAGTTTTGAAATAACACTTCTCATTTGGCTACGTAATTTAGCGTCCAAGTTAGAAAGTGGTTCGTCAAGAAGCATGACTTTAGGATTACGTAAAATAGCTCTACCTAAAGAAACACGTTGTCTTTGACCACCAGACATAGCTTTTGGTTTTCTGTCTAAGTATTCTTTTAAGCCTAAGGCTTCTGCAGCCCACATAACTTTTTCATGGATTTCACTACGTGGCATCTTTCTTAATGTAAGACCGAATGCCATGTTTTCATAAACTGTCATGTGTGGATAAAGAGCGTAGTTTTGGAAGACCATTGCGATATCTCTTTCTTTTGGTTCCATATCGTTAACAAGTGTGTCACCGATATAAAGTTCACCAGCAGAAATTTCTTCTAGACCTGCGATCATTCTTAAGGTTGTTGATTTACCACAACCAGATGGACCAACGAAGACGATAAATTCGCCATCTTTAATGTCCATGTTAAAGTCGCTAACAGCTTTATGTCCGTTAGGATAGACTTTGTAAATGTGTTCGAGTTTTAATGATGCCATAAATAGCCTCCTTTTTATCCTTTGACTGCGCCACCGGCAATACCTTCAACGTAATAACGTTGTAGCCAGAAGAACAGAGCCATAATTGGAATAGATACAAATACTGCGCCTGCACAGAATAAACCATACGGATTTGGAAGGGCAGCACTTGGTGCTGTGGTAAGTAATGCTTTTAAGCCAACAGCAACTGTTTTTTGTGCCATATCAGATGCGCCTTGAGAGAGTAATGATGCGAACATGAAGTCGCCCCAAGGACCAGTGAATGAAACAAGAACAGTGTAAATGATAATTGGTTTTGACATTGGAAGAATAACTCTCCAGAAGACAGTGTTTTTATTACCACCATCAATAAGGACAGCTTCATCAAGAGATTTTGGAATAGTATCAAAGAATCCCTTGGCAATGTAGTAAGACATAGCACTACTTGCAACATAAACAATAATAAGTGAGAATACAGATCCACTTAGACCAAATAGTCTAAGAATCATGTAAATAACGACCATTCCTAAAAATCCTGGGAACATACCAAGTAAAAGAATAAGTTTCATGATTCCTTGACGGCCTTTAAATCTAAGTCTTGAAAGTGCATAAGCAGTCATCAAGACGAAGATTGTTTGAAGTACTGCTGAAGCAGCAGCAATAATGAATGTATTTAACCACCAACGGAAGAATGGAGCAATTGTACTCGAGAAGAGAAGTCCATAGTTCTTAAGTGTCCAGTCACCGCTTGCTGGGAAGAAACTTCCTGGGTTTGCGTTAGCAGACAAGCTTTGGAAAATTAAATACAAGAAAGGAATAACCCAAATTATCGATATTATCGATAGGATTACATAAACTAACACACGACGAGTTTTTTCAACTGCACGTGCACTTCTAACATGCTTTGCCATTATTGGAAATCCTCCTCGTTCTTAACTGAATTACTTCTTCCATAGAAGATAAATGAGAAGATTGCGACAACTAAGAAGATCAACACACCAATAACTGAGGCTGATGCGTAGTCTTTTTGGTCGTTCATACAAATCTTATAAATCCATGTGATAAGTAAGTCTGTTTGACCAACGTTACCGTATTGGGCTGGGACAGTTAAACCAGCAAGTTTAAATTCTGGTCCACCACCAGTTAATAAGTAAATAACGTTGAAGTTATTAATGTTGCCAACGAATTGGCTAATTAAGTAAGGCATTGTAATGAATAACATATATGGAAGAGTAATTTTCATATACATTTTGAATGGTGTTGCACCATCAATACGAGCAGACTCGTATAAGTCTTCTGGAATGTTCATTAAAATACCAGAACAAATTAACATTGTGTATGGAATACCAACCCACATGTTAACAACAATAATAATAATCTTAGAAATTAATGGATCTGATAAAAGTTCAAATCCTGGTTGGATAATTCCCCAATCCATAAATAATCTCGAAACAATACCTGTTCCGCTGAACATTTGTGAAATGAGAAGTAAGCTAACAAATTGTGGGACAGCAATTGTTGTAATTAAAACTGTTCTCCATAATTTTTTAAGCTTAATGCCTTTCTTATTAATAAGTAAGGCAACAACCATACCTAAGAAGTAGTTGGTGAATGTTGCAAAGAAAGCCCAAATAAGTGTCCAAGCAAGTACTTTAAAGAATACTTGAACAATATCGTTAGCGCCATCACTAGCACCACCAAATAAGTTAGAGTAGTTTTTAAAACCAACCCAGTCAAATAAGTCTGTATGAACTGAGGTATAGTTTGTAAAACCAATGATAATCATAAAGATAATAGGAATAATGGTAAAAGCTAATAAACCTACCATTGGAATTGCAAGTAAGACGTTTTGATAACTCTTACCTGTAATATCTTTAACAAAGTCGCTATTTTTGGAGAATTTACCAACTGATTCGCTGTCTTGGAGTAATTTGGCATCTCTAATAGAGAAGAACCATAAGACAACAAAAATAATCATTAAAACAATGGTGATTAATGAATAAAGTAAAATATTGAATGAGAAATCACCAGTTGAAATGAATGTTGGCATGAATTCTTGAGTTGTTGCATTAAATACTAAGTAAGTAGCATTTGGTCCAAATTCGCCTAAAGTTCCAAGCTTTGCGAAGTTTGGAACACCGATTTTGAATAAGAACCAGAAGAATACTACTTCGTAGAGTAAGTAAAGAATTCCTCTTGCGATTTGTTTTCTAAATAATTGTGAAAATCCACATACAAGGAAATTGGCTCTTGTAATCCAGTTTCCGTTAATTAAAGCATCTTTTAAAACGTAGAAAGGAGAAAGGATAACCATCCACATCTTTGTGAACTTGGATGGAAGTTTGCGGAAAAAACCAACGAAGCCGAGACCGAAGTTTTTAAATCCTTCGGCCACTCTTACGATGGCTCTTTGACCTTTTGATAAAGATAAATATTCAATCTTTGTCATAAATATCCTAATTATTTGTATAAGCTATCATCAAGTTCTTTGAGGATTGCTGAATAATCAGCATCTGAAGCATTTGATGGAAGTTTTTGAATTGACTTAACAGCAACTGCTGCTTGGCTCCAAAGTGAGCTATCAACAGCGGTTAAGGCAACTGTGTTTTTATCTCCTTGCGCAGTAAGAGCTTTAATGTGTGGTTCGTTAGCAATATCGTCTCTATTCAAAAGTGAAGAGAGAGTTGGTTTATATTTCAATACATTGAATCTTTCTAATTGTGCAGATTCACTGACTAAGTATTGTGCGACTCTATTAGCAAGATCCATGTGTGTAGCAGCTCTACCTGGGTTAATACCATAGAATTTAAGACCAGAGTAGTTTGCATATCTGATTGTCTTGCTATCATCAATAAATGGAAGAGGTGCAACATCATAATCAGCACCAAGTCTTGTCTTGAAACCAGAAACTTTTGAACAGTCAACAATAGTTGCTAAGACGCCATCGCATGGAGCATCAGTAGCAAGCATTAATGTACCAGTGTAATCAAATAAGCCTCTAATTTGTTTTGCAGCAGCAATACCAACAGCTGAATCAAATGTTGATGCGACTGAGTATGATGTACCGCCAGACTTCATTGTTAATGTGTAAAGTGATTTTGCATTACCAGATTCGTCTTTTGAATAGCTCATTAAGCTACCTGCAGCATAGAAAGCGTTATTAATTGGGAAGTCAACTTCGTAATCTTTTGCTTTTGCAGCTTGTAATAGCTCTGTCATTGAGACATTGCTCATATCTGTAATGCCTGCGCTAGCTGCCATTGTCTTGTTGTAGAACATGACATAGCCGTTATCACTTGCAAATGGATATCCAATATATTTGGATGTACCATTTAATTTTGCGTAGTTAGCATACTTATCGCCCATCTTTGCTTTGATATCAGCAACTGCTGAGTTAGGAAGTTGAGCTAAAGCATTTCTTTGATAGAAACCAATGGTTTGGTCAGAAACATAAGGATAAATATCTGGTCCGTCTGCTAATGATTGTGGGAGGTTATCTGGACCGTTTCCTTCTTCCCATTGAGTAACTTCGAATGTAACTGATGATCCTGTATCAGAATTGAATTTGGCAAGTAATGATTTCATGAAGTCCATTTCACCCATAGGTGCACCGACTCTGATATTACCTGTCCAACCTTCATCACCGCCTGGACTTGGTCCTGGAGGAGCATCGTTTGTAACTGTAATATGGCATGATGCAGATAAATTATCGGAAATAGATGCAGTAATGTCACATTCGCCAACAGAGTTAGCAACAACATTACCATCTGAATAATCTGCAACTGCTGGATTTGAGCTTACCCAAGTAACAACTTCGCTCTTTGGATTAACGTATGCTTTAAGTGGAGCAGTTTTGCCAACACCAACAGTCATGCTACGTGTTGATAAGTTGATGCTCTTAACATCTCCTGATCCACCGTCGATAACATGAACATTAAGTTCAGCACGTTGTCCGCCTAAGACAAGTGAAATCTTTGCATCGCCTGCGCCAATGCCCATAAGGACACCGTCTGTGACGTAGCAAACACTTTCGTTTGATGAAAACCAATAAGCTTTGTCGTTTCTTGCAGCTGATGGTGCAACACTGTACTTAAGTGCTACACGTTGTCCAACAAATAAATCTAATGTTGGGTTTGAAAATTCAACAGATGTTGCAGGAACATCTACAAACTCACCTGCATCACATGCTGAAAGTGGAGCGGCAACTCCACATGCAAAAAAAGTGCAAAGTATTAATTTCTTTAGAGTAGAAACCATATTTTGACCTCCCTGGATTAATAGAATATAAATATTCTAGAACAAATAGCACTTGTTTTCAAGATATTATTTTAATAAAATAACGGCATGGAAGAAGCAAAGAAAATCAAATTATTTCGAATATTAGCAACATTGTTGCTACTTTTACCACTTGGCTTATGTATTTTCTTTTTAGTCCACTACATCACCACTGATTTAAATAGTTATGGACTACATGTTTTTACAACAGGTGTTTTAATTTTCTTTTTAGTTCTTCAAATCATCTTGATTCTTAAAAATATGAAGAAACAAATGGTCATTTGTGACATTGCCTTCAACGAAAACAAATCAGTAAACAAGACTGCTCTAATCTTTGTTTCAGTAGGAGCAGGACTCGGATTAATTTTAACTGCAGTCTGCACTGCTTTATATTTTGTTTTAGGTGAAGCACAACAAAAAACAACGATGTTGTTATTGTTGTCTATCTTCTTCTTTATGTTTATTAATACAGGCGTCTTCTTATTATTCACTTTGGTATTTAGACAAAGAGAATTCAAATTAGAAGATTTACTTAAATAACTTTGAAATGTTTTAGTGCATCAAGCACACCATTTTCACTAATAGGCTTAGCAATGTATGTTGCGGCCTTTTTTACTTCTTCTAAACCATTGCCCATTGCGGCAGAATATTTTGTTTTTTGGAACATGAAAATGTCTTGCATATCATCCCCAATTGAGAGTGCACTATCATAACATAAGTTATGATATTTTAACACAAAATCAATTGCTTTACCCTTGTCATTTCTAATGTAACGGATGTCAACTCCATAAGGGTGAAATCTAAAATAATCTAGCTCTTTTGAGATGCGATTTAAAAGACGTTTGTCGAAACGTTTTGGACACATCAAAAGAAGACTTGTTACTTCTTCACCTGTGTATTCTTTTACAGGACATGGTTTTTCATTAAATGTTTGGAAATATTTAATAACGTATTTATTAGATGGAACTGAGAAATATCTATCTTTAATAGTGCCATACTCTACTTCTAAATGCTTCTTATTACAAATCTCTAATACTTTAGATACAAAGTCGCTTGGGATGATGTTTTTCATAATGACTTTGTCATTGTGAAAGATAAGACCACCATTTGTGCACACCAAACCATCTGGAGTAAATTTCTTAAGTATTTCAATCTGATTTACTGATTCGTATGGTCTAGCAGTGTTTAAATAGACTAAAATACCATTTTCTTGGGCTTTCTTAAGGCCTTCTATAGAAACGTAGTCAAAATCATGAACACAATGATCAAGGAGTGTCCAATCTATGTCTACAAAAATAATCTTAATATCAGAATTCATTGTTACTATTATATATTAATTTAAAAGATATTACACACGCGTATATTAAAAGGTAAGCCTTTCGACTTACCTTATTAAGTTTTTAATCAAAGATTAAATTTCTTTGCGCTTTCTATAGATGAAGAATACGCCAACTGCTGCAATACCAACGACTGCAACTGTTGCAATAATCCATGTTGATGTAGAAACATCGCTTGCAGAAATCAATTTATGATTTGCATCGCCATAGAGATTTTGACCAGAGCCACCTTCTTGGAATCTTCCAATAAAATCAGGAATGTCATCAGCGTGTTCACTACCATCATATTTAGAGTAAACATAATCATAGAATGAAGCAAAATATGCTACATATTTATTTGATGAATCAGGACCAACAGTTTTTAAAAATGTTTTGGCACGTGCATCTTTTATCGCATCAAATTCTTCTTTTAATTCAGCCCATGCAGTGGCGATTTTATCATCCCAAGGGTAATCCCAGCTTTCACTTCCTTCAGGAGCTTTACAAACATTATGCATTTTTTCATCAAAGTCTTTTGCGAAATTGACTGCGTCAGCTTCGCCTTCTGGGAAGATAGAAATCTTGTTGTATGTAGCTCCTTGATCTTCAGAAATTAAGTAAATTGAGTAAATACCACTTTCTGGACAAATTAAACCAATATTTTCTTCATAACTCCATTCTTTAATGGATTCACTTAAAGTTGGGTAGTATTCAGTAGCTTGAGTTGCATCTTGATAATAAGCAGAAATAGCTTGTCCTTCTATAAAGGAACCTTCATATTTATATTCTGTTCCTGTATAACCAGAATGTGTTTCCATTAGTTTTAAACCAGATTTTGAAATATCGCCATTAATTGCTAAATAACGACCATTTCCTGGCATTGTTGGCATTGATAAGTGCATTTCACCACTTGTGGTGTCATAGTAAATATCATATGTGCCAGCAACTAAAACTTTACAGTTATCGCCAGATTTTTCACCTTTATAATCTGGGTGTGACCAAGTGATAGAATTTACATTTCCGTAATTTCCGTTATCGTAATAGCATCTAATTTCATCGTTAGCAGCTAAAGCAATATTGCTCCAAACATATTGTGTACCGGTTTCACCATTTAGTGTCATCTTACGGGCACCATCTGCAGCTGCATCGCCTTTAACCCAAAGATATGTTCCTGGATCAATTGTCCAACCAGCATTTAATGTTGTACCAAACGATTCTTGATATGGTGTATTGTTAGAACCATCAGCTTTAATTACTTGTGATCCACCTTCGGTATAATAACCTGTAAATGTATTATTAAGTTTTGTTGGAACGGAAGTAACTGAAATTTCATCACCAACATGTACATCTGGAATAGAAGTTAATCCGCCAGTTCCACCGTTATTGTTAAGTGTAATGTTATAGCTTGCAGTTGAAGTCCAATTTGCATAAATCTTTTGTGTTGCGACATGGGTTGATGAATCAACAGAGAAATAAATAAGTTGATTTTCTTTGAAATTCCATTTATTTGTACAAGCAGCTTCACCATACCAACCTTCAAATTCAAATGATTCTGTTGTAGTTGGATTTTCTGGTTCAGCAACTTTATCTCTTGAATAAGAAACTTGGCTTGCTGGAGCTGTACCAGTTTTTCCGTTTAAATCAAATTCAACATTAACAATAGAAGGCATATAAATATGATAATCACCAGAATCATAAATTTGAGTTCCGTTTGTATCATAATATACCTTATAGGTATTTGTACCAGCTAAATTAGCCTTAATATTGTGATTATTTGTGCCATCATCGACAACTTGTGCAGTGCTTCTAGCATCTACATGTGGACCATCACCAGTGTCATATTTTACTGCTTCAAAACCAGACCAAAGCCCTTCACTACCATCGGTAATTGTTGTGATCTTAAATGTTTCGCCCTTAGCTAAATCAACGATTCCAACATATTCAGTTGCGCCATGACTTGACATTTTAACATAACGTTCATTATTGCCAAATACATGGATATAATATCCGTTTTCTCTAACCCATTGAGCAGTATAAGTTTGATCAGAAGTTAAAGTTGATGCAACTTCGTTGTCCCAACCAGCAAATGTATATCCATCTTTGCTCATTGTAGCATCATTTGGAGCAGTGATAGCAGTATTGTACACATAACTTCCATTTGCAGTGTATTCTGTATCTGAAGTAGAACCACCTGCAAAATCCCAAGTTAATTGACACAATGTGTCAGTTTTACTGAAGACTGCTTTAATATTAAGATTATCAGTAACTTTTCCGCTAGCTGGAATTCCATCCCATCTAACGAAAGCGTAAGTCGCTTCTGGACCTGTTTTTGCTGTAGCAGTAATTTGAGTTGAACCAACAGTCAAGACATTGCTAGAAGCTGAAATACTAGTATTGTAAAGTACATTTTCAACTTGTGAAGAACTTAAAGTTCCCCAACCAGTGCAAGATGAATCAATTGCAACATTAACTGTATATTTAGAATCTTCAAACTTAGCATAAAGAGTTGTATTTTCAGCTAAATTGAAATTGTTCTCTAATTTTTGTGTGAAAGAGGAATCTTTGTACCAGCCTTTAAAGTCACAACCTGTTTTTGTACAATCGGATGGTAACTCAATTAAATAATTGTAGGCATAGTTACCTGGGTTAGTACCACCAACTCTTGTGCCACCATCAAGTTCATATCCAAATGTATAAGTTGCATCAGTTCTCCTGAAAATAGCTTCAATGGCTAAATCAGATGTAACAGTACCTGTAGAGGCACCATTAAAATGATCGAAACTATAAACGTATGCTGGATCTCCAGTAGTAGGAGTTGCTTTGTAAGCAGTAGTTCCAATTGTTATAGTATCACCAGAAACGGTAATGGAAGTTTCGTCATCAACTTTGAATGGAGCAGAATAATTTGAAATACTTCCGTAGCCACTTGGACTAACACTAAATGAAATACTGTGTGCATTTGAAGAATAGTGTGCATACAAAGTAGTGCCAGAAGTTAATGAAACGGTGTCGGTCCTTTTAACTAAATTACCATCACCGTCATACCAGCCAGTAAAGGACGAGCCGCTTAAAGATGCATCTGGTAAGTCAGCATAAGTTCCACCATAGTAAACACTTATTGATGTAGGAAAGACTGAACCTTCGCCTGCATCTAAGCTTACTGTATATGTATTTCTATCATAAAGAATGTCAACAACTGTGGAACCGTCTGCATTAATTGTTTGTTGTGCAAATGATTTAGCAGTAAATCCTGTGTAGCTATTTGCTGTAGCAGCAGTTTGTCCACCAGTTATACCAGTTAAATTATCTGTATCAATTGTTTCATAACCAGATAAATCAGCTTTTTGTTGTTTATGATTTACAGTATATGCTGTGTTTGTACTTGGTGTCCAATGTGCATATAGAGTTGCAGTTGAGGAGGCTTTGTCCCAATTTTTAACACTACTACCATTAGCAGCGTAATATTGTGTGCCAGCAGATGTATTATCCCAATACCCAGCAAAATCATAACCTACTTTAGTTGGCAATGAAATTAATGCTGGCATTGCAGCACCATATGTTGCAGTAACAGAACCCTGTCCACCTGAACCTTGATTGTCGTTTAAAGTAACAGTATAAGTTTTAGCTTTAAAGTTAACAGTAAGTGTTTGTTCTTGCCATGGATAAAAGTCTTCGGAAGTGACATTCCAAGTTCCACCGCCATAGGAAATGGATTCGATTTCATATCCAGTATTTGGTGTTCCTGTAATAGTGTATTGAAGAGTACTATTAATTGCAGTTGACGAAGTAGTCAAGGAAGTAGTAGAACCTTTTTTGGTCAACTTTGCACTTCCCATCGTAGAATTATTAACTGCAATCTCAGTTCTATACATCTTATAATTGCCAATTGATGCATTTTGCCAAGAAAAATAATCTAAAACAGTTCCAGGATTAAGATTTGAAATAGACTTATTTGTAGAATCTGCCCATGTTGAAGAACCATTTTTTGCTTCATATTTCAAACCAGTACTATTTTTACAATTAGACGGAACTGTAAAACGTATAAATTCTGTCGAAGTGCTACCATCAATTGAAATGCCTCTAGTTCCGGTTAATGTTTTCGAACCTCCCGTTCCGCCCCAAACATATAAATAATGGGTACAAGAAGCCCAATCAGTGTTTTCTTGTTTATTGTTAACGTAAACATAATAGTCGCCATCAGCAGCACTCACTCCCTCAGCTTTTTTATTTAA
Organism: Bacilli bacterium; assembly: GCA_024408085.1. Classification (GTDB taxonomy): domain Bacteria; phylum Bacillota_I; class Bacilli_A; order RFN20; family CAG-826; genus Fiminaster. The sequence continues at coordinate 24,373 of JAKSVH010000001.1, read as the reverse complement.
AACACCAGCTGAAACAGCAGCAAGTCCTGCGGCTGCCATTGTAAGTGTTCCGATTAATGCGATAAGTCTATTTTTTCTCATAGGCCTGGTCTCCTTTAGGGGTATAAAAAACTTATATATATTATATATAGATACCTATAGTCAACAACCTATAATTTCAAAAGGTCGAATTCATCGAACTTATTTTTAAAGCGCTTACTGAAACCGCTTTATCATAGATGATAGCGTTTTCTTTAAAAATTCTGTTCTTTTACTAAAGAATTTATTGATCTCAAAATGCATTAAAAAAGCACGATTTTAGGTCGTGCATTTTAGGTAAATAAATAATGAATTAGAGATACGAACACATGAGGTTAAATGTGTATGTATTATCCCAATAAGGCATGCCTTCTAATGTGTTAAATTCAGAAGCATATTTTGATGTGAATTCAGAGATGTCTCCAAATACATCTAATCTAATTCTTGCTCTTGAGTGATTGTAGCTCAAAAACGTCATATCTTCTAGGATGGTTGCTTGGGTTGATTTTGCGTAGTCATAGTACATCGCACCACATTCGTGGTCTGCTGTTACTACAATAAGAGTATCATCACGTAAAGAAGCCCACTTTTCAGCCTCATAAACAGCGTTATTAAAACCTTCAAGTTCTCTCATTGTACCATAGGCATTTTTCTCGTGAGATCTCTTGTCAATTTTAGCCCCTTCAACCATGAGGAAGAAACCCTCTTCATTGTCGAGGAAATCAAGTGAGAATTCGGTTAGTTCAGTAAGCGTTGGACAACGGTAATTGTCTAAGGCAGCAATATCATCAGGAAGACAGATAATCTTGTCTTTGTTCTTAGTTAATCCTTTTGTGTCATAGCAAACACTAAAACCAGCGTTTTGGTATTCATTAATATGATCGCTGTCCCACTCTCCTGGTTTTTCTCCAATGAGGAGATCTACACCACTTGTAGCACCTTGAGTTATGATACTATCAGCGTTATATCTATTTGGAACATGAGATATGAAATCTGCTGGAGTTGCACCTGTAATATAGTCACTAGTGACTACACCAGTCTTTTTACCAAGTTTATGTGCTATTTCAACAATAGTTTCAATGTAGTTTCCTTCAATGTCCATAGAGACACGAGAGTTAGTAACTTTCTTTCCTGTTGCAATTGCAGTTCCGCCTGCAGCAGAGTCTGTATATGGAGTTATATTTTCAAATGATGCACTTCCACCATAAGGTGAAGGTGTGCCATCATATAAAGTAGCATTTAAATCAGGTTTAATAAGTGATTTGCTTTCATCTAAGGTAAATCCTTCAGATGTAAGTGAATCAGTGTTAACAAGGGCATGATAAGTCCACTTCTCATTGCTTGGATTTGCAAACGTAAGTGGCTTTCCTAAATAAATGCCACCAGCATTAACGTGGTTATAACCCATTCCATCTCCAATAAAGCAAATAACATTTTTAATGTTCTTGCCTTTGTTAACATTAAGATTTCTCACAAATTCTTTTGATTCGTGATTCAAATTAAAGGCGTATGTTGAAATAGACTCATTGCCAGCATTCATAGTGCCAAAACAAAGAGGAAGAGCAGCTAAGATTGGAAGTAAAAAATATTTTGTTTTCATTTTATTTTCCTCCTAATCCGAGTAAGTAGTCTTGCCTACTGAGTAAGGACTACTTGAGCCTGTACAATACCATTGAGTTTTGTCGGTTACACCACTTAATGAAATATCAACTGTCTGCTTACCGTTATTGTGGTTATTGAAAATGATGTATTCGTAATAATCCTTATATAAGGATATTGTCCAAATATCTTGATTATACTCATTTTTCTTGACCCAAGTTAAAGCATCTCCAGGCCAAGATGTTCCTCTATTAGAAACTGACTTAGACCAGTAATGAGCATATGGAGAATGAGATGTATCTAAATTGTTTGTAAAATATAAGTTGTATCTAGTATGATTTACGGTTGCGAATTTGCCATTATTATATAAATGATCAAATGAGAAACAGACTTGGTATTCTGCCACTTCATCATCGATGTAGTGAGAATACAAAACTCTATTTGAATCAAGGGTGTCTACAAGTTTATATGTTCCTGTTCCGCCTTTAGCAACCTTGAAGGTTCCATAGTACTCATTAAATCCAGTTTGAGCTTTATTAAGTTTTATGTCTGAAATTGCTGTACCAGATGGATTTAGAAGTTTATATTTAACTGTATCAGTAACTTCATTCCATTTAGCGTATAAACAAGTGTTGCCAGTGATGTTTTGATTAAAATCAAATTCATTCTGCATAGCAACATCAGCGTACCACTTATAGAAGGTATAACCAGACTTTGTTGGATCTGCTGGTTTAGTTAGTTTTGCATTTAAAGTATGTTTGATAGATGGAATCTCAGTATTGAAGAATGTAATTATTGCATCTGTTGGCTCTGGCTTATGTTCATAGTTAAACACTAATGGAGCAGACCATTTAGATGAATAATTTTTATTAGCGTGAATTGCTCTAACAACAACACTTTGTCCTTGGTATAAATTTATCTCAGTAGTATTTGTTTCTTGAATTTCTCCATTATTAATGGAATATTGATATTTTTCTGCACCATCAACAGCAGCCCAACTTACTTTGTAAGTATCTTTGTTAATTGATGGAGCTGGAGTAGGAAGAATATCAGTTACAGTTAAAACTCTATTTTTAGTAACTGGTATTGATTTAGATGTATAGCTTTCAAGGAAAGCATTAACTTTTCCTTCACCGCTATGATAGTCCCATTGATATTCAATAGAGAAAGTAACTCTCCAAGTTCCTGGTGATTTACAATCAAAGTTAACTCCTGTAGGCTTCTTCCAATATTTTCTATCACCAAGATCATCGCATCCATCCATTACAATGTATTCTGCAGGATTTGCTTCGCTTGTAGATGAGTCTGTTGTGATATATGCAACATAAGCTTTTCTGTTTCCGAGTTCTGCACTTCTTGCAGCATCGTAATGCATTGGAATAAATCCCCAAGGAACATCAGGATTAAATCCTTTTTCAGAGTTAGTGATGTGATCATTGCATTTGATGAAATAGTAACCATCCAAAAATGTTGGAGTTAACCATTTTGCGTACAAAACTGTTGTTTCGTCAATAATTGAATTGTCTTCAAATGCTTCTTTAAAGAATGGATCTTTATACCAACCATCGAAAGTATAATTACCTTTTGTTGGATTTGATGGAAGTTTAAATGGATTTCCTTTTGGATGTGTGACTGTTTCAAGCCCTGGAGCATCTCTAAATGCGATATTAACATATTTATATGTTTCATCAATGTTAACGTATGAAACTGGCTTAGACCAAGATGATGAATTTACTCCTTCAACATCTGATGAAGCCATGACCGAAATAACTTGTCCTTCACTTAATGTAACAGATCTTGTTGTCGTTTCACTAAATTCACCACCATTAATGTAATAAACATATTTTGAAGCACCTGAAATATTATCCCAAGTTACAACACCAGTAGTTTGGTTTAGACTTAGTAATGGTGTATCAAGATTTAATCCAAGTGATATTTTAAATGATGCTGGTTCAGCTTTATTATTTATAATAAGAGCAGTTGCCACTCCAAAAGCTGAGCCTACTAATGCTGTTGAAGCAATTAGAAGAACCCATTTTAATCTGCGCATAAAATAATTATAAACACTTACTTATAGTACTTCAAGATAAGATTACTGTAATTTAAAAAATAAAAAATCAAACCCTTATATGGATTTGATTTTTAACATCAATCTAGTAGCCAATCAAATGAGAAGCAATGACTTTTTTGAGGTCATTCAGCTCATCTTCAGTAAGTATATTTTTGAGTACTTCTTCACTTCCGAGGAAGCCTCTTACAGTGACAATTGAGTTATATAAAACTTTATTAACAACTTCACGGTTATAACCAAAATCAATAACAAGTCTATCTAGGTTATCTGAAAGTTTTAAAGGTGAATTATCAACCACTGGTTTATAACCACCTATAGGAGTTGTTATATTCTTAATTTTCTCCAAATCCCTTACAATTTGAGCTTTAAGCTCATCTATTGAATCAAACTTCTTTTCTTCACGGATAAATTCTTCAAAAGTAACAATGACTTCTTCACCATATAGTTCATCGACTTTGGTGCCAATTAGGTGTGTTTCAATACCGGCTTCTTCGCCTTCATAACCAAGTGTTGGTCTCATGCCTACATTTGTTATGCCTAAATACTCACGAACGCCAACAACAACACGTGATTTATAAACACCAAACTTAGGAAGGACATAGTTCGCGACTGGTTTAACGTTCATTGTTGGGAAGCCAATATCTCTTCCTTTTTTCTTACCTTGGACAACTTTACCAGTAATGGCGTAGTGATAACCAAGTTCTTTATTTGCTTTTTCAATCTCGCCATTTTTGATGTGATCAATAATCGTGTGAGTTGAAATCTTTTCCTCAAATGGATTACGTATATCTAAGACATTTACTACAAAGTGTTTGTTCAATAAATCAACATCACCTGCTCCATCTTTGCCAAAGTGATAATCAGATCCACAGAAGACTTGTTTAACATTCATCTTTTTAAGGATATTTACGAAATCTTCTGGAGATAGATTTGTAAAGTTAGCATCTACATGCATTACCAAAAGATAATCAACGATATCTAAATTAGATATCATAGACAATCTATCTTCAATGGTGGTGAGAACTTCTTTTGATTTTCCAGTGTCTTTAAATTTAGCAATTGGGTTATTAAAAGTAAAAACACCAAGTGCTAAATTGTCTTCACCATCATAGATTCGGTTCATATGACCGTGCTTAATTAAAGCAACGTGTCCTAAATGAACACCATCAAAATAGCCAAGACATAATGCTAAGCCTTCTTGTATTTTTGGAGGGGTTTTGTAGTTAACTGTTAAAAGCTTCATACCTTTGCTAGTAGTATACACTATATATTTTTCTTATTTAAGAACATTTTTGTTTTACCAAATCAAATCCTCTGCTTTTTGTTTATGAGCGTTAACTGATATTTCATATATTTTCCCGTTTCTAAAACGTATGACTCTATCTGCCATCTTTGATATCTCTTCGTTATGAGTAACCATCACCAAAGTTGTGTGTTTTTCTTTAATGACATTTTCAAGGGCTTTTAGAACCTCAATTGATGTTTGGTAATCAAGTGCTGCAGTTGGTTCATCTGCCATGATTATTCTAGGATTCTTTATGAGGGCTCTTGCAATAGAGACTCTTTGTTGTTGACCACCGCTTAACTGAGATGGGTAGTTATTAATCTTATCTTGTAAACCAACAAGTGATAAAGCTTCTTTTGAATCCAATGGATTCTTTACAAGCTCTCCAATTAAATCGAGATTTTCTTTAGCGGTTAAGTTTGGCATTAAATTGTAGTTTTGGAAGATAAAACCAATGTTGTTTCTTCTATATTCTGTTAACTCTTTTTCGCTTGATTTAGCAATATCTTTACCTTGGAAGATAACTTCACCACTGGTGGCTTCATCCATTCCTCCAATAATGTTTAAAAGAGTTGATTTACCGCATCCTGATTCTCCAAGTAAACAAAGGAATTCACCTTCAAAGATATCGAAGTTAATACCTTTTAATACTTGAGTTAATATTCCGCCACTTTCAAAGTCTTTTGTAAGTTTAGAAATTGACATGATTTTTTCTTTGTTATCCCAATTAACTTCGGTGAACTTATCTTTGATAAGAGTGTCGATAAGCATCACTAAAATGTTATACATATCCACTTCATCTTCATCAAACGTTCCTTCTTCCTTGAAGATTGAAATTAGACCTTTTTGAGATCCTTCATTCGCTAAAGGAACTGCGACCATACTAGAAATAACTAGTTTATCAAGTGAATCAAATAGCTTTTTATCTTCATCTTTTAGATTTGAGACTGCAATTGTTTTGGATTCACTTATTGATTTTCCGATAATCCCGTCATCTAAAGAAATTGCAATTGAGCTAAGATCCATTGGGCAAAGCCAATAGAAAGGATGAACAAGATTATCTTTTGCATCTAAATACCAAAGGACTGCAAAAGAAGCATTTGAGCTATCTACAATTAACTTAAGTGAACTACGTAAAGCTTCGTCACTACTTTTAGACTTTGATATGACGTTATGTATTTCACCAATTGTTTTGTATATTTTTACATTAAGCATTGTTTCATCCTCCTTTATCCTAACTTATTGATATCTCTTAATTTGAATTTATCTATCTTTCTTAACGCGATTAGGGTTACACCCGTAATAATTGCAATTGCAATTCCTATCGCGATTAAGATAGAAATAAAGTTAAATCCAGATAAGAATATAATTGATTCACTTTGGAAACCTCGTATAACAAGGTTAGACATAAGTGTCCCAAATAGCACTCCAAGGCTAATACCAACTATAGACAACACAATTGTGTCTGAATAAATATATTTCTTAGCCTTTCGTTTTGAGTAGCCATTAATAATTAGTATTGTTAATTCATTCTTCTTTTCATTAATGAACATTACTAGTAAATCCAAAATTACAAGTAAAGCCATAATAAGTGCTAAAACAAGATAAACAATATCGACAATCTTGAATATGTTAGTAACTGAATTAAATGCATTCATAGATACGTGGTATACATCATAGATGTAAGAGACAGGTGCATCTTGAATAACTAGTTTAGAAAGGTTAGAAATATCATCACCTTTCAAATCCACAAGCAAAGCATTTGATTTAAATTCAGTGCCAAATGTATCTTTTAAAGTGTCTGCACTACAAACAACAACGTTATTAATAAGATAATGTTTAAAGAAGTTGGTGTTAGTTACTTCAACACTCTTTAAAGAAGTATCCATCAATGTGACTTTGTCTTTTTCTTTAACATCAAATTTTTCTTGGTATGAGAATGAAAGATAGAAATCATTTCCAAAATTAATCTTTTCACCACTCTTATCGTACATTGTGATGAAATCGTTAGCTTTACTAGGATCATCAAAGACGTATGCTTGTGAACTTATTCTTTTTCCGTTTGGACACTCAAGAGTTAAGTAAGTAAACATTATGTCTGTGTATCTATATTCAGTTCCATCAAGCTTTGTTTTAGTAGATGAAGCATCTCCATCATAATGAACAACAGCTTGGAAAGAATAAACATTTTTAAATTGATAATCGAATGATCCAGAAATGTTTCTATCAATGGTTAAAGCACAGGTCAAAAGTCCTGCGCATCCAATGATTCCAACAAGCATAGAAAAGACACGAGTTTTATCAGTTGCAAAGTTATTAATTACAGTCTTAGTAAATAATGAAAGTTTGTTCCATAATTTACCTTTTTGATAAAACCTTTTCTTACCTAAAATAATCTTCTCATCTCTAATTAATTCAATTGGTTTTTTCTTCAAAACTTTATGAGTTGCAAAGAGAGTTATGAGTAACTGCGAAACAAGTTCAATTGCAAAGACAATTAAAGTCATTCCAATTGCAAATTCATACTTAAGAGGTGGGAAAATAATGGCGTTTGCAACAGCGTTAACAATAATAGGTTCTGCTGCAAACCTTCCAAGAATTGCGCCTAAAATAGCGCCAAAAACCACCGCAATTCCTGTATAAATTAAATAAAACGCGTATATTTCGCGGTTTCTAAAACCTTTTGCTTTTTTAACTCCAATGATCTGTTGAGTCTCATTAACCATTCTTGAAATTGAGAAGAACGAAACAAGTAAACCAACCCCAACAAAGAGTAATGACATGGAGTATTTTATTTGACCTAAAACTTCAGAAATTGTTTGAATGTTTTGGTGTGAGATTGAATCTCTAATTGTGCTTACAGAAAATGATTTTCCTTCAAGCTCTGGTGATGCTTTAATTGTCTTAACTATATCTTCAGTTTTTGAGTAAAAATCTTCTGTAAAATATTTGTAATTTCTAAGGGTGTTACTTCTAACATAAATTGTGTTAAAACCTGCTAAATCATTAATAGTTGGATTGAATGAAGATTCAGCAATAAAGAAAGGTGCGTTTACTGGAATATTTCTAGTTGGAGATATTCCATAAACTGTTGTTTTCTTTGCAGTCAAAATAGCAGAATCTACAATTGCAGTAACTTTAAATGTATCTGTAGTAAATCTACCTTGATCAAGAAATACTGGTGTGTTTTCAATTTTGATTGTGTCACCAATTTCATAACCGTTATCTTCAGCCCAGAAACTGATTAATGCTATTTCTCCTTCATTTTCTGGAAGAGTACCTTTAATGTTGCTGAAATAATTTATCTTTTCTGGAATTGAAGTAAAACTTGCTTCAAAACCATTGTTTTCATCTTTGAATGATGTAATGTAGTTATAAAGTCCTTCAACTTCATCTACTTCTTTAATATTTAAAAGTTCTTCTGGATTTTTATATCCTGGAGATACATTTATTTGAATATCAAAAACATTGGACGAATTGAAATAATCAATTGTGTTGTTAACAACACATGATGCAGTCCAATCAATTCCAAGGAACAAAAGCATTCCCATCATAATAAAAATAACGATTGAAAAGAATGTTACTTTTGAACGTAATATCGTTTTGAATAAATCTTTCCAAAAAGTTTTCTTCATATGATTAACGTAATCCTCTCACTGGAGAATAAACTCCACTTTCGAGTCTTTCATAGATAGCGATTATTCCATCTTTATCTTTTAGCAATACTCTTTGATCATTTATTGGAAGTCTAAAATGCATTCCGTTTAATGCTTTCTTTGCAAGTTCACCTTCTACTTCACATGAAGGCATGAACTCCAACATTTTAGACATTGGTATCAAATCTGATTCTTTTACATCTTTACTTTTAATTGCATCTTCAAGTTTATATGGACCAACCTCAGTTCTTGTAAGTTTAGCTAAATGACCAACAGTTCCAAGAGCTTTTGCGATGTCTTCTCCAAGTGTTCTGATGTATGTTCCTTTGGATACTTTTGCTTCAAAAGTTAGCTCATTATTTTTGTAGTCAAGAAGTTTAATATCAAAGACTTCAATTTCTCTTTGTTTACGTTCAATTTCTTTGCCTTCTCTAGCATACTTGTAGAGCTCTTTTCCGTTGACTTTTAATGCTGAATACATTGGAGGTGTTTGAAGTTGTTTTCCCTTAAAATGTTCAAGAATTTGAGTGATTTTTTCATTATTTAGTGGTTTTATTTCTTTTTGCTCCACCACATTTCCTGTCAAATCTCCAGTATCTGTTTGACTTCCTAATTTAAGAGTTGCGATATAAGTTTTGTCCATGATTTCAAGGAATGGAGAAATCTTGGTTGAGGATCCTAAAAGTACGATTAAAAGTCCATCTGCAAAAGGATCAAGAGTACCAATGTGTCCTGCTTTCTTTTCTTTTAAAATATGCGAAATATTATTAACCTCTTGTCTAGATGTTAATCCTATTTCTTTATTAATAAGTAAGGAACCTGAGATCATAATTAGCCTCTTTCAAAAGGATCTTCTCCAATTGTTGCATCTATAGGAAGACGTCCGCAAAAAGATTCGAATGTTTTCTCATCAATTAAATATTGCGGAACCATAGTATAAATAATTTTGCCATTTTCAGTAACTTCTATTACTTGTTCAGTGGCAAGCTCATTGTACATATCAAAATTTTGCTCGAGTTCTTTAGATGTTATTTTCATTTTTTTACTTCCCAGTATCCATATTTCTTTCCATCAATTCTTTCGATAATGCCTAATTCTTTTAATTTGGAAATTTGGCTTTCTGCAGTTCTTAACGAAATATTTAAATATTTAGCGACATCACTAACTTTTATGCCTTTATTGTTTTTTAATAAGTCTAGAATCATTTTTTGAGTTGGATTTAGTTTAGATAAGATTTCTTGTGCGTCTGAAACATAGCTAACATTAAGTTCTCTATTAGATAACTTGTTATTTTCATTTAACAAAAGATTTCTAAGAAATCTTACTACATATTGCTTATCTTCATATATATTTTTTGGGAAATTTGAATAATTTGCTCTTACAAGTGCATTTCTAAAATACCAAGAGTTTTGTTTAAATAAATCATTTGTGACATCAAATCCCAATTTTCTTAGATATTTAATAAAGAAAGTTGATGTTGTTCTAGTATTTCCTTCAGGAAATGCGTGTGCTTGCCAAATATTAGATACAAAGTTTGCTAAGTGAACGATTTTTTCGTCCATATTAAGTTTGGAATAATCAAAATTCTTTTCACTTTCAAAGTCAAAGCTTAAAAGATCATGCAATTCTCTATAATCACCATAGATAACTGTATCACCATTTAGTACCCATTCCTTCTTTTCTATGTTATAGGTCCTAAATAAACCAGCATTATCAATAACACCAGTAAATAATTCTTTATGAATTGTCTGTAATTGCCCAATTGAAAAAACAAAATTATCATTAGACAATAAATCAATCATATTTTTAGATACTTTATCAGCTTCATCTGACCTATCTTCTCTTTTTTCTTTTTTCTCATAGTATTTATCAATTAAATCAGAGAACCTTCTAATTGAAATTTTTCCAGCAACATATTGTTCAGACAATTTCAAAAAATATTCGGAGTTTTTAATTCCGTCTACATCTTGCAAGCCGATTGCAGTATCAACTAGATAACGTCTACTATATTTTTCTTGCATGCTTATATTATAATATAAATTTTTTAATGTGCAATCTTAATGTGCAAAATCTGCACATAAGAAAATTATTTCTAACTTTTTCTATAAGTTTTATAATATAAAGCATGAAATCTTTAAGAACTATTCTTGGACTTATTAGAAAAGCAGACCAAAGGTATGATTTCTTCCACGAAAACGACAAGGTTTTAATTGGAGTTTCAGGAGGAAAAGATTCAATGGTGCTTTTGAAAGCACTCTCTCAATATCAACACTTTGACTGCGTGAATTTTGAAATTGTCCCAGTAATCTTAGATTTAGGTTTTGATGGCTTTGATCCTAAACCAATTAAGAAGTACGTTAAATCACTTGGTTTAGATCTCAAAGTTATTGATTCAAAAGAAGTCTATCCAATTCTTAAAGCTCAACAAAAAGATGCACCACATCTTCCGTGTTCAATCTGTTCCAGAATGAAAAAAGCTGCTATTAATAAAGCAGCTCATGACCTTGGATGCAACAAAGTTGCATTCGCTCATCATGGAGATGATGCAATTGAAACTTTATATATGAATATGATTTTTGGAGGGAGAGTCGCCTCTTTCCAACCAAAGATGCATCTTGACCGCGCTGATATTGAATTCATTCGTCCTTTGATTCTTTGTCATGAAGATACAATCATTAAAGCTCAAAAAGAAGAAAATATTCCTAGCTTCCCATCTCATTGTCCAAATGACGGAAATACAATGCGCGCGGAAATGAAATCATTATTAAAAGATATATATAAGAAATATCCATCTGCAAAAGATAACTTCTTCTCTATGATGGATAACTATGAAAAAGAAATACTTTTCTATAATGATATTTTCTACAAAGTAGAAAGAAAAGATATTTCTTTTAAACCAGTTATCCTTGCAAGTGATGCTAGAGTTGAATTTAAACTTAGAGAAGAACTTAAATGTTTAAATCTTAATGAAGATGTTTCTAGATACGTTGTTTATAAACTTTCCACTCCTATTGGTGTTATCTCATTCACTAAAGATAAGATCCCATCCATTCATGATTTGTCGCTTAAATCAAAATATAAAAAGAGCGAGAAAGATATTAGAGAGTTTATTGAGAACAATCTGAAATACTTCTCTTCTCCATTTTATCCAATGTAAGAAAAAAGAGCCCTAAGGCTCTTTATTTTTTGAATGATTGCTCTTTGTAGAACTGAGTAAGTGATCTACAATAAACAAGATTTGCTCGATCACTTCCATATGAACCACAAAGGTAACCAATGACTTTGCCTGATTTAAGTGCGAAGACAGGACCACCAGAGTTACCTGGGCAACTTCTAGCGTCTAAGTAATACACTACTTTTCCAGCTGCTTTGTTTTTGGTAGCAACATAGCCTTTGGTTAAGGTTGGTTCAAGTTCCATTGGATTTGGATTTAAATCTTGTCCGAATGGGAAACCAAAGATAGCGATATCATCGCCCATCTTAACATCTGAATAATTGTCTTCTAAATCAAAGAATGATAAGTTTTCTACTTCTTTAATTTGAAGTAATGCATAGTCATCATCTTTATCTGTTACAAGAACTTCAGCTTTTTTGGTTATACGAGTGCCATCTTTAAGTTCGATACGAACAAATACTTCTTTGGTACCTTCTACAACATGACAACAAGTGAAACAAAGACCAGTTGGACTAATAATAAAACCTGTTCCTGTACTACCTTCTGCATCGATATAAACAGTTCCTAATTCTTTAGAAGAATAAGAAATTGGTTCTAAAGAACCATTACATGCAGTAACTCCTTCTTGATAGAAATCTTTGAGTTTTGGCATTTTTACTTGTTTTTCAAGTTCAGTTGTATCTGGTATTTTTATATCATCAAAGTCATCAGCTTCTTCTCTTTCTCTTCCACGATCATTGTTATCTACAATAATTGTTTGGATTGCTTCAAGAGCATCTAAAGCTAAACACTTTCTTTTTTGTTCTTCGTCTTTTACTTCACCATCTGCTGCAAGTAAACCACAACAAATAGCATTTATAGAATTAGCTAATACTCTCGTATAATCTTTTTCTTCATTCATAAAGTCATATAAAGCAAAAGAATTAATAAAATCTTTTGTTATATCAACAACATCAGAAAGAACTTTATCAAGTATCTCTGCAAGATCAGTTTCACCTAATCCAACAAGTTTATCCCAAGTTATATCATTAATTCCGTAATAACGGAAAAAATCTGGAAATGACATATATTTGCAAGTATCTTTCATGTATGCAATTTCATTTGGATCAAGATTACCATCTGCTAAAGCAAGTTCAAATAATGAATATTGAATCAAAATATCAAATGAATTTAATCCTTTTTCAATAGAATATTCATTGTTTCCGTGTTTTTCTTCAAAAGCTTTCCTAAAAGGAAAAACAGCCTTTTCTAAAAATTCTGTTGTATTTTTATATGCTATAGCAGCACGTTCAAATATTTCTTGGGACATAAAATCTCCTTTATTGTTTCAATTATTTTATAAACAATGACAATATATCGCAATAAGAAAAGAAAAGACAGCTCAAGCTGTCTTATTTTTTCATCTTTTCGATTTGTTCTGATTCTTTTTTAAGAACTTCATCAAGTCGATTTACTTTTTCATAAGTCTCATCAAGATAGAATGTAATTTCTGGAGTCTTACGGATATCAATCTTCTTCGCAAGCGAAGAACGAACATATCCTTTAGTTTTATTAAGTTCTTCTAGGTTTTGTTTTGGATACTTTGCCCCTAAGAAAGTAACATAAACTCTAGCGTAAGAGAAATCACTGCTAACCCAAACTTCACTTACTGTGCAGAATCCAATTTTAGGATTCTTAAGTTCAAATTGAATGATTTCAGAAATATTCTTTCCAATGATGGATTGAATTCTTTGGGTGCGATCTGCCATTATTCTTTCTCAACCATCTCGTATGCTTCAATAACATCGAGTTCCTTAAGGTCATTGAAATTCTCTACTGTAAGACCACATTCAAAGCCTTCTTTGACTTCTTTTGCGTCATCTTTGAATCTCTTAAGAGATCCAAGTTTTCCTTCATATGTAATAACGCCATTACGAAGTACACGAACAAGTGCACCTGCTTTAATAACGCCTGAAGTTACATATGAACCTGCAACTGTACCAACCTTTGAAATCTTAATAAGAGTACGAACTTCGGCTTGTCCAAGGATGGATTCAACCTTTTCTTTCTTATATAAACCTTTCATGGCTGCTTCCATTTCTTCAATTAAAGCATAAATGATACGGTGTAATCTGATTTCAACGCCTGATTCTTCAGCTTTAGCTGAAACCATAGCAGTTGGTCTAACATTAAAGCCATAAATGATAGCGTTTGATGCACTTGCAAGCATAACGTCGTTATTTGTAATTGCACCTGCACTAGCGTGAATAACGTTAATATGAATTTGTTCATTACTTAACTTGTCTAATGAAGCTTTAACTGCTTCAGCAGAACCTGTTGTGTCTGCTTTTAAGACAATGTTAATGTCTTGTACTTCACCATTACTTTCAGTAATCTTGGAGTAAATCTTCTCTAAGGATGCTGCAGCTTGAGCACTTTGATCAGATGCTTTCTTTGCAAGTGCACGTTTTTCTGCAATTTCTTTAGCTTGTTTTTCAGTTGGGAATGCCATGAACTTATCACCAGCATTTGGAACTTCACTTAAACCAATAACTGAGACTGGTGTAGAAGGTTTAGCTTCTTTAACAATCTTCTTGTATTCGTTTGTCATTCTACGAATTTTGCCATAAGCAGTTCCAACGACAACATAGTCTTGGAATGTAAGTGTTCCGTTTTGGACTAAAAGGGTTGCTTTTGGTCCTTCACCCTTATCAAGATTTGCTTCGATAACAGTACCGATAGCATATCTATCTGGGTTAGCTTTAAGTTCAGCCATTTCAGCGACTAAAAGAACGTTTTCAAGAAGTTCCTTGATACCAACGTTCTTCTTTGCAGAGATTTCACAAACAATGTTTGTTCCACCATATTCTTCTGCAATAATGTCATACGACATTAATTCAGTCTTAATACGTTCAACATTGGCGCCTTCTTTATCAATCTTATTGATGGCGACAATGATTGGAACGTTAGCAGCTTTGGCGTGGTCAATAGCTTCAATTGTTTGAGGCATGACACCGTCATCTGCTGCGACAACTAAGATAACAATATCAGTTACAGCAGCACCTCTTTGTCTCATAGCAGTAAATGCTTCGTGGCCTGGAGTATCTAAGAATGTAATCTTTTGTCCGTTGATTTCTTTTTGGTAAGCACCGATAGCTTGAGAAATGCCACCGACTTCACCATCAACTAAGTGACTTGAACGGATAGCATCAATAAGAGTTGTTTTACCATGGTCAACGTGTCCCATGATTGTTACAACTGGTGCTCTTGGTTTAAGATCTTCTGGTTTATCAACAATTTCAACTTCTTCGAAGTTTTCTTCACTTACGATCTTTTCTTTCTTAAAGTCATAACCGTATTGAAGACAGATTAAACCAATTGTATCTTCGTCTAATGTTTGGTTAATGTTAACAATCATCTTCTTTTCTAAGAAAAGGAATTTGATGATATCGTTAACATTAAGATTTAATGCTTTAGCAAGTTCTCCAACAGACATGTTTCGGGTAAAAACAAAGACACCATCATTAACTTTGTTTGATGCTTCTTTGTTTTTTCCGCCATTTGCTGGAATATTTGCTCTTCTTGAATCTTGATATTTAGACATAGCTTTTACCTCACTTTCTTTAATTATTTGGATTAGAGAAAATAACTAAAAGTTATTTGTCATCGTCATCGTAGTATTCATCGAATTCATCGTAATCGATGTCTTCATCTGAATCTTCGTAATCATCCTCGTAGTATTCTTCTTCTTCTTTGGCGATTTCAGCGAGTTCTTCATCGGTGTAAATAGCCATTTTTGGAGTTGTGTCTTCTGGTTTGATTTCTTCGTGTGCAACTTCGTCTTCTTCAATCTTACGTGGACGTTTGGAAGTCTTTTGAGTTGCTTTGAAGGATTCCTTCTTGCTTTCTTTCTCTAATGAAGCTTCAAGAGCATCAAGAGTTGTTGTTGTCTTAACAACAGTTGGTTTAACAACTGGTTTTTCTTCAACTTTTTCTTCTACCACTGGTTCAACAACCTTTGGTTGTTCAACTGGTTTAGCAACTGGTTTAACTTCTTCTGGTTCATCAACGATTTGTTGTGGTTTTGCCTTTTCAACACCAGCTTCTGTTTTGGTAGCTTCTTGACGTTGTGATTTGACTTGTGAAAGATACTTTTCGTATTTTTCCTTTTGAATACGAATCTTTTCTTCTTCTTGAATTGCTTCAATGGTCTTGAGTTCCATTGTTACTTCATCAGACATAGATTCTTCTTTAATATCAATGTGTGTATCTGTAAGTTTAGATGCGACACGGACGTTTGCGCCTTTACGACCAATTGCAAGGGAAAGTTGTCCATCTGGAACAATTGCAACTGCAGATTTTTTACCATCTTCGCCAACTTCAACACCAATTCTTAAGACTTGGGCTGGACGTAATGCATCGATGATGAAAAGAGCATCATTTGGAGAATATTGAATGATATCAATCTTTTCTTTTTCTTTGCCATTACCGAGTTGAGCAATGATTTTTTGGATAGCAGATCCGTTAACGCCGATACAGCAACCAACTGAGTCAACATTTGGGTCATTGCTGTATACAGCAAGTTTTGAACGGACACCTGCTTCACGAGCGATGGATTTGATGATGACTGTGCCATCATAAATTTCTCTAACTTCTTCTTCAAAAAGACGTTTTAAGAAACCTGCATCTGCACGGGAAACTCTAACCATTGGAGCTTTGCCTGCTTCTGCACCTGTAACATCGCTAACATATAATCTAACTGGAGTACCAGCTTGGAGCATTTCTTCACCAATTAAATCTCTACGTGTTAAATAAAGTGAGCTACGTCCAATATTGACGACTGCACCTCTATCATCACATTTTTCAACAATACCAGTGATCATTTCACCAATCTTGTCTTTGTAGAGTTCATAAAGTGACATCTTTTCTGCTTCTGCAAGTTTCTGTCTTAAGACAGATTTTGCGGTTAAAGCAGTAAGTCTGACCATATCATCTGTTGAAGTTTTGACAACAAATTCGTCGCCAACAGCATACTTTGCTTTCTTTAAACCTTTGTTTGCGTCTTCGACTGAAATTTCAAGATAATCATCTTCAACTTCTTCGACGACTTTTCTGACATAACACATGTCGATTTCAGCTGGATCTGCAGTGATTTTGACACGAATGTCGCCATCATTACGATAGCCTTCTGAAATTTGTTTTTCGAGAGCTTTGTGTAAAGCTTCTTCGAGGGCAGCAATAATGGACTCTTTGCTAATTCCCTTAGCAGCTTCGAGTTCTTCTAATGCTTCAATAAACTTGGTTGCATCCATAATTTTTAATTCTCCTTTTAAAATTTGATTGCAAGACGCGCTTTATCAATGAATTTTCTTTCAATTTCACATTTGATTGTGCGTGTTTTTTCTTTATATTCAATCACGACTTTGTCGTTATTGACACTTGTTAAATCACCTTCAATAATGTTCATTCCTTTGTATGGATTTGAAAGATGAATATTGACGTATTTTCCTACATACTTTTCGAGGTCAGAAACATCAATTTTCTTTTCTGCTCCAAACGTTGTGACATCAAGAACATATTCATTAGCGATTAAGTCAGCTTCATCAAGTATTGGAGAGATAACATCGTTAACTTTAACAATATCGTCCAAAGAGATTGCATCGTCTTTGTCCACCATTACTCTTAAATAGTTAACTCCGCTTTCTCTAACGAATTTAACTTCAATTTCTTGATAGCCTAAAGCCTGAATAGGCTTTTCGATAAGATTTTTGACTGTGATTTCAAGTGACATAAAGTCTCCTTAATAAACTAAAGAGTGGCAACCTGCCACTCTTAGAAATAAGAGTTACTCACCGAAGTGAGCATCAATAATATACTTTAATTATTTTATAATTGCAATACTTTTTTTAATTGCAAATCTCATCACTGTAGAATTGTTTTAAAAATTCGCTTGAAAATTTTTGAAAAATATTTGCATATATTTATTTATTATAATATTTACTGTATAACCCTTGGTATTTATAAATAAATATATGCAAGATATATCCCCCCTATTGCATTATTTTTTGAAGGTGTTATCTTAATGCTCGGGCCGGTGAAAAAATCCGACTTGTGAAAGGAGCTTCGGTATGATCGAACGCGCCATGGAATTGTTCGGCGTTCGGGAAAGGAGGACTCTTCGATGGAGTTGGCTTTCATACTACTCCTGACTTTGCTTCTATTAGAGAAAGTTAGAGAGTAGTACCGAGATGCCGAAGATTCCAAACACAAAAAACGGATTGGCGCCAACCAATCCGTTTTCCATTTCTTAAGTAGTACCTACATGCCTAAGATTGATTACATTATAAATGTATTTTTGAATTTTTCAAGAGGGGAAATCATTTATGCTAAACATTAATTACAAAAGGCATATCAGATACAATTATCAAACAGAACACTATGCATTCATTGTAGATGAAACAGAAAAATCTTATTTATTTTTTGGATTGACTCATTCACCAAAAACATTTCATAACAAAAACATACCATTAGAAAAGAAAAATTTTATAATTCCAATGCTTTGCATTGCCGATAAGAATAATTTTTCGAAAATTAAGAAAAATAAAAAATTCACAAGAAAAGATGGTCCAACAATTAGAGATCTACTTAAAAAGTACAAAAATAGATAAATTTTTGGACAATAAGACAAAAAATATTTAGAAAATTTTTATTATTTCTAACGTTATATCTTGCATAAACTAAATGCATTCTATATAATTTATCTCGCTTTTATAAGTAAAAGGAGCGTAAATACAATGCGTAAATTCTTAATTCCAATTATCAACTTAGTAAACATTATCCTTGTTTCAATTTCATTCGGTTTAGCAAATAACACCGCTGTAATTGATTCAGCATTAAATGATGCACCACGTGGCAACTACTACCAATTAGTTTGGAATGCAGCAGACGTTAAAAACATTATCGGTATTGTTGGATTCTTCTTATTTGTTGTCGCAGCAGCACTTATGTTAGTTAACTTCCTTCCAATTAAGGCTCGTAAAGTTACTTCACCACTTGCTGGTTTAATGTTCATCGGTGCAGGCGTCTTAGCCTTAATGACTCCAGCAAATGCAAACATTCGTTTCATTTCAATGGAACTTACAGGATCACTTATTGCAATGGCAGTCTTATTAATTATTGCTGGTGCATTAAGCTTAGTAATGGCAGTCCTTGATTTCACAAAGAAAGCTGAATAATTAATTTATTAATTAAATAGAAAAAGAACTCATCGCGAGTTCTTTTTTCTTTATATAATTTTATATATATATATTATTTAGCTTCAACTTCTTTTGGAGCTTCTTTCTTTTCATGAAGTTTTGCTCCGATTGCTGGTTGATAGAATGCACATTTAACAGTTGGAACAATAAGAAGTAAGTTAGCAACAGAAGTTAAGAATGTAAATGGTAATGTAACAATATAAAGAACTAAAGTATTTGGGGTTTCAAGTGTAATAGCAAGAATTGAGAATACAAAGACAATAAAGCCAAATCCACCGCTAACAGCAGCAAGAATAAGTGGCAATTTCTTTGGTGTTAATTTCTCTTTGTTTTTAACAAATGGAAGCAAGTTATAAATAACTGCAATTGATAAACCAATAACAAATATCATTGCAAGGAAGAAGATCATTCCCAAGACCTTACCAGAGATGCCAAGATTAACAAATGATGGTTGTTGAGATAATGTTCTTTGTGAAACTTCTCCAGCGAAGTAATAAATAAATAACAATCCAAGTGATACAATGCCTGCAACTAATGAAACAATAGATGCGATTACCGATACCAAACGGAAATTATTTAATTTCTTGATAATTGCTTTATAAAAGTTGTGTAGTCTATTCATATTAAAACCCTTCAAATTCAAAAATTATTATATAATAAAAAAACAAAATTTCAAACTAACATTTATTAATTACGTAAAATTTTGTATAATTTTACACATTATGAGCAAAACAAAAAACTTTTTATTAGGCATTGCTGCAGGTGCATCAATTGCCCTCGGTGGTTTATTAAACATCATCGTTAAAACATACATTTCAGGAGATGTTTCCATTATTGGAAAACTCTTAGGAAGTGCTCTTTTCCCAGTTGGATTATGTTTAGTCTGTTTCCTTGGCTTTAACTTATTTACTGGAAAAATAGGATTTGCATTAGATAAAAAGAACGAAAAGTACCCACTTACATTATTAATAATGTACTTAGGTAACTTTGTCGGTGCAGTTTTATTTGGTTCAATCTGCTTTCTAATTTTTAGAAATGTTGAACCAATCTACACTACTGCAAAGACAATTGCAGTTAATAAAACTGCCACTTTAAATACTGCTGAAGGCATCTTCACTAACCTTGGCGGAGCCTTGCTTTGTGGTGTTTTAGTCTACACCGCTGTCTTCTTCTTTAAGAAGTTTAAACATCCAGTATTAAAGGTTGTTGGAATATCAATTCCAATTGCATTATTTGTTTATTTAGGTTTTGACCACTGTGTTGCAAATATGTTCTATTTCAGCTTTGCTCTCAATGATTTAAGCCCTTGGTTAATTCTTAACCTTGTGCTTGCAACCTTAGGAAACTCACTTGGTGCAATCGCAGTAAACGAATTCACAAAACCACTTACTAAATAACAAAAAAAGAACGCTATGGCGTTCTTTTAATTTATCTATAAATTATAGTATAGCAAGAACCTCATCAAGTTCTTCTTTTAAACCTAGATTAGTTAAGGCATTACAGATTCGATCATTAAATTTAGATTTAAGATCAAACTCTTTTGATTCCATTGTGTAATTTTCTTCTAATTCTCTCTTAAGATTTATTAGACAAATTTTTGAGCGCTCTTTATCATTAAAGGCGAATACATAGTACCCTAACAATGTTAGATATTTTAAAATATTGTCCATTTGATAGTTGATATCTAAGTAAGAGACCCACTTATCAAACGTTTCTAAATCTTTGTTCATGCCTGCAGCTTTAATATTCTGCCAGACATCCATGAATGCTACTTCAGCCATTATTTACTCTTTTCGTATGCTTCCCTAACAGCGATTGCAAGTTGATCAGCGCAGCTAGTTGGTCTTGGACCACAAGTGTTTCCTCTAAGCTTTGCTTCTATTTCAGAAACGCTCATTCCTTCACATAACTTTGCGATAGCTTTTAAGTTTCCATTGCAGCCACCAACAAATGAAATATTGGTGATTTTATCACCATCAATATCAAATTCCACTGAACGGGAGCAAGTCATATTGTTAATGTGTTTATAATGCATGTTTATCAGTCCTTGTCATAATTTTATAAATCTTAATGATTGCAGGAGTTAATACAATCATAATTGTAATTTCAATAACAAAATTAATTAAAAGTGGAATTGAGAAAATGCCTGAAATAATGTTTCCGCCAGTAGACCATTGTTCAACAGCTTTTCTCATAATTGTTAAACAGAATGTAACGTATAAACCTGTATTTATAACAGGAATTAAAACTGATGAAATAATTGCACCACTTTTGAGATGCTTGTCTCTCATTAATCTAAAGATTAAACCAGCAACAAAACCTGCAATTGTACACTTAAGTAAACAAGTAAAAACTGTTCCAATTGGGGCGTAGTTATAGAAGGTTGAAATTGTAGAAGGTGCTGCTAAAACAATTGCGCCATTACATAAACCTAAAAAAGCACCTGCAACAGGTCCATAAACTAATGCACCGACTGCAATTGGAATTAATGCAAGATTGACTGAAATACCAAGTGGAGCTAAATAATTTCCAATTGTTTGAAGAACGATTAAAACTGCGAGTAAAATCGCAACGCCTGTAATTCTTCTAACATTTGTATTTTTCATCGCAATAATTATACACTTAATTTTTTAAATTATAAGGTAACATCAAAATCTATTTTCTTTTCGCCATTTCCATCAACAAAATACATAACTGCTCTATTGGTAACAGCATCCCATTCTAAAACATAAGAATTTTTAGATGCACCATAAAAATCTCTATTTGAGAAAATTCTTGCCTTATTAGGAGAAACTTCCACCGCTAGTCCTTCCATATAAAGTCCTGATTCTGAAAGTTTTCCAACGGAAAACATTCTTAAATTTTTATCAAGAGCAAAAACAATTTTATCTTCTGGTTCATTAAAACGTAGACTGCCAACATGCGCTTTTCCATCTTGTAGCCACATTGCAGTTGAATTGAACTTATATCCATTTCCAAATCCAATTCTAAAACATTCATCCCAAGAATTTAGTGAGAATCCTAAGCATTCTCCGTAATCAGCTTCAAAATAATTGTTCCCTTTATGGGTTGGATTTAAATAGACATCTATGTCATCGATTTGATTATAGTAAACAAAATCGAGATTATTAAATGCAGTTTGATAAAAACCTTCAAGAGGAATTTCTTTTGTTGGAGTTCCGTCTTTTGTGATTCGTTTTAAATAAAATTTAAACCCATCATAAAATAACATTGTTCCTTGGTCAAAATTCATTATTCCATATTTATCATAACGAAGTTCAAATCCATTTCCGCATTTTTTACCATTATAAAAATCTGCTCTTGTATAAAGACGATCATGACTATCTTTACTAGAAACAACATCAATTGATTTATCGTCACTTAAATGATACGAACAACGAGAACCCGGAAAATCAGCAGAATTATAGATTTCCATATAAGGAGATTGTTGAGAACTTCTTAATCTGCAAAATTTACCTACTTTGGAATGATAACAAATTGGTGAGCTGCTATCACTTGGATCTGCATAAATACTTTCTTTAGGGCTTTTAAAAACTTTAAAATTCATTTTTCCCTCCTAATCATCGTCGTTTTCGTCTCTGATTTCGCCGACGAGTTCTTCTAAAATATCTTCCATTGTAACAATACCAAGGACTTCTTTTTCTTCTTTAACGATTGCTAAATGTTGATGTTTACTTTGTAAAAGTTTGAAACATCTAGAAATTTTCTTAGTTGGTTTGACCACAACAATATCATCTTCATCCATAATGATTTTAGAGATATTTTTGTCACCTTTTACAACAAGTTCGAATAAGTCTTTACCATGGATGACTCCACAAGCAGAATTGAGATTTTTCTTTCTACAAACAACCATTCTTGATCTATTTGTCTCAACAAACTTCTTACAAATTGTGTCAAAATCATCCTTAATCCAGACAAAGTCAACTTCTTTAGCAGGAGTCATAATTTCTTCAACTTTTGTATCACCATATTCTATGGTGTTTTGAATGATGTCTTCTTCAATATCATTTAAAACTTTAGCTTCATTCATATCTTCGACAAGCATGGAGAATTCTTCTTCAGTGTATACTGGTTCTTTCTTCTTAAGACGAAACATCTTTTTCACTAGCTTTTGAATTCCAGTGAGAAGCATTCCAATTGGCCAGAAAAGGAAATAGAAAAAATAGAGTGGATACACCGCTACTCTTGCAAACCATTCTGGTCTTTCTTTTGCGAGTGATTTTGGAGTAACTTCACCAAAAATTAAGACAACAATAGTAACAACAATGGTTGCAATTGTTGGTCCAATATCACCAAGATAATTTACAAATAAAAGTGTTGCAATAACTGACGCAGCAATATTTACAATATTGTTTCCGATTAAAATGGTCGATAAAACACGATCATAATGACCTGATATTTTTAATACTAGTCTTGCACTTTTTGACTTCTTTGCAAGATTTTCAATTCTAAGTTTGTTTAATGAGGTAAATGCAGTTTCTGTAAGTGAGAAAAATGCACTTAAGATTAATAATGCCACTAAGGCAATAATTGAACCGATTATAAAACCGGTATTTGTGGGTCCAGGATCAGTATTCATATTACTCCATTTCTAATTTTTAAATATAGGGCTATCAAGTGAAGCATTAAGTAAATCTTTTAAAACTATGATTCCTTCAATAGGTTCACTTTCTTTTCCGTTTTTAGTTACAAATAGCATTGCAGGTTTTTTGTTTTCCGTTAAATTGTTGGTGTATAAATCATCAATTTCTTCTTCAACCATTCCTCTAGGAATAAATAGATATGTTTCTGAAAAATGTTTAGAAATTGCACATAAATCCTCAATATCTTTCAAAGTAATTGAGGAAATATCAACATTAGGATTATTGGAAACATATCCAAAAAGAACATTTGGTGAAAATACACCTTGTAAAACATTCTTATCATCAAGTAATGGAACTTGAGAAAAACCTCTTTCTCTCATTTTCTTAATTAAGTCAGTAAGTTTTACCTCTGAATAATTTCTCACGATAAAAGCTAAATTAATTGGTTTTGCGATATCTTTTGCAGTTTTTGGATGTTCAAGTAAACGAATAACTTCTTCAAGAAACTTAATTGAATCATCAGTAATCTCAATTAAATTATCTTTATTCATGTCTAATTCATGAATTAAGTTATTGCGAATAATTCGAATCATATTTAATTTCTTTGCGATTTGAATATAGGCTTGTGTGCCGGTGTGGTTCAAATCGTTCATAAATTTAATCATCATCGAAGATGTTCGATCGTTGTTGTGATATTTCTTTCTAAGAATATCGTCTAAATCGTTATATA